>MGTE01000014.1:15863-19031 GCA_001799275.1 Deltaproteobacteria bacterium RIFOXYD12_FULL_57_12
CTGGAAGGTGGGGTCGGTGACGATATCATCACAGTTATCGGCGGCACCGGCAAAGGGACGATCATCGGCGGGGTCGGCAACGATACCATCCAGGGCGGTGACGGCAATGACACCATCTACGGCGGTGAGGGGAATGACATCATCCGCGGTGGTGGCGGCCAGGACATCATTTTTGGCGACCAGGGGCGCAACGTGCCGGTCTCCGCTTACGTGACCACGCCGTACATCACCAGCCGCGTCACCCTGGCGGACGGCGCCGACGAGCTTCACGGTGAAGGCGGCGACGACATCATCATTGGGGGCGGTGGCGACGACAAGCTCTGGGGCGATGCCGGCAACGATATCCTGATCGGCGATGGCGGCCGCTTCGAATACACACCCGCAGGTCCGGACGGTCATATCGATGTCGCCAGTCTGCGCCCGGCCGCCTATGTGGCGGCGGAGGTTTATACTGAGGATCCCGACACGCCGGCGGAGATTAGTGCGGCGATCGATGCAATCTACGACGCGCTGATGGCTTCGTTCCACGCCACCGATCTGAGTTTCGGCGGCAATGACCAGATGCACGGTGGCGACAACGACGACATGATGTTCGGCGGCAGCGGCGACGATATCATGGAAGGCGATGCCGGCGACGATATCATCTTGGGCGGTAAAGGCTTCGACGAAATCTACGGCGGCACCAAAGGGAGCGCAATCACCCTCAGCGATACCGTCACCGACAAGGACACCATCTTCGGCGGCGACCAGGCCGACACCATTTCTGGCAACGAAGATGCCGACGTGATCTCTGGTGGGTCCGGCAACGACTATATCCACGGCAATGCCGGCAACGACGTGATGAAGGGCGACAGTGGCGCCGACATCATGTTCGGCGACGAGGACAACGACCAGATCTTCGGCCTGACCGAGCCGGACATCCTCTTTGGTGGCGCCGGTGACGACCTGGTGGTCGGCGGCACCGGCAACGACATCATGTTTGGCGATGACGGCCTGGTGGCCAAGCTCGACCCCAATGACAGCAGCATCGGCCTCAAAGTCATCTACAATGATCTGCTCATCAGTCCGGCAATCAGGAACAGCCTGCTGGCAGCCGCGAAAGCTATAGAGGGTGAATTCAGTGATGACGACATCCGTACGATGGATCTCATCCTCACCTATGTCACGACAGAAGACGGCAACGACATCATGTCCGGCGAAGCAGCGGACGATATCATGCTCGGTGGCGGCGGCAACGACCTGATGGGCGGCGATGTTGACCCGCGCTTGCCGGATGCGAACGCGAATGGGCCGACGGATATCAGCGAGGACGTGTTGATCGGCGATGGCGGCATGATCACCTTCGACCAGCGCAGGTTCCGCTCGATCTCAACGGTTCTTGGTCCGGTCGTCGGCACGAATTTCGACGACACCCTCTATGGGGACAACGGCAACGACTATCTCTTCGGTGGCTGGGGCAATGACTTCCTCTTCGGTGGCCATGGCAAGGTGGTCGACATCAGCCAGGGGATCGACGGGGTCGGGGCGTTCCGCGGCGCGACGGACGATGGTGCGAGCGACAACGACATCATCGTCGGCGACAACGGCGAGATCATTTTCGCCGGGTATTCACCGCTCCATCCCGACAACTTCGGCATCAAGGAGCTGATCCGTACCACCGATACATCCAACAGTACCGGCGGCCATGATTACGCCGAAGGCGAACTCGGCAGCGATGTCATCTTTGGCGGCGTGAACGGCAGCGTCGACGTGCTTTACGGCAACGCCGGCGACGATGTGATTCTCGGCGACAACGGTGAACTCGACTTCGCCTACGCCGGCGACACCAACCTCGACACCCTCGACCTGATCCGTTCCTATCGTGACGGACTGGGCGGCACCGATATCATTTCCGGCTTGCAGGGGAATGACGTGCTGATCGGCGGCACCGGCGGCGACGAGATGTACGGCGACGATGCCACCGCTTCGAGTGGCGCGGCCGACGGTGAGGACATCATGCTCGGCGATAATGCCGACATCTTCCTGATCGATACGGTCGGGCGGCTCAAGGTGCAGGTGGCGGAAATGACCACGGGGACGGCGGTCGATCGCATCAAGACCACCGACTCGATTAACCTCGGAGATCTCGACTTTGACGAAGCGTCAGAGGTCGAAGCAGCTGGCGGCGCCGACACTATGTCGGGCAACGCCGGTAACGACATCATGCTGGGCGGTGTGAACAACGGCGGTCAGGACGTGATGTACGGCGACCGCGCTGTGCCCGACGCGACAACGATCGCCCACGACGGCAACGACATTCTGCTCGGTGACAACGGCGAACTGCGTTTCACGCTGCCTGGTGGAGTCAACTACGACAACCGGGTCGACACCGACCGCATGACCCTCGACCTGATCCGTTCCTATCGGGACAGCCTGGGTGGCACCGATTTCATTACCGGCAACAAAGGACAGGATGTGGCGATCGGTGGCACCGGCGGCGATACCATCTACGGTGATGACGCCAGTGCAAGCGCCGCCGGTGCTGATCTTGGCGACATGCTTCTGGGCGACAACGCTGACGTGTTTACCAGGGGAGCGTACGGTGGTGCCGCGCTACTCAAGGCGTTGGGCACCGGTGTGTCGTTGATTACGACCACGGATACGGCGGAATCCACCGGTGGCATTGACACGATAACCGGCAACGCCGCCGCTGACGTGATCCTCGGCGGCGTGGCGGGCGACACGCTGTACGGCGATGCGGCCTCTCCGGTTAATTCGCTGGACGGTGACGACGTGATTCTCGGCGACAACGGCAAGCTCGACTTCGCGGCCGATCGCAACCTCTTGCTCGGGTTGACCGGCACGCTCGATCTGACGACGCTCGACCTGATCGAGTCGTTCACCGATGGTCTGGGTGGTGTCGATACTATCTCAGGTAATGCGGGTGCCGACACGGCGATGGGCGGCACGGCAGGCGACACGATCTACGGCGACAATGCGACGGCCGACGGCGGTGCAACGGATAAGAATGACCTGCTGCTCGGTGATAACGGCTACGTCTGGCTGGTATCTCCTGTTCTGGACGGCTCAATCAACGGCGCCGACCGCATTCTGGTTCTCGGCGGCGCAGTGGCGCTGGTGCGCAGCACCGATGAGCCGGCTAAGGGGCCGAATCCTTCCGTTTCCAGC
>MGTE01000014.1:19102-20147 GCA_001799275.1 Deltaproteobacteria bacterium RIFOXYD12_FULL_57_12
CCTTTTCGTTGCTGGCCAGACGGGCAAAAAGCTTGTTGAACATATGAGTATCCTCCTCAAAGTGAACGCGCCCCGGTCCCCACCGAGCCGCGCATGGGTTAGATCATACACCGATTCGTTTTGTTTCTGAATGGGTGATTGATCAATTTGATGTAAAGGGGGGAAGAAAACGGGCCGCACGTTGCGGCGCGGCCCGCCTTTTGGTCCTTGAGCCGGGGATTAGCCGCGACCCTGGATGCCGGTGGAAACTTCTTCGAACATGGCCACCAAGTCGTCACCCACGGTGTAGACGATGGCCGCGATGGCCACAGCAATACCGGCAGCAATCAGACCGTATTCGATGGCGGTAGCGCCTTCGTCATTGGCGGTCAAACGGGCTTTGAGTTCCAGAGCCTTAAGATACAGATTGGTCATAAACTTCACTCCTCATGGTTTGTTTTCACATCTTGGGGAGACCCCCGTCTCCCTTCGATGTCATGACCCTACACGAGAGATCGGGAAGATACTGTGACGGTCATCACCTTGAAGAAAATTATGGCTCCTCGACGCGACGAAGGGGGATTCGTTCTGATCCCCTCGCCCGCGTGCGGGAGAGGGCGGGGCCCGGCCCAAAGGGCTGGGAGGGTGAGGGTGTTCAGAACTCAGCGCCCCCCTCACCCAGCCTCTCCCCCCGCACGCGGGTGGAGAGGGGCAAACATTAAGCCCGCAAGGCTATTTCTCAATTCCACGTCAAACTTCGAAGAGCCAAAGTTATGCGGGCAAAAGCACTTCAGGAGCGTCCAAGGCGTCACGGGCGGCCCGCATAGCTGTCTTGAGCTTGTCCAAAGCGCGGGCCTCGATCTGGCGCACCCGCTCGCGGCTGACGCCGTAACGCTCGCCCAACTCCTCCAGGGTGACCGGTTCTTCAGCCAACTGCCGCTGGTGGATAATGTCGCGCTCCCGCTCGTTCAGGCGGGCCAAGGCGTCACGCAGCAGACGACGCCCTAAGGTCAGCTCCTGGCGGTCTCCCAGGCGGGCCTCCTGGTTGGGGCCTTCGTCCACAAGA
>MGTE01000014.1:20164-21455 GCA_001799275.1 Deltaproteobacteria bacterium RIFOXYD12_FULL_57_12
GCGGTTCATATCCACCACCTCGCTCTCGCTGACTTGGAGCCCCTTGGCGATCGAGCGCGTAGCTTCAGGCGACAGATCGCCATCGTCGTAATGGCCAAGCTTGGCCTTCATGCGACGCAGGTTGAAGAACAGCTTCTTCTGAGCGGCCACGGTTCCCATCTTGACCAGCGACCACGACGCCAGAACGTACTCGTTGATCGAGGCCTTGATCCACCACATGGCGTAAGTGGACAGGCGGAAGCCCTTTTCTGGCTCGAACTTCTTCACCGCCCGCATCAGGCCCACATTGCCCTCGGAGATCAAATCGGCGACCGGTAGGCCATAGTAGCGGTAGCCCATAGCGATCTTAGCCACGAGACGCAGGTGGGACGTCACCAGCCGATGAGCGGCCTCGACATCGCCTTGCTGATGAAATCTTTGCGCAAGGCGGTATTCTTCCTCCGGCTCAAGGATAGGAAACTTCTTAATCTCGGTGAGATAGGCGGACAACCCGCCATCGCCCGCCAATACGGGCATTGTGGTCTTAATCGACATCCGTCATATCCTTTCGCTGTTAAGCAACATGACGCTAAGGTGGGCGTTGGCCCCACCCGGTCCCCCACATGGGCGAAACCGTGGTCTTCGGCCCCATCCTGGGCACCGACAACCATGATGAAGATAATTCTCTCTGATCCCGACGTCAAGATTGGCCAGACGCTGACTTTGACCCCACGGCATCAAGCGGGTATGCTTGTTTTTGGGACATGAAGGGACTGCGCATGCCGCTGATCACATGGTCAGATAATTTGCAGATGAATATCCGGGTCATCGACAATGACCACCGGATGCTCGTTGATATCATCAACGCCCTCTCCGACTCCTTGCAAAAAGGCGAAGAGCCCACGGCCATCAGCGATCATCTCAAAGCCTTGTCCCATTATGTGGAAGAGCACTTCGCGCGCGAGGAAGGGTTCATGGAGGCGGCAGGCTATCCCCAACTCCGTGAGCACATGGCCCAGCATCAAAAGCTGGCCCTAACCGTCTACGAATTGATCCAGATCAACCAGGAACAACCGAACCAGCTTCGGCGCCCCGAAGTCCAGGCCTTTTTGAAAACCTGGTTGACCGATCATATCCTGAAGAACGACATGCGCTATGTGCCTTATCTGCGGGGCAACATGCACGGTGCCCCCTCGGGCTTACATGGTCTAAAGGCCGTTACGGTACGGGTGCCCACCGATAAAATCAGCCTGATCTTCAAGTGCGCCATGGCCCTGACCGCCGGGGGGAAAGAAGCGGCCCGCCTTGAAGA
>MGTE01000015.1:0-368 GCA_001799275.1 Deltaproteobacteria bacterium RIFOXYD12_FULL_57_12
GCCGTTGCACCCTCGGACAATCCACGCTCCGAAGATCCGACCGCGATCCTCGCCGCCATTGAGCAGGGGCTTCGGCAATCCTTGCCGACCCGCGCCGCCATCGAAACCCTCCTGCGCAAAAACAGCAAGGGCTATGACATCATCCCGGCCCGCCGCCAGGCGATCCGGGCGGTGATCAGCAATTGTCGGGCCGGCGATGTGGTTTTAATCAGCGGCAAGGGCCACGAGAATTACCAGATCATCGGTAGCCAGAGACATTTCTTTGACGACCGAATCGAGGCCGGAAAACAACTCGGCCTGCGCAACCGGCCACAACCGGCCTGGACCCTGGAAACGGTGCTTGCGGCAACCGGCGGCCAGGTGGTTGG
>MGTE01000015.1:387-3409 GCA_001799275.1 Deltaproteobacteria bacterium RIFOXYD12_FULL_57_12
GACCGCTTTCGGGCGATCTCCACCGACACCCGCACCATGCGCCCCGGCGATTTATTCGTGGCCCTAAGCGGCGAAAATTTCGATGGCGTGGCCTTTGCGGACGAAGCGGCCAGAAAGGGCGCGGCCGGCCTGCTGCTGAACCGCCTGCCGGACGTTGCCCCGAATGGTGCGGCCGCCTGGCAGGACGTGCCGATCATCCTGGTTGCCGATCCCCTTCAGGCCCTGGGCGACCTTGCCGCCTTCCACCGCTTGCTGCTTGCCGAACTGCTGGTCATCGCCATCACCGGCAGCTCCGGCAAGACCACGGTCAAAGAGATGACCGCCGCCATTATTGCCCGAAAAATGGCCGCCATCAAAACCGAGGGCAATCTCAACAATTTAATCGGCATGCCCCTCACCCTGCTGCGGGCGACGGCCGACCACCGGGCCGCCATCCTGGAAATGGGCATGAACCGGCCCGGCGAAATCGCCCGACTCGCGGCGATTGCCGCGCCGGACATCAGCTGCATCACCAATATCCAGGCGGCCCACCTGGCCGGCCTTGGCAGCATCACCGGCGTGGCCCGGGCAAAAAACGAGATATTCAGCGGCACCAAACCAACCGGCACCTTGATCGTCAACGGCGATGACCCCATGGTGCGGGCCCAGGCCAGACAGCATTCCCACAACAAAATCGTTTTTGCCGCCACCCCGGCCGGCCGGCGCCACAAACCTTTGATCCGGGCCACCCGCATCAAAAATCTTGGTGAGCACGGCATCGCCTTCACCCTGCAAATCGGTAGGGAAGCCGGCCGGGTGCGGCTGACGGCAATCGGCCGCCACAATGTCGGTAACGCCCTAGCCGCGGCCGCCATGTCGTACGTGGCCGGCATCGGCCTGCCCGACATTGTCGCTGGTCTCGAACAATACCGGCCCTACACGAAACGGGCAAAAATCGAACGGCTAGCCTGCGGCCTCAAGGTAATCAACGATTCCTACAACGCCAATCCCTCTTCCATGCTTGCCGCCCTCGCCGCCCTGCAGGATGTAAAAAATGAGCACCGAACCGTGGCCCTGCTTGGCGACATGCTCGAACTGGGTGATTACAGCCTTGCCGCCCACCAAAACATCGGCACGGCCGCGGCCCGGCTGGGTTGCGATTTTCTGGCGGCCTATGGCTCCTATGCCGAGGCAATGATCGAAGCGGCCAGAGCAGCGGGTCTGCCAGCAGCCAGGGCTCGGGCCTTTACCGAGAAAAACGACATGACCGGCTGGCTGATAAAGCTGCTGGGCGCCAAGGAAGTAATGGCCGGCGACTGGCTGCTGATTAAGGGTTCCCGCGGCATGCGCATGGAATCCGTTCTTGAAGAACTATCAAAGGTAGCGTAATGCTCTATTATTTTCTATATCCGCTCAGCTCCGATTTTGCCATCTTCAACGTCTTTCGCTACATCACCTTCCGGTGTATCGGCGCGGCGGTCACGGCCTTTCTCATTCTCTTCTTCCTGGGAGAGCCCTTTATCCGCTTCATCCGCCATCACCAGATCGGTCAGGTTGTCCGGGACGACGGCCCGGCGAGCCATTTCAGCAAACGGGGTGTGCCGACCATGGGCGGCATGCTCATTCTCTTCAGTATTGTCAACGCCACCCTACTGTGGACCAATCTGACCAACCACTTCATCTGGCTTATCCTCTGCGTGACACTCTGGTTCGGAACCATCGGCGCCGTGGACGACTTTCGAAAAATCAGCAAGAAAAACAGCCACGGCCTCAGTGCCCGCGGCAAGATGATCATGCAGATTATCGGCGCCTCGATGGTGGGAGTCTTTCTCTATACACACCCCGGATTTGACGGCCATCTGAGCGTGCCCTTCCTAAAAAACATCCATCCGGATCTGGGGTTGTGGTATATCCTCTTCGCTATCCTGGTGATCGTCGGTTCCTCCAACGCGGTCAATCTGACCGACGGTCTTGACGGTCTGGTAACCGGCCCGACCGTGATCAGCGGCACGGTCTATGCCGTCTTCTCCTATCTGGCCGGCCATGCCGTATTATCCGGCTACCTCAATATCCCGTTCATCTCCGGAGCCGGCGAAGTGGCGGTTTTCAGCAGCGCGCTTGCCGGCGCTGGCCTGGGTTTCTTGTGGTTCAACTCCTTTCCCGCCCAGATATTCATGGGCGATGTCGGCTCCCTGCCGCTTGGCGCCGCCCTGGGCACGGTCGCCATCATCACCAAACAGGAGATTCTACTGGCCATTGTCGGTGGCATCTTTGTCATGGAGGCGCTGTCGGTCATGCTGCAGGTCGGTTATTTTAAAATGACCGGCGGCAAGCGGATTTTTCTCATGGCCCCCTTTCATCACCATTTTGAGAAAAAAGGCTGGGCCGAACCCAAGGTGGTGGTTCGCTTCTGGATCATCTCGATCATCCTGGGTCTCGTGGCCCTTGGCACCATTAAACTGCGCTAGGAAAAACCTCATGCCGACGACTCCAGCACTTATCCGCCCCGGAATCCGCGTCCTGGTGGTCGGCCTGGGAAAATCCGGCACATCGGCCGTGAGATTCCTCCTGGGCTGCGACGCCCGGGTGGCGGTTTCCGACTCCCGCCCAGCCGAACTGCTTGACCAGCAGCTGCTGACCGACCTGCGCAATCAGGGAGTCACGCTGGAAACCGGCGGCCACACCAGCGAATTCTTCAAGGCCGTTGACCTGGTGATGGTAAGCCCCGGCGTCGCCCTCGATATCGAGCCGCTCAAGGCGGCGCGCCGCCGGGCCATCCCCGTGGTCGGCGAACTGGCCATTGCCGCCCAATATCTGCAGACACCCGTGGTGGCGGTGACCGGCACCAACGGCAAGACCACGGTGACCACCATGCTGGGCGACATCTTCACGGCCGCTGGCAAAAAAACCTTTGTCGGCGGCAACATCGGCACCCCGCTCTTCGACTATCTGTCCGGCCCCCAGGATGCGGATGTCGCGGTCATCGAGGCAAGCAGCTTCCAGCTTGACACGGCCGGAGGGCGCAACGGCTTCCGGCCGGCCG
>MGTE01000015.1:3578-5355 GCA_001799275.1 Deltaproteobacteria bacterium RIFOXYD12_FULL_57_12
CCGCGGTCCGGGGCAAGAAAATTATCCTGACCGGCGTCTTTGACGATAGCCAGCCGTCAGACGAGGAATGCTATGACCTGGCCGGCAGCGGCCTCGACGAGGCGCCGAATCTTCAAAACAGCGCGGCCGCCATCCTGGCCGCCCGCCTGCTGGGCTGCGATACGGCCGGCATCCGGGCGGGGCTCGCGCATTTTACCCCGCTGCCCCATCGGTTGACCTTTGTGCAGGAGATTGATGGTGTCAGATTCTATGACGACTCCAAGGCCACAAACATCGGCGCGGTCCAGTCCGCTCTGGCCGCCATGCGGCAACCGGTGGTTCTGATTGCCGGCGGCCGTGACAAGGGCGGCGATTATCAACTGCTGCACGAACTGGTCCGCCAGAAGGTAAAGGCCATGGTGCTGATCGGCGAGGCCAGCGAGATCATGGCCAGATCGTTCGACAAACTGACCATGATTCAGCAGGCAGCAACCATGGAGGCGGCAGTGCGCCGAGCGAAAGCGCTTGCCGCGCCGGGCGACACGGTGCTGCTGTCACCGGCCTGCGCCAGCTTTGATATGTTCAATAGCTACTCGCATCGCGGCGAGATGTTCAGGTTGGCGGTTCAAAATCTTCAGGTAGAGGACAACAACGGTCAGTGATGCACAACGGAAACCCCCTGACCCAGCGGAGCTGGATAAGTCCCTTAACGCCGGTTAACACCTGCATGTCTCGCGAGCGTAAGGTTTATGAATTTTTTTACCGCAAACTGTCAACAAACAATGCATAAGGGACTAAAATTGCTCGTTACCGGTGGCGGCACCGGCGGCCACCTCTTCCCGGCCGTTGCCATGGCCGAAGCTGTCCTGCAGGGCCAGCCCGGCAGTGAAGTCCTCTTTGTCGGCACCAGCCGCCACATGGACACGGCCACGCTCTCCCGCCTCGGGTTTAAAACAACCGCCATCCGCTGCCAAGGTCTGAAAGGCAAGGGACTCTCTGCAAAACTCCGCACCCTTTTCGAACTGCCGCTCAGCATCCTGGAGGCGCGCCGGGTTATTCGCCGCTTCGGGCCGGATTTGGTTTTCGGAGTCGGCGGCTATGTGACCGGCCCGGTCATTCTTGCGGCACGATTACTCGGGATCGCCACCTGCATCCACGAGCAGAATTCCGTACCTGGCCTGGCAAACCGATTACTTGGCAGGATTGCTGAAAAAATTTTTGTTTCCATTCCCGGCAGTGAGAGGTATTTTCCATCAGCCAAGACCATATTAACCGGCAATCCGGTCAGACGGGAAATTCTGGCGCTGGCGGGTTCTGCGCCCGACAACCGGGAAACCATGACCCTCCTGATTCTGGGCGGCAGCCAAGGCGCCCACCGGGTCAACACCCTGGTTCTAGAGGCAATTGAAAGCATGGTAGCTTCCCTGCCGGACAATCTGCGGATCATTCACCAGACCGGGGCCGACGACAAGGAAACAGTTCAGGCCGCCTATGCGCGGCTGGGGATCAAGGCCTGGGTGCTGGCCTTCTTCCAGAACATGCCCGAGGTGTATCGACAGGCCGACGTGGTGATCTCGCGGGCCGGCGCCACCACCCTGGCGGAACTCATGGTTCTCGGCAAGCCGGCAATTTTAATTCCGTATCCCTTTGCAGCTGACAACCATCAGGAATTAAACGGCCGCTACCTGGTGGAGAACGGCGCGGCCCGCATGTTCCGGCAGGCCGACCTGACCGGCGGAAAGCTGGGTAACGAGATAGGCGTTCTCCTGCGGGACGAAAAACTTCGTAGCGTACTGGC
>MGTE01000015.1:5366-14620 GCA_001799275.1 Deltaproteobacteria bacterium RIFOXYD12_FULL_57_12
AAAAACTTTCCAGACCGGCAGCTACCGCCGCCATTGTCCGGGAAGCTTTAGCTCTGGTGCATTGACCGACGGCAAATTACACCAGCACTGTCCTCTCTGACCGCCCAAGGCGGCGAGGAAACCGGATGTACAAGAAAAACAAGATACATTTTGTCGGCATCGGCGGCATCGGCATGAGCGGTATTGCCGAAGTACTGCTGAATCTTGGGTACCAGGTCAGCGGCTCGGACCTCCGACAGTCCGGTCTAACCGACCGCCTGGCCAGCCTGGGCGGCAGCATCCACATCGGCCATGACGCCGAGTGGTGCCGCGGCGCCGATGTGGTGGTGACTTCCTCCGCGGTCAGGGCCGACAACCCCGAGGTAGTTGCCGCCCGCGAGGCCCACATCCCGGTGATCCCGCGGGCGGAGATGCTGGGCGAACTCATGCGGCTGACCAAATACGGCATTGCCGTGGCCGGCAGTCACGGCAAGACCACGACCACCTCCCTGGTGGGCTGGGTGCTGGCGCAGGCCGGCCTTGATCCCACTGTCATCATCGGCGGCCAGGTCAACAGCTTCGGCGGCAGCAACGCCAAACTCGGCGCCGGCGATTTCCTGGTAGCCGAGGCGGATGAATCCGATGGCTCCTTCCTGAAACTGTCTCCGGTTCTTGAGGTAGTCACCAACATCGACCTGGAACACCTGGATTACTACCGCGACCTCGAACATATCAAGAGCACCTTTACGGAGTTCATCAACAAGCTGCCGTTTTACGGGGCCGCCATCCTCTGTCTGGACGACCCGCAGGTCGCCGCCATCCTGCCGGCCATTGGCAAGCGGGTCATCACCTACGGCCTCAGTTCCCAGGCAAATATTCATGCCCGGGCGATCAGGAGTTCCGAACTCACGACCCGCTTCGAGGTCTGGACCGAAGAGCGACGACTCGGCGAAATACACTCTGCCTTGGCAGGAACCCACAACGTGTACAATGCATTGGCTTGCGTCACCGTAGGGCTGGAGTTGGATATCCCGTTTGCGACCATTTCCGCTGCGTTAGAAAATTTTTCGGGGGTGCAGCGCCGGTTGCAGGTGAAAGGAGAAAGGAAACATATTTTGGTGATTGATGATTACGGCCATCATCCCACTGAAATACGGGCTACCCTCTCCGCCCTACGTGGCGCGTGGCCGGACCGCCGCCAGGTTGTACTGTTCCAGCCGCACCGCTATTCCAGAACCAAGGGGCTGTTCGACGAGTTCTGTACCGCGTTCCACGGCGCTGATATACTGCTGGTGACCGAAATTTACAGCGCCGGCGAAAATCCGATTCCCGGCATTACAGCCGAGGAACTCGTTGCCGGCATCAAGCGGCACGGCCACCGGAATGCCAGCTACGCAGCAACCCCGGATGATCTGGTCGAGCAGGCCTTAACCCTTTGCCGGCCGCGCGACATTCTGCTGACTCTAGGCGCCGGCAACATCTGGCGGACAGGCGAAAAACTGCTTTTGGAACTGCAAGACCTGCCATGAGGAGATAACAATGCCAAGCCTGCACAGCCATGCCACGGAATTGCAGCAGATCTGGAAGGGCCAGATCCTGTGGGACTGCCCCCTGGCACGCTTCTCAACCCTGAAGGTGGGAGGGCCGGCCGAGGCAGTGCTGATCGCCCAAGAGCAAGAAGGACTCAGCCGGCTGATCCGCTGGCTGAATGGCCAGGGCATCGGCTGGCAGGTTATCGGCCGGGGCAGCAATATCCTGGTGCCGGATGAAGGACTCACCGGCGCGGTCATTATTCTTGACGGCGAACTGGCGGCGATCGAGGAAATCGCCGCGACCGACTCCGGCCGGCTTCTCCGGGCCGGGGCCGGGGCCTCCCTGGCCAGACTGGCCGCCTACTGTACGGATCAAGGGCTGACCGGTCTGGAATTCACGGTCGGCATTCCCGGCAGTTTCGGCGGGGCCATCGTCATGAACGCCGGAGCCTGGGGCCGGGAAATCGGTGCCCTGATTGAATCCGTCACCCTGCTCGACCGCCAGGGTGACCTGCATGTCATTGAAAGGCCCGCGTTAAAGTTTTCTTACCGACGCTGGGAAAACTTCGCTCAGGGGATCGTCTTGTCCGCTATCTTGACGGTTGCCAACGGCGACCGCCAAATGATTGCGTCCACCTGCCGGGAATATGCGGAAAGCCGCCGCCGAAAACAGCCGCAAGGGGTGGCCAGCGCCGGCTCCTTTTTCAAGAATCCCGCCGGCCAGGCAGCCGGACGGTTGATCGACGAGGCTGGCCTCAAAGGTACAAAGTTCGGCGGCGCCATGGTTTCCATGCAACACGCCAACTTCATCGTCAACACCGGCACGGCTTCGGCCCGCGACATCTTTGCCCTGATGCGCGAGATCCAGACGAAAGTTTTTGATAAATTCGGCATTCGCCTTGAACCTGAAGTTCATATCCTAGGACAGAACGGGAATTGACCATAATGTTGCATGACCTTTTCCACATCAACCAACCCGCACAGCTCAAGGCCAGGTCGGCCCGCTGCAAGAAGGAGCCGCTCGGCGCCATGCTCATCAGGCTCCAGGGCAGACTGTTCCTCTGGGCGATACTCCTTACCATGCTGGGCGGCGGACTATGGTTCGGCGCTAAAGCAGTTTACAAGGAATTGTGCCAATCGGATTTCTTTCAGATAACGGCCATAAACATCGAGGGCTGCAACCACACCAGCAAGAAAGAATTGCTGGCGCAGAGTGGCCTGGATATCCACACCAACCTGCTGGCATTGCAGCCCGCGGA
Organism: Deltaproteobacteria bacterium RIFOXYD12_FULL_57_12; assembly: GCA_001799275.1. Classification (GTDB taxonomy): domain Bacteria; phylum Desulfobacterota; class Desulfobulbia; order Desulfobulbales; family BM004; genus YD12-FULL-57-12. Next base: position 8,137 of record MGTE01000015.1, read on the forward strand.
ACTGAAGGCGGTTCTGGGGAAAAACCCCTGGATAGAAGACGTGGAAATAACCCGCAGCTGGCCGAACAAACTTTTCATTGCGGTGCGGGAAAAAACGCCGGCGGCATTAATCAACCTGAAAAGCGGCCTTTTTTTCCTCGACCGGAATGGCGTGACCATCGGGCCGGCCAATCTGCCGGGCGACATCGACTATCCGGTACTCACCGGTAATTTCAGCCCGGACCGCACCGCGGGCAACAGTCGGCTCAAGGAGGCCCTGCTCTTTCTGCAACTCACTGCCAAGGGGGGCTCTTCCTACCTCCCCAACCAGAATATCTCTGAAATTCATCTCACCAAGGATGACGAGTTGATCCTCTTTCTGCTCGATCGGGCCTTTCCCATCTATCTCGGCAAGGAGTGTTCCAAAAAACAGCACGGCAGGCTGGTCAGCGTATTGAGAGATCTTTACCGGAAAAACGAATTCAACACCACGAACTACATCAACATGCACTACAAGGATGACCAGGTATTGATCGGCAGAGTGAGCGCAATACCGCAACCCCAGGGTTAACTGAATGGAGAAGGAACAACGCGGCGAATTGATTGTCGGTTTGGATATCGGCACCACCAAGATATGTGCCGTTATCGGCGAGGCGTATGCCGATCACATCAATATTATCGGGGTCGGCACCCATCCTTCCGTAGGCATAAAAAAAGGCATGGTGGTCAATATCGAGAGCACGGTTGATTCGATCCGTCGTGCCCTGAGCGAGGCAGAGGAGATGGCCGGCTGCGAGGTCAACACCGTCTGCGTCGGCATTGCCGGCAGCCATATCAAAGGCTTCACCAGCCCTGGCATCGTCGGTATCAAGAACCGCCAGATCACCCGGGAAGACATCGGCCGGGTTATTGACGCGGCCCGGGCGGTCAACATCTCGCAGAATCAGGAAATCATCCATGTCCTGCCTCAGGGATTCATGGTCGACGACCATACCGGCATTCAGGATCCTCTGGGCATGACCGGCGTCAGACTGGTGACCAATGTCCACATCGTGACCGGCAATGCCACGGCGGTCCACAACCTGATCATGTGCTGCAATCGCGCCGGGCTGCAGGTTTCGGACATCGTGCTTGAATCGCTCGCCTCGGCCAGCGCGGTTCTGACCAGGGAAGAGATGGACCTCGGCGTGGCCCTCCTGGATATCGGCGGCGGCACTTCCGACCTGGCGGTCTTTTCAAACGGCACCATCAAACATATCTTCGAGCTGGGCCTGGGCGGCAACAATTTAACCAATGATCTGTCGATCGGCCTGCGGACACCCCTGCTGGAGGCGGAGCGTCTGAAAAACCAGTATGGTTCCGCCCTCACCTCCATGATCGACAAGGATCAGATCATTGAGGTGCCGACGGTCGGCGACCGCAACCCGCGACGCCTCTCCCAGAAAATCATGGGTGAAATTCTCGAGCCGCGGATTGAGGAGATGCTCTTTCTGATCAACCAGGAAATCGTCGACTCTTCGTTCAAGGATCGGATCAATGCCGGCGTGGTTATTACTGGCGGCACCGCCCTGCTCACCAATATTGTCGAACTTGCCGAGCAGATATTCGACATGCCCGTGCGCATTGGCACGCCCCAGGGGCTCGGCGAGGTGCCGGAAATCATCTACACACCCCAATATGCCACCGGGGTGGGACTGGTCATCTATTCAAGCCGGAACTCAACCGGCAAGCGATTCCGTTCCAGAGAAAAATCGGTTGTCGGCAGAATGGGTTCATGGTTTAAAAGTCGTTTCAGAGGCATGTAAGGAAGGGCTTGGGGCGGATCGGCACCGCAGGAACCGATCAACAGAGGCTGCAGCATAACAATACGTAGCAAGGGGGGAAAAAGATGTCTTTCAGAATGGCAGACGAACCACTGGCCAGGATCAGGGTCATCGGCGTTGGCGGCGGCGGGGGAAACGCCATCAACACGATGGTTGAGAGCAAACTGCAGGGCGTCCAATTCATCGCCGCCAACACGGATATTCAGGCTCTGGAAAACTCCAAGGCGGATATCTGCCTGCAGCTCGGGCCCGGAATAACCAAAGGACTGGGTGCCGGCGCCGACCCGGAACGCGGTAAAGAGGCCGCGCTGGAAAGCATCGAAGAGATAAAAAAAGCCCTGAAGGGCGCTGACATGGTCTTTGTGACCGCCGGCCTCGGCGGCGGGACCGGAACCGGCGCTGCACCGGTGGTTGCCAAGCTCAGCCGGGAGATGGGAGCACTGACCGTGGCCGTGGTCACCAAGCCGTTCTTTTTCGAAGCCAAAATCCGCATGCAGAAGGCGGAAAAGGGCTGGGAAGAACTCAAAAAGCACGTGGACACCATCATCACCATCCCCAACGACCGACTGCTTGCCATCATGCAAAAAGGCAGCAAACTGATGGACATGATGAAAAAGGCGGATGACGTCCTCCTGCAGGCGGTCAAGGGGATCACCGATCTCATTACCCTGCCCGGCCATATCAATGTTGATTTTGCCGATCTGCGCGCTGTCATGCAGCAGGTAGGGCCGGCCATCATGGGCGCCGGCTCGGCGGTCGGCGAAAACCGGGCCATTGAAGCAGCCAAACGGGCTATTGACAACCCCCTCCTGCAGGATTCCGGCATTGACGGCGCCCGCGGTGTGCTGATTAATATCTCGGCAAGCCAGGAGTCGCTCACCATGAACGAATTCATGGAAGCCTCCGCCCTGATTCAGGAAAAGGCTCATGTGGACGCAAATGTTATTGTCGGCGCCCTGTTTGACGACAACCTGGGTGACGAGTTGCGGGTGACGGTAATTGCCACCGGCATCAACGGCATCGAAGAGGTGGTTTCCCCCATGCGGCCTCTCAAGACCGTCCGTAGCAATACCCAAGCCGAAGCGCAGCAGGCAGCAGCCGCCTCCGCCCCCCCGGAGGAGACGCAGGATAATACCAACGCCGAACGGCAGCCCCGCGGCTCCTTCCGACGCGGCGGCAATGCCGGCAATACTGGCCGCCGTACCCTGCCACTCCCGCATTTTCTTGATGAAGCTGATCTGGAGACCCCAACCTATCTGCGGCAGGCAGCCGACTAAATGCGAATCGGCCCGCGCCCGGGGCTCCTGCCTCCTGCAAACTTGGCAGGAGGCCCCGCCGGCTCGGCCTGCCTAAATCCGCCGGCCATATTCAGATGACGCGCATGGGCCGAACGCCTTATAATAAAAAAATTCCCGGCACGGATGGTGGTTCTCTGGCCAGCGAAACCGGCGGCTGGAAAAAAAAATGGAAGGACAGACTGCCGGTCGGGCTCATCTACCCGAACACCTACCGGGTAGGCATGTCCAACCTGGGATTTCAACTGGTATATGCCCTGCTCAACCGCCATCCGAGCATAGTCGCCGAGCGAATTTTCCTGCCGGACACCGAAAACTCCCCTCTGTCTGTTGAATCAGGCCGACCACTCGGCGACTTCCCTATCCTGCTCTGCTCGGTCAGCTTTGAACACGATTACCTGCTGCTGCTCAAACTGCTCGCCATGGCCGGCATCCCCCCCCTGGCCAGTGAACGGGCGGCCGGCACCGGGCCGGCTTCGCCGGGCCGACCTTTGATCATGGCCGGCGGGGTGGCGACCTTCATCAATCCGGAGCCCCTGGCGCCCTTTATTGACCTGTTCATCATCGGCGAGGCCGAACCGACGCTCCCACCGATCCTGGACTATTTAGTCGATCACCTGTTTGGCCTGGACAGAAAAAACCTGCTGTGGGAGATAGCAAGCAGGTTCCCGGCCACCTATGCGCCGGGCTTCTACGAGATTGCCTATAATGCCGACGGCACGCTGGCGGCCATGACCGCACCGGCTGGACTTCCCACCCGGATCAAAAAGGTAATTCTGCCGACAGCCGAACAGGCGGCCGGCCATTCACAGATCCTCACGCCGCATGCTGAGTTCGCCGACCTTTACATGACCGAACTCGGCCGCGGCTGCAGCCGCGGCTGTCGCTTCTGTGCCGCCGGTTTTGTCTACCGGCCGCCACGTCTCTGGACGGTCGACGCCATTCTCAAGGCCTTGGCCGAACGGCCGGACAAGGCCCGGCGCATCGGGCTTCTGGGCATGGAAATGGCAAAACCCGGTGATTTGGGCCCCATTGCCAATTACCTGCTCGACAATGGCTGCAGTCTGTCTTTTTCGTCGCTGCGCGCCGATGTCATCAGCCCTGAGTTGCTCGAAGTGTTGAAAAAAAGCGGTCTAAAAAGCGCCGCCATTGCCCCGGACGGCGCATCGGAGCGGTTGCGCCGTGTCATCAATAAGGGTATAACGGAAGACGATATCTTGAACGCCGCCGCATCCCTGGTGCAGGCCGGCATCATGCACCTGAAGCTCTACTACATGATCGGCCTGCCCACCGAAACCGAACAAGATCTTGACGAGATGCTGAACCTGATTCTGATGGTCAAGAAAAAAATCCTCGCGCACGGCCGCGCCAAGGGCAGACTAGGCCATATGACCATTAGCCTCAACAGCTTTATTCCCAAGCCCTGGACCCCGTTCCAGTACCACCCCTTTGCCGCGGTTGCCAGCCTGCGGGAAAAAATCCGCCATCTGCAGAAACAGCTGGCAGGCGAGGCCAACATCGCCCTCACCACCGAGCGCCCTGAAAAGACCTATTTCCAGGCGGTGCTGGCGCGCGGCGACCGCCGGCTGGGTTCTGCCCTGCTGGACATAGGCACGGCGACGGCGCCGACCTGGCAAAAGGCGCTGCTGCGCCACGGGCTGCAGGCCGATTTCTATGCCGGCCGACAACGCGACCAATTCGAACTCATGCCCTGGGAGATCATTGACCACGGAATTGACCGGGGATATCTATGGCATGAGTATGAAAAAGCACTGGCCGGCCGGACAACCACACCGTGCGATCCGTCCATCTGCAGGCGTTGCGGGGTTTGCCATGATGCCGACTGATCCCGTGTTCCCTTCAGCCGAGGCGGAGGAGGACAAGGTCAGCCTCAAGCCGTTCCGATTGGTGAAATTCTTTTCCTTCGGGGCCCTGGCGATGATCCTCGCCTCCACCCTGATTCTCTCCTGGATGATCTCCAACAAGGCGAAGCTGGTCATGCTCGACCGCAGCGAATCCTATGCCCTGCTCCTCGCCAAAAATCTGAACAACCAGGTATTCCAGCAGTTCGTGATTCCAGCGGTTCTGCGCTACGGCGAGATTGCCTTAAGCAACCCCCAGCAGTTCAAACGATTGGATACGGTCGTCCGCAACACCACCCACGGTTTCAAGGTGGATTCGGTCACGATTTACGACTCCAAAGAAAATATCATTTCCTACAGCACAGTAGCCGAACTGGTCGGCAAAAAAGACATGGGCGGGACGGAATACGAAAAAGCGCGCCATGGGGAGAACGCCTCGCGGCTGTCCGCCACCGGCTCCCTGCTCAATCTGCTGCCCGGCTCGCCGGCCATCTCCTGCAAGCTGAACACCTATATCCCCTTCACCCGGGAAAGCGCCGCCGACAAAGGACCGGAGGTAATAATGGGCGTCACCGAAATTGTTCAGGATCTGTCTGATGATCTCCGCGCCATCATCAGGCTGCAGGCCACCATCATCACGACATCAATTGCCATCATGGGCGGCCTCTTTGCCCTGCTGCGGCTTCTGGTCACCAGGGCGGATCAGATCATCGAGGCGCGGGCCGAGGAAAGAAGACGTCTCGAGACAAAACTCCTTGATGCCGAACGGCTGGCAAGCCTGGGGAAAATGGTGGCGGCGGTTTCACACGAGATCAAGAATCCGTTGGGCATTATCCGCAGCACCGCGGAAATTCTTGAAAAACGCCTCAAAAGCGTGGCACCGGGCAACGAACATCTTGCAAACATCATTGTCGAAGAGACGTCCCGGCTCGACGGTGTGGTCATGGAATTCCTGGATTTTGCCAGACCACTGACCCCATCCCTGTCTGCCGGCTCGGTCAACGACGTGCTGGGCAAACTCATCGAATTCATCAAGCCCGGCCTGACCAAACAAGGCATCGAACTGGCCGCCGACCTGGAGGCCGGCCTGCCCGCCATGGAGGTGGACGGCAATCTTTTATACCGGGCCTTTCTCAACATCCTGGTCAATGCGATGCAGGCCATGCCGGAAGGCGGCACGCTGGTCGTGTCCGCCACCAGAGACGCGGACAGGGGCAATGGCATTCTGGTCAGCATCAAAGACACGGGAATCGGCATGCCCGAAGAAAAGCGAGAAAAGATCTTCCAGCCCTTTTTCACCGATAAAACCCGGGGTACTGGCCTTGGCCTGGCCATAGCCAAGAACATTATCGACAGCCATCGGGGGACCATTACAGTGACGAGCGAAGAAGGCCGGGGCACCGCCTTCCTGCTCCATTTCCCGGCATCACGGAAATAACCGACCGCATCAGTCAGTTGCCTTGTCCGGAACAAAAAACCGCAGACGCAGGGCGTTGCTGACCACGGAAACCGAACTGAGCGCCAT
>MGTE01000016.1:0-11031 GCA_001799275.1 Deltaproteobacteria bacterium RIFOXYD12_FULL_57_12
AAGAGCGACTTCCTCACAACGCCAATTGCCTGCCGAATCGTCATCCAATAGGGCAGATGAGGAAAATCGAAGACATCAACCATCACATCCTTTACTGACTTCATCTCCGCCATAGTGTCTCCTTCTCATCTCTGTGCTTCACAATGCGCTGGCATGTCCGGCCTTTTCAAGGCAACACTTCCCCGGCTGAACGCCCCTTGACATCGCTAGGCTTTTTATTTTCGCAACTCCCAAATAGTTTCCGTTATTTATATGTGAATTCCCGTGAAAATCTGAATCGACCGACCCGCTTTACCGTCCGCATATACATCACCTGACTCTCTGCCGAATAAAAATGCTGGTCGATGAGCAGAAGCTCTGTTTTTTTCGGCACCCCGAGCAGAAGCCCCTCGCTATCGGTCGCATGGGTGAGATCTATAAAAACCTTGATTCTGGTGATCGGGATCTTGATCTTTTTCTCAAAAACCTCGGTGAGAAACTGGCTGCCAATCTCCTCCCGAAGGAGTTCCGGGCAAAAGTGGTAAGGAATATAGGATTCCGCCAGGAGGATCGGCTCGTTGGCCGCCAGCGCAAGCCTGCGGATATAGATGACATGCGTTTCGCCGGGGGCCTCGAGCTTGACATCCAAATCATCGACCGGCGTCATGAGCGTCTGGGCCAAAACCCGAACGGAAACCGGTTCAAGCGGTTCGAGCATGAGTTCGTCAAATTCCGTGGTCATCCGCATCTCCGGCGCCGGGATCGTCCGGCAGACAAAGGTGCCTCTTCCCTGTTGGCGATTTAGATAGCCCTTGCGGACGAGTTCGAGGACCGCGAACCTGATCGTCGCTTTGCTCACATCGTATTTTTTGCACAGCTCATCCTCGACCGGAATGCGGGAGCCGACCGGCCATCTGCCATCTTCTATCTCGTCGCAGATAGCCTCGCCCACCTGGAGGTAGAGCTTCTTGGGCCTGTTTCTGTCGATTGTGATGATCATAAAAATATTAAATATGGTTATAATGAAATTGGTTATAATCAATTAATCTAATTAAAAATAAGCGGGGTACCCGCTTCCAACCGATATTTTTTTGCTGTTTTTTCGATTTTTATTGCCTTGCCTTTCTTGAATGCCTCTACTCCTTCGCGGTTGGCATGTCTCTTTCCCTCCTTATGAAAAAAATCTATAAATTACAGATAACGCTGATCGTGTTGAAAACCTCCTCCATCCGGATAACGCCGATGACATTCCCCGCCTCGGCAACGGGTACGGAGGACTCGCGACCGCGCACCATGATATAGAGGGCCTTAAGCAGGTGATCATTAGCCTGCACCATGCTCCCGATGGTGGTCATGAATTCCTTGACCGGCCGGCCGGCTCGCTTTCGGCAATCCTTTTCAAAGACATCCTCCCAGAGGATCGTCAGATCTGCCCGCCCCTCTTCCGGACCCTCGAATTTTTGCGGTTTGTCCTCAAAGAGCCTGGGCTCAAGGCCCTCAAGAATGTCATGAAGCCGCAGTCGGCCAATAACCGCTTGTTTCTTGTTCATCACCATGAGTTCGGAGAACTTGAGGTGACTCAAGTCACCGCAGGTAAACGCACGCAGGACATCGACCGCATCCGAAACGGTCTTTTCGCTGTCGATGTGCGGATAATCAACAAGTTGTATTGCAATGTCCCTGACGAATGTTTGCGCGGCCACGGGCTCCCTTTTTGTCTTCCTGCTGTTTTCTGATGAACTCGCAGGTTTCTTGTTTACCATGGTTGGGTTTTCAGGTTTTTTTACCTTACTCCTTCCGGCTATTCTAGATCAGCAGCATCCTATTACTTTTGGCCGTGCCGATTTTCGCAAGAAGGGTATTGAGGTCCAACGGTTTTATAAGAAAATCCAAGGCCCCGGCCTTCATGGCCTCCACCCCGGCCGTGACCGTGCCACGGCCGGTGAGCATGATGATCTGCAAACCCGGATCAAAGGCCTTCATGCGGCGTAAGGTCTCAATGCCATCAATGCCCGGCATGATCAGGTCGAGGACAATGGCGTCGAAAACTTTTTTCCCCACCAAGCGCATGGCATCCATGCCATTGCCGGCCGCTTCGACCTTCAAACCCCGCAACTGGAGCCGGGCGGAGAGGGTACTGACAAACTGCTCCTCATCGTCCACCAGCAGGATGTCCGCTTCTAATGGTTCATTTTTCATAATTTCCTTCTTCCTCGATATGTTCCATTACCGCAGATGGTAATGAGCTACGTCCTGCCCTGTATTTTCAGATAAACAAAGCAAGATGGATGCCACCATGAAATATATAGTTAAAACAATAAATTAAGGCGAAGAAAGGAAAAGCGAGAAGGGCGCTGGTGCAAAATTCTTGCATTTTGCAAGAAAAACCCCTTGCAAAATGCAAGATGCAATGGAGCGGCAGGCAAAATAAATTTGGGCTGCGGCCCGGACTCAGGTGCAGCTTCTTATTCTGATGGGCTTTCCAGATGAGACTGATGACAGCCGATGCCGCTTGCCAAGCCAGGAGGATTATCGTAGGTCATGGTTCAAATTGAATGCGAATTAACGATGCCGCTTCAATCAAGCTGTAAGCGCTTGCGCTTGCGCCACAGGGTGGCGGGATCAATGCCCAGCACCTTGGCCGCTTCATCTATGGAGGAACTCTGGGAGAGAACCTGGTTGATATGGTTTTTTTCCATCTCGGCCAGGGTTTTCATATCCGCGTCAGCAGACTGGCGGGGTAGATAATTAGCGATATGGGCCGGCAGATCGATCGGAGTTATGATATAGGGGTAGCGGGCAAGGATCGTCCCGCGCTCGATGACATTCACCAGTTCGCGCACGTTGCCGGGCCAGGAATAGGCCTGCAGAAGCTGCAGGGCCTCGACATCCAGGCTCATGGCCGGCTTGCGGTTGAGCCGGGCAAAGTGCTTCAGGAAATGGCTGGCCAGGAGTTCGATATCATCCGGCCTTTCACGTAGCGACGGCACATGGATCTCCACCACATTGAGGCGGAAATAAAGATCCTTGCGAAAGAGTCCGGCGGCCACCTGCTCCTCAAGATCCCGGTTGGTGGCGGCAATCATCCGCACATCAACCTGGATGGTTTTCGGATCACCCAGCCGCTCAAACTCCCGGTACTGCAAAAAATGGAGAAACTTGGCCTGGATCGTGGTTGACATCTCCGAAACCTCGTCGAGAAACACGGTGCCGGCGGCGGCCAGTTCGAGTTTGCCAATCTTATCACGCAGTGCCCCGGTAAAGGCGCCCTTCACATGTCCGAACAGATCGCTCTCCAGGAGATTCTCCTGCAGCATCGCACAGTTGACCGTAACGAACGGGTTTACAGCCCGCGGGCTGAGGTCATGAATCAAGCGGGCAAGCAATCCCTTGCCCGTGCCGCTCTCGCCGCTCAGAAAAACAGAGGCATTAGAGTCGGCCACCTGACGGGCCATAGCAACGATCTTATGCATCTGGTGGTTTCTGGTGATCAGGCCGCCTTCCCGGACAATACCCTTGAGCGAGGCGATTTCCGCCTCCATGGCACAGATCTTGTCGATCATGTCAACCATGTGGCTTACCTGCACCGGGGTGAATGGTTTAGGCAGATAGTCAAAGGCGCCCATCTTAATCGCCCGCACGGCCGTGTCAATGGTGGCATACGCAGTGATCACCACGATATAGCTCTTGATCTCGGCAGCGGCCAGCGCCTCCAGCACCGAGAGCCCGTCCTGATCCGGCAGCTTCAGATCCAGAAAAACGACCTGCGGCTTCTCTTCCATGAACAGCCGGATCCCTTCGGCCCCGGTACTCGCCGAGCAGGTCTCAAATCCCAGGCTCTCAAGATGGATGAGCAGGGTGGTGAGAATGTTGCGGTCATCGTCAATGACCAAGGCCTTTCTAGCCATTGGTATTCTCCTGCGACAACGGCACCCAGAGGGTGAAGGTCGTGCCGCGGTTCACTTCGCTCTGCACTGTGATCTCGCCGCCATGCTGGTCGATGATGTCCTTGACAATGGCCAGCCCGAGGCCGCTTGCCCCCATTTTTTCCGGAACGGAAAACTGGGTGTAGCGCTCAAAAATCCGGGCAAGGTTTTCTGCCTCAATGCCCACGCCGGTGTCGGCACATTCAACATAACAGCGCTGCTCCTGGCAACGTGCCGTAATCCGAACTTGGCCGCCGGGTTCCGTGTGCCGAATGGCATTGGCAAGGAGGTTGGTAACCACCCAGGGAAAACGGAACGAATCGATAAAAAGGGGCGGGATCGGGCCCCGGATATCCACCTCAAGCCGCACCCCCTTTTCATCGGCCTGTAACTGCAGGGGTCTGATGCATTCCGCAATGACCCTGTCGAGGTCGGCGAGTTCCATCCGCCGGGGTTTCATCATACTATCCAGTCGGGCGATGTCAACCAGCTCGTTGATCAGGGCGGTGAGCCGCACACAATCTTCCTTGGCGGTATCAAGCAGCTTGTTTTTTTTGTCGGCGGAGAGCCTGCTCGCGCTTTCGGTGAGCATGCCGAGGCTCATGGCCAGGGAGGTCATGGGGGTTTTCAACTGGTGGGAGAGATCGGCGATAAAGCGAGTCTTGCCCAGCTCAACCCTGTGGGTCTTCTGTTGTTCCGTCAGCAGTTGTTCGGCGCTCAACCGGTCATAGTCCTTGAGATGTTCAAAAAGCCGATTGAATTCAGCAGAGAGAAAGCCGATTTCATCGGACGTGGTCACCGGGATGCGCGGATATTCGCCGCTGCCATCCCTGACCCTGGCGAGCAGGTGCGCGAGGCTGACCAGGGGTCTGGAGATTCGTGAAGAGAGGATGAAGCTGAGCACCAGGGTAAAGAGAAGTGCGCAGAGCAGCAGAATGATTGTATAGCGAAGATTGCGGCCAGCCAGCTTCCTGGTCCGTTCGTCGGCTTTTTCCATGCCTTGTTCGTTGACGGCAACCAACTGATCGATATCGACGAGCAAACCGTCGGCACGGGCAATGAGGTGCTGGAAATCCGAGTCAGAGGTCTCACGACTGGAGCCGGCGACCACCCTGGCGAGGGCTTGGTGATACTCGGCGTATCCGGTAGAAAGACTATCCACGATCGGCTGCTCACCTGCCTCGACGATATGGGCTCGACAGATGGCAATTAGTGCCTCGATCTTTTCTCTGTTATCGAAGTGTCCAAGGATCACCGTTTTTTTCTGGAAAAAGGCGAACAACACCTCGTTGCGGCCTGCCTCAATATGCTGGCGGATCTGCTGGGCCGCCTTGATGCTCTGGTAATTGTTGGCCAGAATCAGCTCGGCGCTACGGCCAAGAACCTGTAAATTTCGATAGTCCAGACAGATAAGAAAAAGGAGAAACAGCGAGGGCAGCAGGATAACGATAAAAAGTTTTTTCCGGATGGAAAAGCGCATAAATGTGGACAGGCAAATTGCATTGTTATCCGCTAGTGGCGATCCAGAGCGGGTTGATGAATACTGCCCTCGGCGACATAATAAGCGGTATAATAATCTGATTGAGCAAGATCCGTCAATCGACAAGGCAGCGCCCTCAACCTCAGGGTAACAGACTTGAATATCGGCACGAAGATCAGGGAGCCCATGCCCATGAAGAACATCAGATTCTTTTCGAACTGCGAGGTGCCGTTGTTTTCGATTTAGTCAGGCGGCACGACATTGCCCTTGAGCACGAAGGAGGCTATGACCAGAGGGTGACGACGGGGGGGACTGGCCGAAACGATGATAAAGGCCGCCTCAAAGTATTAACGAAAGAGCGTCCACTTTTCCGTGATGGGCCGAAAAAAGCTCCCGACAACGCAAGCTGCCGGGAGCTTCATGCAGGAGAGGAGGCAACGCTTCCTCCCGGGAAGGAACTGTTACGCTGGCTTGAACACCATAAGCCAGATCTGACAGATGATGATGCTGATGATCATAAAGGGGAAAGCGGTTTTCATGAATCCTATGAAGGAGATCTTGTATCCCTGAGACTCGGCGATGCCCATGGTGACCACGTTGGCCGAGGCGCCGATGATCGTGCCGTTACCGCCGAAGCAGGCGCCCAGGGCCAGAGCCCACCACAGGGTGTTTTCAGCGCCCGGAATCACCGTGGACAGATAGCCGACAATGGGCAGCATGGTAGCGGTAAAGGGAATATTGTCGACAAAGGCGCTCATGATCGCCGCCACCCAGAGGATCAGGGTCATGGACATGAGATATTCGCCGCCCGAGACACTCAGGATCCAGTCGGCGACCACGGCCAGCAGCCCGGTCTCCTCCACCGCGCCCACCAGGATGAACAGGAACATGAAAAACATGAGGGTCGGCCATTCGATGTCCTTCTCGATCATATGCAGCAGATTAACCTTTTTGGTGACCATGGCGACCGTGGTGAGAATGGCGGCCCCGGCCAGCGCCGCAATGCACACCTCCATGTGCCAATAACCGTGGGACAGGAAGAGAAACACCGTGAACCCGAGAACAACCAGACCATAGGTAAGCAGCGGCATATCATAAATCTTGTATTTCTCCTTCAATTCAGCGGTGAACGTGTCCACATTGCTGATCGTCGCCTGGGCACTGTTGAAAGCCTTGCCCCAGACTAACTTGACAAAAACAGACAAAACCACCATGGTCACCACACAGAGCAGGGCCAGGGCCACGACAAAGTCCATGAAGGTGAGGCTGGCATAGGAACCGATCATGATGTTGGGCGGATCACCGATCAGGGTGGCGGTGCCACCGACATTGGAAGCCAGGACCAGGGGGATGAGAAGATAGAGCGGATTGAGACTGCAGGAGACCGCGATCTCGATTGCCACCCCGGTCAGGAGCAGCATGGTGGTGACATTGTCCAGGAAGGCGGAAGTAACGGCGGTAAAGGCCATCAGAATCACGGTGAGCGGGAAGACCTTGCCCTTGGCCACCTTATAGGATACATAGGCGCACCATTGAAACACGCCGGTATTTTTCAGGATGCCGACGATAATCATCATGCCCATCAACAGAAAAATGACGTTCATGTCAATGGCGGCAATGGCTCGTTCAAAGGAATAAATGCGGAACTCTGGATAGATGGTGCCGATGGTGTAGGAGATCAGCATCATCAACGCCGCCCCCAACATGGCGGCCACGGTCCGGTGCAGCAGCTCAAAGGCGATGAGCACGTAGGCCAGGACAAAAACCACGGTGGCGATCCAGAAGGCCGGCCCCAGCTCCCGGTCCAGGGAAACATCCTCGGCAATAAAATACCGATCCCCCTTATGGGCAAAATCGGCGGACTGGAACGGGATGCTTTTATTGGTAAAACTGACCTTCCGTACCTCCAGCTCAAACTGGGCGCCCTGTAGGATCTGTTCATCGGCTATGAAATCGGTTACATAATGACCGTTTTTGGCGGTTTCGACCTCGGCTACCTCCCGGCCGTTCTCGCGGATGATGACCGTGGCCTCACCCACCGGTTCCTTGTGGGAGTCGAGAATGGTGCCGGAAATGGTCATATGTACGCCGTTTTCAACTGCTTCCTTTTCGGGGGCTTTTTTCCCGCCGCCACCGCTGGCAAAGGCCAGGGAGCCAATAAAAAATAAGGCAAGGCTTATTATAAGTGGTATGACTATTTTTGGTGTACGCATTGTGTTTTTCTCCCCCCTTCGGTAGCGAAACATTTTCAGATTGATCGTACTTTCCGGTTGAATTATCTTTTCTTTTTGCTATGTTATCATTATTCTTTTTATCGGTTTCACTTATAATCTCGACAGTGCCTGGACTATGAAAGGCCGCCTTGCCGACTTTTTCCTTCAACAGCCACAGCAATTCACAACCGGGCAGATACGCAGATGACAACCCAGACCTTTTTCATTCGCTCCCTGGTCGTGCAGAACAGCATCATGACCCTGGTTGTCCTGCTGCTTGTCGGCCTGCTGGCCTGGGGCGCTCTGCGACGCAACCTTCGGCACATCCTTGCCGTAGTCGCCTGGACCCTGATCGCTTTATGGTTCTTCAACAGCCCGCTGTGGGGCTTCAGCGCCGTCACGGTCGGCTCGGACGGCCTGCAACTTCATTACGGATTTTTGTCGGTATTCAGGAATACCCGGCTGCCACCTGACACACCCTGGAAGATCCACGCCTATCTTGGTGATCTCAGAAAGACGAAAAAACTCTATTTCTTCCAGGTAGCCGAACATCGCAGTCTCAAGATCCGAGGAGCGGACCAACTGGAAACCCTGCAGGCCATTGGAACCGCTATCGACCGCTTGAATGATCGACCCATGGGCGGCATGGAACAACGCCCCATTAACCAGTAACCGTTTGCGCCGTTTGAACGGTTTGAACGGTCTCACAAAAAACACTCATCCCCGGCAATCTCCAGCAGTTCAGGGAAAATATCCATGAGACTCACCACCCCGATAATTTCATCGCCTCTGCTGACCAGCGGTTGCCGGATATTCTCTTTGAACATCACAAAAATAGCCTTGTTCAGGCTATCCTCCTCCTTCAATAACGGGTGAATCGGCGACATGATATCCCGCACCTTCTTTTTGGTTTCCTGTTTCACCAGGTCCAGAAATGTGGAGTGCAGCCAGGTGAAACGCCTTTGCATCTCTGCTACTTCATCGGCGACTTCCATTGTCCGGGATGAAAGGATGGAATAGAATCTTCGTGAATGCTTCACTTCCTTTGCCGGTTCGGGAACCAGACCTTTGACGATATCGAAGAAGGACAATTTGCCGACGATAGTGCCGGAGGCATCCGTAACGAACATGGTTTTATGAAAACTGCCCTTTTCGCCGGCCGTTATCTTTTCCCAGTTCGCTTTCAATTTAGCCAAGGCGTCGCAGAGAGGGGCATCACCGTCGACCATATCATATTCCCCGATGTGAGACATGATGTCCTTCACTCTTTTTTCCTCATTTTTCATCCCTTCCCTCCTCAAGAAAAACTTTTATAAGCATATATATCTCCAAGACCCTCTCAAATATGGTAACCGTTTCTGCCCCTCCCCCTGGCATATACTACCAGACGGGTTTCTAAAAAATTACTGCTATGTTGAAAGAGACTTCGAGGCTCTTCTTCAATCGCTTGAAGTCTCTTCCAAGTTTTATGTTACTTGGAATACATGGCTTACGGGGTGGGCAGGTAAACCTGCATGCCCATAATCGGCCAGATGAACTGCACCGCGATCCAGGTGATTACCATAAGTATAATACTGGCCGGAATGCCATAGAAAAAGAACTCACCCGGTGTAAACTGTTTTGATCCGTAGGCAATGGCGTTTGGCGCCGCGCCCACCAGCAGCAGAAACGGCATGCCTGCCATAACCAGGGCGGAGAAGAGGATGACCTCGCCGGCCACCCCGAGATAAGGCGCGATAACCAGTGCCACCGGCAGCGAGATGGCAATGGCTGCCACGTTCATGATGAAGTTGGTCATGATCATGACGAAGAAGGACATGCCCAGGATGAAAACAATAGCCGGAGCATTCTGGAAAAGGGTCAGCCAGTTAACGGCCATCCATTTGGCGGCACCGGTCTCCCAGAGACAGAAGCCAATGGACATGGCGCCGGCAAAGAGCAGAATAATGTTCCAGGGGATCTCTTCCAGGTCCTTGATATCCAGGATGTTTAAGATGAAGAAAAGAATGGTGGAACAAAGAAGAATACCGGTTTTATCCAGGCCTTCCAGGGCCGGAACAAAAGCCTTTGCGGAAATGACCAGGATGGTGCAAACAACAATGAGACTGGCCAGGATCTCTTTGGAGGACCAGGAGCCAAGCTCCTTATACATTCTTTTCGCTTTTTCCTTAAGGCCCGGGATGGATGCCTTCTCAGGCTTGCAGATAAGCATGAATAAGCCCCACAGGGCAAAGGTCATACCCCAGCCGATGGGAAACATGTAGTAGGTGAGTTGGAAAAAGCTGATATCGATACCGGTGATGTCCTTGTAAAAGCCAAGGGCCACGGCACCACGGGCCGCGCCGAGCAGCGTAATGATACTACCGGCGCCGGCCACATAAGCCATTCCTATAAACAGCCCCTTACCGAATTTGGTGGGGGTCTGCTCATCCGTGTACAGGGCATATATGGCCATCAGCAGCGGAAACATGGTGGCTGCCACCGCGGTATGGGCCATGATATGGGTCAGGGCCGCGGTCAGCACAAAACAGCCCAGATAGATCATGCTGGTTTTTTCACCGACAATGGAGAGCATTTTATAGGCGATCCGTTTAGTCAAGCCGGTTTTGGTAAAAACCATACCAATAACAATGGATCCGAAAATAAAAAGAACAGACGGGTCCATGAAATCCTTGAAGGCAACCTTGGCCGGCCGGATAAGAAATAACGCCTGCAACGTGCCGATGGCGAGGCTGGTTACGCCGATTGGCACAACCTCAAATACCCACCATGTGGCGGCCAGACAAAACACGGCAAGGGCGCCCTTGCCTTCCATAGTCAAGAGAAAATGTTCTCCCATGGGGTCAACGGCATCGGGCCACAGGGGTGAATAATAAACTACTGCAAACAAGATCATACCCGTCAGCAAAAAAAACATCCTTTTCCAATTCAAAGGCACCTTCGGCGCTTCCGCCACCATTATCTGGGCCGGGGGCTCTGGTAGCCCCTGCATTTTCTTCATGTCCTTATCTGCCATGATTCACTCCTCCCTTTCCTCTGTGTATGAGTCCTGTTAATCCCTTAAAATATTGTCGGAAATCACTTCAAATATCTCTATCATCCGGACAAGGCCGACGAACTTCTTGTCGGCGAGGACCGGCAGGAGCGCCAGGTCTTTGTGGAGCATGATATAGGCTGCCTTGGAGATAGGGTCGTCCGGTCTGACAAAATCCTTGGCCGGGGCCATGGCATCACCCACCGAACGCTCGGCCAGTTGCGAGGACTCTTTGCTAAAGAGGGTATCCCAGAGGAGCGACAGGCCACTCTCGTCTACGGCAGGGACCTGGGCCTTGGTGGAGGGTTTTAAAAACTGCGGCTCAAGTCCCCGCAGGATATCCTTGAGACTCAGCGTGCCGAGGAGATTGTACTTCTCGTCAAACACGAGAATCGCCAT
>MGTE01000016.1:11066-12935 GCA_001799275.1 Deltaproteobacteria bacterium RIFOXYD12_FULL_57_12
ACTTCCTCACAACGCCAATTGCCTGCCGAATCGTCATCCAATAGGGCAGATGAGGAAAATCGAAGACATCAACCATCACATCCTTTACTGCCTTCATCTCCGCCATAGTGTCTCCTTCTCATCTCTGTGCTTCACAATGCGCTGGCCGGGCCGGCCTATTCAATGGAACTTTTTTTAGCTGAATGCCCCTTGACATTGCTAGGCTTTTTATTTTCGCAGCCGCCAAATCGTTTCCGTTACTTATTTGTGAATTCCCGTGAAAATCTGAATCGACCGACCCTCTTTACCGTCCGCATATACATCACCTGGCTTTCTGCTGAATAAAAATGCTGGTCGATGAGCAGAAGCTCTGTTTTTTTCGGCACCCCGAGCAGAAGCCCCTCGCTATCGGTCGCATGGGTGAGATCGATAAAAATCTTGATTCTGGTGATCGGAATCTTGATTTTTTTCTCAAGGACCTCGGTGAGAAGCTGGCTGCCAATCTCCTCCCGAAGGAGTTCCGGGCAAAAGTGGTAAGGAATATAGGATTCCGCCAGAAGGATCGGCTCGTCGGCCGCCAGCGCCAGCCGCCGGATATAGATGACATGCGTTTCGCCGGGGGCCTCGAGCTTGACCTCCAGGTCATCGACCGGCGTCATGAGCGTCTGAGCCAGGACCCGAATGGAAACAGGCTCTAGGGTTTCGAGCATGAGTTCGTCAAATTCCGTGGTCATCCGCATCCCTGGTGACGGGATCGTCCGACAGACAAAGGTGCCTCTTCCCTGCTGGCGACTGAGATAACCATTGCGGACGAGTTCGAGGACCGCGAACCTGATCGTCGCCTTGCTGACCTCGTATTTTTTGCACAGCTCATCCTCGACCGGAATGCGGGAGCCGACCGGCCATCTGCCTTCTTCTATCTCTTCGCGGATAGCCTCGCCTACCTGGAGGTAGAGCTTCTTGGGTCTGTTTCTGTCGATGTTTGCTATCATGGTATTGAATGTCATTATAATGAAATTGATTACGACCAATTAAATTATTAAATTTATAAATAGCTCAAAAGAAAAACCCTGTCAAGAAACTTTTTTTGAAAACTTGCACGACGGCCCAGAAGCAAAAATGAAGGAATCGAACCCTGAAATTCTAATTCCGGGACGGATGCAATTTGACGTTCCTTGCGATTGGTCTTTACAAACCGGGCAGGATGTGTGAAGGTTTTTCAATCCGAAACCAGCAAATGGTCCAGGATCACACAGAAAACACGCTAACAATCAGTCAGTTACCAACCAAACGGATTACTCCATGGTGGATTTCTTACAGCGGTTCGGCAAAAGAGGAAAAGACGAGCAGGAAGGCGCGAAGATCAAAGATGCATTGCGCACCAAATACTTTACCTTCCAAAAGCTTCTTGCTGAGAACAACCGTGTTCTTACCCTCATGTCCGAGATGGAGGAAAAACTCGGGAACGGACAGCCCTTAAATCGCGAGCGCCTCCGCAGCACCGTCGTCTCTATCGTAGACGGCGTCCACAATCTCATCGAGTATGTGAACAGCCTCTCGGGCGGGAAATACCTGCTGCTCCATGAAATCCACGCGGCCATCAGCGCGGAGCTTGGCCAGATACTCTCCGCCAGAACGGTGATTCCGGCAAGCGACCCTGTCCTGCCATTCAGCATCCTTACCAGAGACATGGCAATAATCGCCGGCCGGAAAAACGTCCACCTGGGAGAGATCGGCCGCAGTCTGGCGCTGCCGGTGCCGGAAGGCTTTGCCATCAGTTCCTATGCCTTCCAACGGTTGATGGAACATAACGGCCTTTTTGAGAAGATCGCCCACCACCTGGCGACGGCTGACATCGACAAGCTGGAGGTACTCAACGCGGCCAGCGAA
>MGTE01000017.1:0-5977 GCA_001799275.1 Deltaproteobacteria bacterium RIFOXYD12_FULL_57_12
GGGAGAGTAGGTCGCCGCCGAATTCTTTTTATAGCAAAATGGGGTTCCTTCGTAAGAAGGAACCCCATTTTTTTTGTCACTCATTTTCATGATAACAATATGGGGGTGAACTCGCTCTTTTCTTGCAATTCCCTTATTCAGGCCGTGATTAACCGATAAAACCGCTTGAAGTTGATGGGAAAAGCTGGCAAAAGAAGGTCATAGTCAAAATTTCAATTGACCGACACAAAAGAGGAGAGACGG
Source organism: Deltaproteobacteria bacterium RIFOXYD12_FULL_57_12 (assembly GCA_001799275.1). Lineage (GTDB taxonomy): Bacteria > Desulfobacterota > Desulfobulbia > Desulfobulbales > BM004 > YD12-FULL-57-12. The sequence goes on from MGTE01000017.1 coordinate 244, forward strand.
TGCTTTGACCGGCAGGGATTTTCTTGGCAAATGCTTGTGGGTCGATTTGGAGGCTGATGGCCACAGGATTTATCACATTGGTGCTGTCCATGCTGGTCTGACCTTTGAACTTGGGACAAATAAATCCATGTGGCCATCGAGCAGATTCAAGGACCGATTTACATTGCTGCTCTTTCCCATACTGAGCGAAAAACTGGTTCAAGCGAAGACCCTGTTGAAACTGAATTCGATTCATTTTCATGACGACCTCCTTTGTCATGAAAAATACTATAGGCCCTGGAACATATAGCGTCCTCCCCCCTGCTGCGGAAGATTAACGCTAATCAGATCAGATTATAAGATTGAAGCAAAAGCAATAGTCAACTTCGAATCTTAAAATAATTCTGGAAGAACCGGCGGATACATGGCAAAAATTCTAGTGGTTGACGACGATGAGATGATCTGCACGCTGGTGGCCCGCATTGCCAAAAAAATGGGCCATGAAGCGGAATACGCTTTGACCATCCGGGAAGGTCTGGCCAAGATTCATGCCGGGTCGTTCGATATCGTGTTTCAGGATGTCCGGCTGCCGGATGGCAACGGCCTGCGGGTCATCCCGGAAATTGCCGCGAGTCCCGCCGCGCCGGAGATTATCATCATCACCGGCGAGGGCGATGCGGACGGCGCGGAACTGGCCATCAGGAGCGGCGCCTGGGCCTATATCGAAAAGCCGCTCCAGGTCGATGCCATCAAGCTGCCGCTGTCCCGGGCCCTGCAGTACCGGGAGGAAAAGAAGAAACAGAAACCGCTGTTGTTGAAACGGGAAAAGATCATCGGCGACAGCCAGCCGCTCAACGACTGCCTCAATCTTATGGCCCAAGCGGCCAACAGTGACGCACCCACCCTCATTACCGGCGAAACCGGCACCGGCAAGGATCTTTTTGCCCAGGCGATCCATGAAAACTCCCGCCGCTGCGATGGGAATTTCGTGGTGGTCGACTGCGCCGCCCTGCCGGCAAACCTGGTGGAAAGCACCCTCTTCGGCCACATGAAAGGCGCTTTTACCGGCGCCGACAAGGAGACGACCGGTCTTGTCAAAATCGCTGACCGCGGCACTTTATTTCTTGATGAGATCGGTGAACTGCCGCTGGCGGTGCAGGGCGCCTTTCTCCGCGTTCTCGAAGAGCACCGCTTCCGGCCAGTGGGCGGCAGCCGCGAGATGCAAAGCGATTTCAGGTTGGTGGCGGCGACGAACCGCGACCTGCCGCAGATGGCCAAAGAGGGGAAATTCCGCCAGGATCTGTTGTTTCGCCTGCAGGCCATAACCATCCGGCTGCCACCCCTCAGGGAGCGGCCGGGCGATATCGGGCCGCTGGCCTTCTTTTTTATGACCAGATTCTGCGACCGCTACAAAACCGGCGCCAAGCCCTTTTCCCTCGAGCTTCTTGAAATATTGGCAACCGGCCATGACTGGCCGGGCAATGTCCGCGAGTTTGCGCATGTTATCGAAAACATTATAACAACAGCCGGGGCGGCGCCGGTTCTCTATCCCGAACATCTGCCTATCGCTTTCCGGGTGCAGGCGGCCCGCCACTCCGTGGGCCAACCAAAAGCCTCCGGACAAGATGAAGCAAAAGAAAATTTCCCTCTTGGCTCCCTAAACGATTTCCGCACCAGAGCCATGCTTGAAGCGGAAGGCCACTACCTGCAAAACCTGATGGCTCACAGCCGATGGGACATCAAGGAGGCCTGCCGCCTTGCCGGTCTGTCCCGGCCCCGCCTTTACGCCCTTCTCCAGCAGCACAAAATTGTCCGACCCGGCTGATTGCCGCCGCGTAAGCGGTTACAGGGTACCGCACCTCCGGAGCTTATCCCCCCTCGCGGGGGAGCATCGGCCTGCCCACAACCTGCCGTCTTGTCAGACAAGACATGTCTTGCAAAACAAGACGGGTGCCTTGCGCAGCAAGACAAAAAGCCTGCACGGCCAACGTCTTCTTTACGCCACGCACAACACAACATGCTGACATCATGACTAATAGCTTGATTGCGTACTGTCTGGCATATTTCTTGATACACAACGTAAGAAAACTCTTATAAACCCTCTTTGGAGACCGTGATTATGCGTGTTTTCTACTTTGCCAGCGGCAGCGATGGCCTGACCAGGAAGTTGCGGGACCTGATCGAGTCGGCAGCGCCTGATAGCGACATCACCCGGTACAGCAGTGTGGAAGATCTGGCAGCCGCCCTGCTGCGGGAGGTGCGGCCCGACGGCCAGGGCGTGGCTGTTCTTCTCTGTGCCAGCCGGGCCGAACTGCGAAAAATGCTCGGTTTAACATCACTGCTGGCGGATATGACTCGGATCGTTATCCTGCCGGACAGGGACGCCGATACCATCTCAGAGGGTTTGAAATTGCTGCCAAATTTCTTTTCCTACAGTGACGGCAATCTTGCCGACATCGGTGCCGTATTCAAAAAAATATCGCTGAAAACCACATAACCCCAACCTGTCTTGCCGGATATCCATGAAACTGACCTCGATAATCAGAGTTTTCTCGATCCTCGCCCTACTGCTCGCCCTGCTGGCCGGCAACCTCTATTACACATCGGCCAGGAAGACCGCCTTGACCAGAAGCCATGACCTTGCCGCCGGCCAGGTCATGGAGGTTGCGAAACATATTGAGGGGCTCTTTACCAGGCATCTACAGAGCGTGGCCAACATGGCCGCTGACAACGATATCCGGCTGGCCCTGCAGGCGCCGAACCCCGCATCCCTGGCCAGGGCCAACCGGGTGCTGGATACCTTTCGCAGCACCCTGAATGACAACGTCTGCTACCTGATGGCGGCGGACGGACAGACCCTGGCCTCCTCCAACCGGGATACGGCAACAAGTTTTGTCGGCAAGAATTATGGATTCAGGTCATATTTCAAAGAGGCCATGCTGGGCAAACCCTCCCTCTCCATGGCAGTGGGCGTGACCTCGCAAGAGGCTGGTCTTTATTACAGCCACCCGGTGTACGACTCGGCCGCGGACCGGCCTATCGGTGTGGCAATAATCAAGCTGTTGCCGGTGGAAATCCAAAAGGAAATTGAAGAGCCCTCCTTTACGGGTATTGTGCTGGTCACCGGTCCCGGGGACATTGTCTTTCTGGCCAGCGCTCCTGAACTGCGCAACAAGGCGCTGTGGCAACTGACATCGACCGAAGTCCAGCAGGTCGAGGCTGCGGGAACCGACGGGTCCGGCCCGTGGGCCTCGAGCGGCATGCAGAAAATAAACGCCCGCCGGGCCCTTGGCCCGGACGGCAAGCCCTACATGATCCATCAAGAGAGGCTTGCCGGACAACCCGACTGGCATCTTGTCTATCTGCACGATTCCCAGACCGAGGAAAGCAGAATCTCAGCCAGCCTGTTCAAGAAGGCCGGCAGCATAACCCTGGCCAGTTGCCTGCTGCTCGGCATCGTAGTTTTCTTCCTGTATCGGGCCGCCACCGTTGAAATTCTGCAACGCGAACAGACCGAAGAAAAACTGAACGCGCTCAGCAGCATGCTCGAAAAGGAGATTGCCCTTCGCACCGAAGAACTCAGCAAGGCCAACGAACAACTCCGGGACGAGATCGTTGAACGGCAGAATACTGCCGAACGGCTCGGGAAAAGTTACAAGCTGCAGGAGACGCTCAACGAGATTCTCAAATTGTCGCTGACAATGCCCTCGCTGGATGAATTCCTGCAGGAATTCATCCGCTATACCACCTCATTGCCGGAACTCGGTGTACTGCCGAAAGGCGCCATTCTTCTGAAGGAGAGACCGGGCGTGCTGACCCTGAAAGCGCACCGCAACCTTGCCGCACCGCTGCTCACCTCCTGCAGCCAGGTGAACTTCGGCCATTGCCTGTGCGGCCGGGCCGCCCAGAACAGCGAAGTGGTTTTTGCCGACTGCATTGATGAGCGCCACGACATTCTCTACGACGGGATACAACCCCACGGCCATTACTGTGTACCGGTTCTCTCCAAGGACAGGGAAGTCCTCGGCGTCTATACCGTTTATACCGGCGCCGGCGTCAAGCGGGACCAACGGGTCGAGGAATTTCTGACCGCCATGGCCTCGGTGCTGGCCGGCATCATCCAGCATAAACAGGCGGAGCAGGAGAAACTGGACAACGAAGAAAAATACCGGGCCATAACCAGCACGGCCCATGACGCCATCATCATGATGGACCACCAGGGGTTGATCACCTATTGGAACCCGGCGGCGGAACGGATCTTCGGTTTTACCTTACAGGAGGCCATCGGCCAGGATCTGCATAAGCTGATCACGCCTTCCAGTTACCATGAAGACGCCCATGCCGGCCTGGAAAAATTTCAAAGAGACGGCCAGGGCAATCTCCTGGGAAAGGCCATTGAAGTCACCGCCATCAGGAAGGATTCGACTGAACTTGCCGTTGAGTTGTCCCTCTCCGCCTTCCACTTCGGCGGGAACTGGGCCGCCGTAGGCGTAGTGCGGGATATTTCCGAGCGCAAGCAGATGGAACATGAATGGGCTAGACTGCAAACGCGGCTTCGCCAGTCTCAGAAAATGGAAGCGATCGGCACCCTGGCCGGCGGCATTGCGCACGACTTCAACAATATTCTTACCTCAATCCTGGGCTATGCCGAACTGGCCAGGGATGAGATCCCGACCGGCAGCGACAGCCAGGAGGACCTGAACCAGGTGATCAAGGCCGGCCTCCGCGCCAAAGACCTGGTTGCGCAGATCCTTGCCTTCAGCCGCCGGACCGAACAGGAACTAATGCCGGTGCAGCTACCTCTGCTGGTGAAGGAAGCCCTCAAACTGCTGCGGGCCTCCCTGCCGACCACCATCGAGATCCGCCCGCGGATTCTTTCGGAAGATATTTCAGTGCTGGCCGATCCCACCAAACTCCATCAGATCCTGATGAATCTCTGCACCAACGCCTTCCACGCCATGCGGGAAAAGGGCGGGGTTCTGGAAGTACAGATTGACACCTGCGCCGCGACCGAAGAATTCCGCACCCTCCATCCGGACCTGCAGCATAAGGTCTTCGCACGGCTGCAGGTTCGCGATACCGGCATCGGCATGGACCCTGCCATTCTGCCCCGCATCTTTGAGCCCTATTTCTCCACCAAAAAAAAGGAAGACGGCACCGGCCTCGGCCTGGCCGTGGTCCATGGTATTGTAAAAAGCCTGGGCGGCGCCATCGAGGTGGTGAGCGTGCTCGGCGTTGGCAGCGAATTCCGGGTATTCCTGCCGCTCGCGCCCACCGCGTCCGCGCCGGAAGAGCCGGAACCTGACACGCTACTGCCGCGCGGTTCCGAGCACATCCTTCTGGTGGATGATGAGCTGCCCATTGTGCAGCTTGGCGAACGCATGCTCACGGCGCTCGGCTATGCGGTCACCATGCGGACCAGCAGTATCGAGGCGCTGGAGGCCTTCCGCCATCAGCCCGACCGGTTCGACCTGCTGGTCACCGACCAGACCATGCCGAACATGACCGGTACGAGTCTGGCCGCGGAACTGCTGGCCATTCGGCCGGATCTGCCGATTGTTCTCTGTACCGGATACGACGACACCGACCTTAAAGAACACATCGCCGCCCTCGGCATCAAGGCCTTTACCACAAAGCCGGTAACAAAATACAGGCTGGCGCATATCGTTCGCGACGCCCTGGATGCAAAAGAAAACACAGGAACTTAAGAGGTAAACCATGACTGACAACACGCACCAGAAAGTTCTGATCGTCG
>MGTE01000017.1:6073-17039 GCA_001799275.1 Deltaproteobacteria bacterium RIFOXYD12_FULL_57_12
GTCGATGATGATGCCAATATCTGCATGCTGGTGAGCCGTTGGCTGCAGAAGGAGGGCTATGACTGCCAGACTGCCCAGAGCGGCCATGATGCCCTGGCACTCATGGAGACAGAAAAGTTCACGCTGCTGCTTTCCGACATCAACATGCCGCGGATGACCGGCATGGAGCTGCTGCGTGCCGTCCGGGAAGAACATCCCGACCTGGCTGTGATCATGCTCACCGCCGTGGATGACCGGGAGATCGCTTTAGCCGCCCTGGAATGCGGCGCCTACGGGTATGTGATTAAACCGTTCGAGAGGATGGAGGTCGTGATCAATGTTGCCAATGGTCTGCGCCGGCGGCAGCTGGAGATCCTGAATAGAGACCACCTGCAGGAACTCGAGCGGCTGGTTGCCGAGCGGACCCGCGATCTTGAACAGGCCTATGGCGAGCTGAAAAACAGCCACGAGCAGATCCTGCAGCAGGAGAAAATGGCTTGCATCGGCCAGCTTTCCGCTGGCGTGGCCCATGAAATAAACAATCCGACCGGTTTTGTCGCCAGCAACCTCGGCAGCCTGGCCAGGTATGTCGACCGGCTGGCGGAATTCATCAAGGCCCAATCAACGGCCCTCAAGTTGCTGAACGACGAGCGCGCCACGGCCGAACTCAAGGAACTGCGCAAATCCTTGAAGCTGGATTTTATCATCGAGGACGCCCGGGACCTGATCAATGAATCGATCGAGGGCACCGACCGGATCAAAAAAATCGTCCAGGGGCTCAAAAATTTCTCCCGCAAGGATCAGGAGGAACGCGGGCCGGCCCAGATTAACGATCTGCTGGAAAGCACCCTGAACGTGGTCTGGAACGAGATCAAGTACAAGGCCACCGTGGAAAAGGAGTACGGCGAGCTGCCCATTACCCGCTGCTTTGGCCAGCAGCTCGGCCAGGTGTTCATGAACCTGCTGGTCAATGCCGCCCATGCCATTGAGACCAAAGGCGTGATCACGATTAAGACCTGGGCGGAGGATGACAGCCTCTTTGTGCGGATCAGCGATAATGGCTCCGGTATTGCTAAGGAGAACCTTGAAAAAATATTCGAGGCGTTTTTCACCACGAAAGAAGTCGGCAAGGGCACCGGCCTGGGGCTTAGCATCTCGGCGGACATTATCAGGAAGCATGCCGGCGAAATATCCGTAGAAAGCACAGTGGGCACCGGCACGCAGTTTACCGTGAAACTGCCTGTTGTTACCGAGTAGCACGAAATGCTGGAGGAAGCTAACCCATGAACAACCTGATCGCCCTCCTGACCGTTGGCTCAGCAATCGTTCTACTGCTCGTTTCTTTTGTCGCAAACCGCCGGCTGCACCGGGAAATGGCCCGCCACCGGCAGAACGCGAAAATGCTCAACCGGTATAAACAGATTGTTTCCGCGTCCAGGGACCACATGTCGCTCCTGGACACCAGCTATACCTATCTGGCGGTCAACGATGCGTATCTGGCGGATTACAACAAAAAACATGAGGAGATCGTCAGCCACACCGTGGCCGAGGTCATGGGCGCCGAGGTCTTCGAAAACCTGATCAAGGAACGACTGGATCAGGCCCTGGCTGGCCGGGCCGTCTCCTATGAGGCCTGGTTCGACATCGGCATCTTGGGCCGACGGTATAAAGAGGCCCGCTACTATCCCTACTATGATGAAAGCGGCGCCATCGCCGGCGTGGTGGTGAATGCCCGCGACATCACGGAACGCAAGCTGGCCGAGGATGAACTGCACGCCGCGCTCGCCAGGGCCATGGCGGAAAAAACCAAGACCGAGGCGATTATCGCGGCCATCGGCGACGGGCTGACCATTCAGGACACGGAGTTCAAGGTGCTGTATCAGAACCAGGTGCTCAAGGATATGATCGGCGACCAGACCGGCGCCTACTGTTACCGCGCCTATGAGAACAACGAGGCCATGTGTACGGACTGCCCCATGGCCAGGACCTTCGAGGATGGCATGGTGCAGCGCGCCGAGCGCGGCGTCTCGCGGGAAGGCGGCATGCGGTATTATGAGATTACCACCTCGCCCCTGCGCGATGCAGCCGGCGCAATCATTGCCGGCATCGAGCTCGTCCGCGATATCACGGTGCAGAAGAAACTGGAGGGAAACCTGATCCGCGCCAAGGAGGAATGGGAAGAAACCTTTGATATCATCAACGACGCCATCACCATCCATGACATGGAGTTCAATATTATCCGCGCCAACCGGGCGGCAGAGTCCCTGCTCGGCGCCTCGATGCACGAAGTGCTTAGCCGGAAATGCTTTAGCTCCTACCACGGCGCTACCTGCGCCCCGGCTGGCTGTCCAAGCTGCCAGACGCTGCAGAGCGGTGTGCCGACCATCACTACCATTTTTGAGCCGCATTTGAACAAGCACCTCGAAATCAAGGCGCTGCCTCGCTTTGACGAAGAGGGCCGGATCATTGGCCTCGTGCATATTGTCCGGGATCAGACCAGCCGGATACAGGCGGAAGAGGAGCAGGAAAAACTGCGATCGCAATTCCTGCAGGCCCAGCGGATGGAGAGCATCGGCCGCCTGGCCGGCGGCGTGGCCCACGACTTCAACAATGTGCTGTCGGTTATTCTGGGATACAGCGAGCTGCTGCTCGATGAGGCGGCAGAGCACGGCAGGTTCAAGGAGGACCTCCGGACGATCATCGAGGCCGGCCAGCGGGCCGCGGCCCTCACCCGGCAGCTGCTGGCCTTCAGCCGCAAACAGGTTCTCGAAATGCGGGTCGTCAACCTCAACGATCTGGTCAGCAACATGACCAAAATGGTCGGCCGCATGATCGGCGAGGATGTCGAACTCGTCCTGCAGATCGACAACCGGCTGGAGAATGTGCTGGCCGACCCCGGCCAGCTGGAACAGGTGCTGATGAACCTGGCGGTCAATGCCCGCGACGCCATGCCGGACGGTGGCCGGTTCACCATAAAGACATCCGAGTATGTTACGGAAAACGGAGTTGACGCCGACGGCCAGAACATAACGCCGGGCAGCTACTCGCTGCTGACCGTCTCTGATACCGGCTGCGGCATGAGCCCCGAGACCCGTGAGCGGATATTCGAACCATTCTTCACCACCAAGGGCATCGGCAAGGGCACCGGCCTGGGACTGGCCACGGTCTATGGAATCATCAAACAGCACGGCGGCCAGATCCAGGTCAGCAGCGAGGAAGGGCGTGGTACTGCTTTTAAAATTTATCTGCCGATCTCTGAGAATGTGGAAGAGGTGGAACCGGCCCTGCAGATCGATAACAAACCACTCGGCAGCGAGACTCTGCTGCTGGTGGAGGACGATGATTTTGTCCGCGGCCTGGTGGCCAGAACCCTTTCGCCTCTGGGCTACCAGCTGCTGGAGGCGGCCAATGCCGACGAGGCCTTGGCAATCAGCGCCGCGCATGGCGGCCGGATTCACCTGTTATTGTCCGACATGGTGATGCCGGGACTGAATGGCCAGCAACTGGCCGAAAAAATTCTTCAGACCCGGCCGGAGATAAAAATCATCTTCATGTCCGGCTATACGGACGATGCGATCAGCCATTATGGGGTTCTGGCGCCCGGCACGGTCCTGATCCAGAAACCACTGGACTCGCGGCTGTTGGCTAGAAAGATACGAACGGTTCTTGATGAACCCTGCGCGCGGTCAGTGAACAACAAAACAACCAATGGAGATTTATGATGAAGAAAAATTGCTGGGAGATAAAACATTGCGGCCGGGAGCTGAACGGAGACCGGCTTAAGGATTTCGGGGTCTGCCCGGTGGCCATGACCACAAAATTAGACGGAGTTCACGGCGGCAACAACGCCGGCCGCTGCTGCTGGGTGGTGGCCGGCACCTATTGCAACGGCAAACCGCAGGGCCTGTTTGTGGATAAGTTCAGCACCTGCGAGCAATGCGAGGTGTACAAACTGGTCAAAAAGGAGGAGTACCCGCATTTTTCACTCGCCAATATCCTGCTCAAGAAATTACGTGAGGAAGACTGATAATCAAATCACATCAAAGGGTCTGGCCATGAAAAAAATAAACTGCTGGGAGTTTAAAAAATGCGGTCGGGAGCCGGGAGGCGACAAGGTCTCCGAGTTTGGGGTCTGCCCCAGCGCCGCGGCCGAGGTGGCCGATGGCATCAACAGCGGCAGCAACGCGGGCCGGGTCTGCTGGGCGGTCTCCGGAACCTTCTGCCAGGGGAATGTCCAAGGCTCCTTTGCCATGAAGCTTGGCAAGTGCACGGACTGCGATTTCTACAAGCACGTCAGGGACGCGGAGGGGTTCAACTTTGATATCGGCACCGATCTGCTGCCGCGCATCTATTCGCCTGAACAGCTCGCCCATGCCTATGATCAGCTCCATTACTATCTGCAGAACATCAAGGATCTCGAGGTGCAGCTAGTCAGCAACGAAAAACTGGCAAGCCTCGGGCAACTGGCGGCCGGGGTGGCGCATGAAATAAACAACCCCATGGCCTTTGTCTCAAGCAATCTCAAATCCCTGGCCAAGTACGTCGTGACGATCAAGGATTCATTCAAGAATCTGTCAGCGTTGACAACAGCGCTGGCCCAGGAGGCGGACAGCACCGCCATCGACAGCGCCATCCGCGAACTGGGCACCATTGTCCAGAACAAAAAACTGAGCTTCATGCTCGGGGATATGGAGGACATTCTCATCGAAAGCACCGAGGGCGTCCAGCGGGTCAAATCCATCATCCAAAATCTGAGGACCATCTCCCGCCTGGATGAGGTAGCGCTGCAGGTCGTCAATATAAACGAGTGCCTGGAGCGATCCCTGGAACTGGCAAAAGACACCATCAAGGACCGGTGCCGGGTCATCCGGGAATTCGGCGAACTCCCTTTACTCAGCTGCCGGCCGGCTGAACTTGAACAGGTCTTTGTCAATATCATAAAAAACGCGGCCGAGGCCTCCGCCGACAACGGCGAGATCACGATCAGGACCGGCACGGACCGGAACCATGCCATCTTTGTGCAGATCTCCGATACAGGAACCGGGATCAGCAGCGATATCCTCCACAAAATTTTTGATCCGTTCTTCACCGCGAAACCGATCGGCCAGGGAACCGGTCTGGGACTTTCCGTTGCTTTCGGCATCATCAAAGCGCACAACGGCAAGATCGAGGTAAAGAGTGAACCGGGCCGGGGTTCTACCTTCACGGTCCGCATCCCGACGGTCGGCCAGGCGGAAAAGGAAGACCCCGGCCGCGCTACATGACCGAGTCCTTCCTTTGGGGGGAGATTTGATGGGCGGCGGTCAGTTCAGTAACTGGCTTACCAGGGTGACTGTCCAGGAATTGTAAACGGTTACCAGAGCCGCAGATGCGCGAAAGAGGTCTGCCCGCTATAGCAGCGCTATGCGAGCAGACCGATGACAAAGCAGATGCGGTGCTGGTAACCGTTTACGTCAGTTCCACATGCCGCCGAAACCCGAACCGCGCATCATGCCGGGGCCGGCAACTCCGCCAAAACCACCGCAGGGCGGGCCGCCCTCGTTGATCCCGGCCGCCTCGGCCTTTTCACTGAGGGTGCTCTGCAGATCGAAAAGTTCGCCACTCAACTGGCCGACCACCTTGGCATCGGGGTTGTCCTGATGCATCAGGGCGCCGAGTTCCGCCCGCTTGGACACCAGTTCCTTACGCAACTCTTTTGTCTCCTTGAAGAATTTGTCGCGGGCCGCAACGGTCTTCTCGTCAACCTGGCCGCCGGCAGTTGCACAGTTGCCGCCGCATCCCCAGCCCGGGCCATTTCCCCCGGCCCCGCGGGCATCAGCGTCATGCACGGCCGCCAGGCCAAGGGTGGCAACCGCCGCCAAAGTCACGATCCATTTTGTATGTCTTTTCATCTTGCACCTCTTTGTTGTAGTTGGTATTGATTCCCGCCGGAAAGCGGCACCATTGGCTGTCTTTAGTTTTTACACTTCACGAACCGTGCCAGCCTTCGCCCAAAAGCTTAACTTGTTAAATTAAAAAGAAAAATCATTCACTGCCCGATTGTGGCCGCGCCGGCATGGGCCCTTATTACCCAATCGGGCCTGTTGACTGGGTATTTATTAATCACGATGGACATGAGGCCGGAAGAATCGGCGGGGGCAGCTTGGCTTTTGCGCGGTTTCGAGGTAAAGTGCGCCAATCCTGCACGGTGCGGGACAGACTGCCGACCACGACAGTTGCCGGCAGTTGATCCATCATGAAGTTGAACTGGAAAGAAAATGTCCATTGAACAGGCAAAGGAAGTCATCCGTATTGAAGCTGAAGGGGTTCTGGCCCTCCTGGAACAGATCGGCCCCGAGTTTGACCAGGCAGTTGAGCTGATCATGGCCTGCCCCAGCCGGGTAATCCTCTCCGGCATTGGCAAATCCGGGATTGTGGCCCAGAAGATCGCCGCCACCCTGAACAGCACCGGCACCACCTCGTTTTTTCTGCATCCGGTGGAGGCGATGCACGGCGATCTCGGGATCGTGGCCCCGCAGGACGTGGTCCTGGCCATCTCCTACAGCGGCGAGACCACCGAGTTGAATGCTTTACTCGCCAGCCTGCGCAAGCGGCAGGTCGCCATCATTGCCATGACCGGCAACCGCCAATCGACCATGGCGCATTTCGCCGACGTGACCCTGAATGTCGCCGTGCCCCGGGAGGCCTGCCCGCTCGGCCTGGCGCCGACCGCCAGCACCACCGCGGCGTTAGCCATGGGCGATGCCCTGGCCGTGGTTTTGCTGGAGCGAAAACAGTTCAAGGAGAGCGATTTCCGGCGTAACCATCCGGGCGGCAGCCTGGGAGAGCGCCTGAAGGTAAATGTCTCCGAGGTCATGCTCACCGGCGCCCATATCCCGAAGGTGTTCCGCGACGCCCCGTTATCCGAGGCCCTCACGGTCCTGAACGACAAAAACCTGGGTGCGGTGCTGGTCATCGACGAAACAAACCGGGTGGTCGGCATCCTGACCGACGGCGATGTCCGGCGTCTGGTGGCGAAAGGCGGTAACCTGGGAAGAGGAACGGCAGCCGACAGCATGACGCCGGGGCCAAAGACCATCGAGCCGAAGCTCTTGGCGGCCGATGCTTTGAGCATCATGCAGCGCCACGAAATCACCGCCCTGCCGGTGACCGACCAGGCAGGCTGTCTAATCGGCATCCTGCATCTGCACGATCTGTTGGGGAAAGGGGAGTTCAGGTTTCTGGTCTGATGTTTGTCACATTCCAGAAAGAATCCAGGAGTCAGGAGTCAGAATTCAGGAGAAAAAAAATATCTTCTGTCCGGGTGGTTCAAAATATTCTGAATTCTGTCTTCTGAATGCTGCTATAAATACAGAGGTATGACATGTGCCAGATGCGCGTGGTGCTGGAGCAGGATGGCCAGCAGGAAAAAATCATGGATGGCGTCACCCTGCTGGAGACTACACCGGCCGGGGTGCGGGTCAGTACCTTTTTCGAGGCACCGAAGCTGGTAGCCGCGGCCCGGGTGCAAAAAATCGATTTCCTGGCCGGTACCGTTACCCTGGTACCGGTCAACGAACAGAAGGAGTGAACTTGTGACGGATCTGGATAAATTACGGGTGCTGCTGCCGCACTGGATTGAGCACAACCGCGGCCATCTGGCGGAATTCCGGAAATGGGCGACCATGGCCGGCAGCAGCGCAACGCCGCAGGCGGCCATGCTCCTCGAACAGGCAGCGGCCCGGCTCGCCGAGGCCGATGTTGCCTTGGCCCAGGCCCTGGTGCAACTAGGCGGCGCTGTCCCGGACAGCCCGCACCCACATCATCACGACCACGACGACCATCACCACGGCTCGTGACAGTTACGAGCCCGGCCTACCCTTTTTTTTCAAAGGACCGCAGCCTGTCCAGGTCGTTGTCGTCGTCTGCGTGGCTGGCGCCGATCACGGTTAGAAGCCAGTAGGCGGCCGGCGCGGCCAGGATCTGCTGGCGCAGGCCGCGGGAAAGGCGGTTGGAATCTTCCTCCAGGTTGTAGAACCGGGAGTCGATGCCGATAAAACCGTCGAGCAGATGGGCAATGGTATGGAAGACCTTGCTGAGGTATCCCTGGCCCATATGGCGGAAATCGGCCGCGTTCTGAAACCCTTCCGCGGCGAGTTCGGCGAACAGCTCATCGATGATCTGCCGGTTGGCGGCCTCGCCTGCGGCCAGTCTTTCCCAGAAAACCGGGTCGCCGGCATTGACCGCCGCCTCCTCGACCCGGATCTCGTCATAACGAATCAGCTCGGTCCGGGCGAAGAAGCGCTCCACCTTCTGTCGGCAGGTCTCGAAATCCGGACCGGCAACCAGCAGATCATGCGTCCCTGTCAGCTCCACGCTCACCCCTCCGCGCCCACAACGCAACCGGCCGGCCGGACCACCCCGCTGGCCGCCGGTTTCCGAAAAAAAGGTAACTCAAGAATTTCCATGAACCGGCTCACATGGTATTCGGCCGGCAGGGTCGGATTCTTGAAGGCGATCAGTTCCATACCCACGGCCGCCGTATGCTCTCGGTCCACCATGGAGTCGCCGATGAACACGCCCTCGGCCGGCGTTACCTTAAAATGGTCCATGATCTGCAGCAGGGCCTCGGCGTCCGGCTTGGGACGCGCCACGTCCATGGCGGTGACCACCTTGTCAAAGTATTGCTCCAGGCCGAACATCTGCAGAATGGCGGGCATGGTGGTTGTACGGTTGGTGCTGATCGCCGTGTAATAGCCCGGTTTCAGGACCTGCAGGAATTCCTTCAGATCCGGCTCCATGATCATGTGATTGAGAAAGGGCCGGTAGTCCAGATCGTGCCGGAAACGGTGCGCTGCCTCGATTTCCGCGGCGGGATAGCGCCGGAAGATGTGGGCCACCGAATCCATGACATTGTGGGTGTGCACGAAGTCGAGTTCCCCGGCGTCCATGGCTGGATGGCCGAAGCGCGCCAGGAGCAGGTTGTAGTAGCTCCGGTTGGCGTCCCGTGAATCGAACATGACGCCGTCGCAGTCGAAAACCACCAATCTCAGGTCTGCCATGACCGTCTTCAGCCTCGTTTGTGGTCGGAAGCGGCCAGCGGCGGATAGCCATCGCCGGCCACGGCCGATTGCGCCACCGACGTCGCGCCGTTAACTTCCCGGTCGAGGCGGTCAAAAAAGACCTCCATAAAGGCATGCCGCTCCCGGGCCAGACGCTGACCCTCCGGCGTCAGCAGCCGATCCCTGACCTTGGACATCTTCACCCGGAATTCCCGATAGGCCGTGTCTTCGGTGGTGTAGGACCGGCTGGCCAGAATATCGGCTTCGCCGTTATGGAGCTTGGCGCCCACCTGGCCGGCAAAGAGAAAGGCCCGGCCGATACCGATGGCGCCGATGGAATCAAGCTTGTCAGCATCAAAAAGAATTCTGGCCTCCAGGGTCTTGGGGATTTTCTGGCCCCGGTAGCGATGGGTCTCGATGCAGTGGACAATAGCGTCAATCATTGCCGTTGGAAAATCAAGGGAAACAAGAATTTCGGCGGCCAGTTCCGCGCCCTTTTCCGCATGGCAGATCCGGCCCTTTTCAGCCATTTCATAGCGCCGGCCGATATCGTGCAGTAAAGCGGCAGCGCTCAAGATCGTCAGATCGGCGCCCATCAGCCGGCCGATATGCAAGGCGGTCCGATGCACCCGCTCGGTGTGGTCCGGCCCGTGGCAGCCGCCCTCGCCGTCCCGGTAGCTGGCGGCGATTTCGCGCAGGGTCGCGGTAAGCTCCCGACCGAGGGGATAGCGGTCTGCACTGCTTTCTGGCTCGGTGATCACAAGATTATTTCTCCAAACAGTAGCTGCAAGGTGGATAGCCTGTAGGCGTTTAGTCTGTTAGTGACGGAAAATCAATAAATTATGCCTTCTTTTTCTGCAAAATAAAATTTCGGGCAGTTGCCCTAACAGACTACAGGCTATCTGTCTAAACAACCTGCGTAATCTCCCCAAACAGTTCATGCCGCAGCCAGCGGATGCCGAAAGAGAGCAACATGGCATCATCGGTCGCAATCACTTGCCTTTCCTGGTCCGAAAGCAGGATGGCGGCTGGAAATTCATTGCCGGCGACCAGGACGCGGAAGCGATCCAGATCGTAGAGGGCGAGAAGAAACCGCTCGATCTGGCCGGCCGACAGCAGCATGCCCGACCTGATCCGCGCATGCTGCAAAATGGTCATCACCTGGTCGTTTGCCTCGTTGTAGGCGGCAAGTTCCTGATCGGCAAACCATTCGGCCATTGAAAAACTGGTCGACCCGGCAAACCCCAGACAATGAGGCTCGCGAAGCAGGACATGC
The DNA here is from genome assembly GCA_001799275.1 of Deltaproteobacteria bacterium RIFOXYD12_FULL_57_12. Taxonomy (GTDB): domain Bacteria; phylum Desulfobacterota; class Desulfobulbia; order Desulfobulbales; family BM004; genus YD12-FULL-57-12. Next base: position 16,370 of record MGTE01000017.1, read on the forward strand.
AATGCCTGGCAGCCGCCAGCGGCCGTAAGTCGCGCCGCGCGCCCCACCGGATAGATCCGACAGGCGCCGGGCCGGTCGCTATACACCGTACAGCCGGTCGGCGACACGAACGGGCAACTGGCCCGGCCATCGTCGACCATGGCCAGATAGAGGCGCGGCAGGGGCTCGGCCGCCTCCTTTTCCACCACCACGTAGCGGTCCAGAAACTGGTCGGCCGAGAGCCCCAGACACCGCCGCAGGCGGAGGACATCATAGGGGGTAAGGGCCAGTTCCAGTTCACGGCAGCACTCGGTGAAACAGGCCACGCCCGGGTGGCAGGCAAAGCGAAAGGTTTCCCCGGCCGCCAGCCGCCTTACCGTATCAGGCAGCTGTAGATCCATTTCGTCGCCGGCCTGAGTGACAGGTCACTTTTCACCCTCCTTCCGCCAGAGGGTGAGCACCGGGCTGGCCACAAAGATCGAGGACAGACAGCCAACCGCGCAACCGGCCAGCATGGCAAAGGAAAAATCGTGGATCACGGTGCCGCCGAGGAAAAAGAGGGCAAGCATGGCCAGAACCACGGTGAGCACGGTGATGATCGTCCGGCTCAGCACCTCGTTGATGCTCAGATTGATAAGCCCGCCAAAGGTCAGATTGCTCAGCAGCCCTTTGTCCTTCTTGTGCATATTTT
>MGTE01000017.1:17197-21086 GCA_001799275.1 Deltaproteobacteria bacterium RIFOXYD12_FULL_57_12
CCGATCATTGAAATGACAATGGCCATCACCGCCTTGCTGCGCAACGCATCGCTTACCGAGGCGCCGATCTCCGAACGGCTTTCGAGGCTGAACTTCTGCTCGGGTAGTTTGTCGTTCAGGTCCTTGGTGATGACCTCGTCAAGGCCGGAAACAACCTCCTCGGCCTTTTTCAGCTTGACGATGAGCCGGTCTTCGTTCACCACCTGCTGCAGTTCAACGTCGGCCAGATTGCCGGCCGCCAGCACCTTGCGGACCTCGTCCAGGGAAAATGGCTTTTCAGCGTGATACTGGAGCAGGGTGCCGCCGGCAAAGTCGACCCCCATGTTGGCCTTGCCTCGGGCGATCTGCACAAAGGCGACCAGCCCGAGGATGGATAAAGCGGCCGACAGGCAGAAGGCGTATTTCTTGACGCCCATATAGTCGAAATTCGTAGCACCGATGAACTGGGCGAACTTGATGGGCCTGACCCGCCGCTTGGTGAACAGAACATCGTAGACCAGCCTGGTGCCGAACAGGGTGGAAAACAGGTTGAAGAGCACACCCAGCGACAGGGTAACCGCAAAACCCTTGATCGGGCCGGTTCCAAAGAGGAAAAGGGCGATCGAGGTAATCAGGGTGGTCACCTGGGAGTCGACAATTGTCCAGAAGGCTTTTTCGTAGCCCGCCTCCACGCCCGACTTGAGGGTTTTGCCAAGGGCCAGCTCCTCGCGCATTCGCTCGAAAATAAGGATATTGGAGTCAACCGCCATACCGATGGAGAGGATGATGCCGGCGATGCCCGGCATGGTAAGGGTGGCGCCAAATATCGCCAGCCCGGCAAACAGAAAAAGAATATTCAGCATCAGACCGAAATTGGCGATCACCCCGGACTGGTGGTAATAGAACACCATGAAGACAATGACCAGGGCGGTGCCGACCAGACCGGACAAGAGCCCGCGGTCGATGGAATCCTGGCCCAGGGAGGCGCCGACCGTCAGGTTCTGGATGATGGAGACCGGCGCCGGCAGGGCGCCGACCCGTAGAACAATGGACAGGTCATTGGCCTCCTCATAGGTAAAATTGCCGGAAATCTGGGCGCTGCCGCCCAGGATCTTTTCGCGGATCACCGGTGCCGAGCGCACCACTTCATCCAGAATAATGGCGAAACGCTTGCCCACATTCTTCTCGGTGACTTGGCCGAAGATCCGGCCGCCGCGGCCGGTGAGATCGAGGCCGACATAGGGTTCGTTAAAGGTGCCGCCAACCCGGACCTGGGCGTTCTTCACCATATCGCCGGTCATCAGAATTGGCGTTTTGATCAAGAGCGGAATCCGGCTTTCCTGGCCGGTCTTCTTGTCCACCATTTTCTCGAAATAGATCTCGGTGCCGGCCGGCAACCGGTTCTGCAGGGCCAGGTTGAGCTTTTTTCGGCTTTCGCCGGTCTGCCACTGGCCACCACTCTGGGCCTCGCTGATCAGCCTGGCCGGATCAACAGCGGCATCTTCGGCAAGCAGCTTGAATTCGAGTTGGGCGGTCTGGCCGATCAGGCTCAGAGCACGATCCGCATCTTTAACCCCGGGGAGTTGGACCACGATTTCATCCAGCCCCTGGCGGAGGATCACCGGCTCGGCCACGCCGAACTGGTCGATGCGGTTGCGGATGATTTCCAAAGACTGGGCCACGGCGTTGTTGTTGATGTAATCGATTTCCTTCTGCTTCAGATTCAGCAGGATGCGGGGGAAGTTCCCCTCTTCGGAGCGCACCTCGATATCGAGGTTGGGAAAATCATCTTTCACCATCGCCTGGACCGTGCCAAGGGCGTCGGTATTCGGCAGGGTCAACAGGACCTTCCGCTTGTCACCGGATTCGGTCCGCACGGCGGTGATCCCTTTCTCGGCCAGACCTTCCTTCAAATCGCTGACCGCCAGATCGAGCGAGTTCTCGAGCGCCTTTTCCAGATCGACCTTCAGCACCAGGTGCATGCCGCCCTGCAGATCGAGGCCGAGGCGCAGCCCGCCGGGGGCGAGATATTTCAGCCACCAATCAGGCGTGGCTTTATAAACGGACGGCACCAGGGCCATGCCGCACAGGACCACCAGGGCCAGCAAGGATACTATCTTCCATTTCAGGGACTTGTGCATTCGTAGAACTCCTTGGGGTATATTCTCTCGGGAAACCCGCGCCCGGCAGGGCCGCAGCGTTGATTTCCCGGCATGTAATGATTTTCCGACTCCCTTACCTTGTCCTATTTTGACAAGGGGCGATTATACCCGACATACGGAAAGTGTCAATTTGCATTCCGGCGGGCCATAAAAAAACAGTCTGCCAACAAGTTAGGACGCGGGAAGCATTGAGAGCTTATCCATAAATAAGCTCTTACAGTCGATTGATAGCGGCGGCCAGGCAGCCGGCGCCGAAACCGTTGTCGATGTTGACCACCGCTACGCCAGGCGCGCAGCTGTTGAGCATGCCCAGAAGGGCGGCAAAACCGCCGAAACCGGTGCCGTAGCCGACACTGGTAGGAACGGCGATCACCGGCCGGTCCACCAGGCCGCCCACGACGCTGGGCAGAGCTCCCTCCATGCCGGCCACCACGATGAGCACCGTGGCCGTAACCAGCAGGGATCGATGGGCCAGAAGCCGATGGATACCCGCCACCCCAACGTCGTAAATGGTATCCACCGGATGACCGAGGTGCCGAGCCGTCACTACTGCCTCCTCAGCCACCGGCATATCGGAGGTGCCGGCCGAGACCACCACGACCCTGCCGCGGGCCGCACAGGGCCGAATAGTCTCCTCGCGACCGGTGAGCATCCGGGCCGCCTCATGGAAGACCAGAGCGGGGAGCGCCGCGCAGACCTCTGCCGCCTTTTCAGCGAGCACCCGGGTCGCCATGACCGTGGTAGAGCGGGCCAGCTGTTTCTCCAGGATGGCACTAATCTGCCCGGCGCTCTTGTTCTCGCCATACACCACCTCCGGAAAACCGGTGCGCAGGGCTCGGTGATGATCAAGACAGGCAAAGCCCATCTCCTCGGCTGGCCAGTCCCGCAGCCGTTCCATTGCCTGATCCACCCCGCAGCGGCCATCTTGCACCGCCGCCAGCAGCTCTTTTATTTGCATCGCATTCATCCGCCCTGCTCCCTTAACAAAATATCCCTGGCAAAACCAGAAAACTCCTGGTAGAAGCTGACGTAAAGGCCCTGGCGACACGCCGCTCTCCCAACCCGCACACACAGCACCCCAATGACAACGACCAACAACAATATCCTGCGCCGGGCCGCCCGCCTGGCCTTCATCACCTCAGTCGTGCTGCTGGTCGTTAAATTTACCGCCTTTTTTCTTACCGGCTCCAAGGCCGTCCTGTCGGATGCCATTGAATCGATCATCAATGTCGCCACCGGCGCCTTTCTCATGGTCAGCATCGCCATCAGCACCAAGCCGGTCGATGAAGACCATCCTTACGGGCATGGCAAGATCGAGGCCTTTGCCGCCGGGCTCGAAGGCGGCCTCATCACCCTGGCCGGCGCCATGATCCTGGTCGAGGCGGTGCCGGCCTTCTTCACGCCCAGCCCGCCCAAAAACCTGGACACCGGCCTCCTGCTGCTCATGGCCGCCGGCCTTGGCAACCTGCTGGTCGGCTTTTATCTACTCCATTCCGGAAAAAAACTCAAATCAGAGGCCCTGCGGGCCGACGGCCAGCACCTGCTCACCGATTTCTACACGAGCGTCGGGGTGATCGGCGGCCTCTTCTGCGTCCGCCTGACCGGCATCCTCTGGCTTGATCCCCTCATCGCCTGCATCATGGCGGTCAACATTGCAGTGCCCGGCTTTATTCTGGTCCGCAAGGCCTTTAAGAATCTGATGAACGAGGCAGATCCGGAACTGCTCGACCGCATCGTCGCCGGGCTCA
>MGTE01000018.1:0-2197 GCA_001799275.1 Deltaproteobacteria bacterium RIFOXYD12_FULL_57_12
AATAATATTCATACCCCTCCCCCCAGTTATAATAGCCGCCGGCCGAATTGTTGGCGCCGGTCTGGGTGACGGTAGTGCTGTTGCTGTCGCCCTCCTGCTCAAAGGTGGCCGCGTTTTCCGTGCCGTCCTGGGTGACGACGGCGTTGTTCTCGATGCCGCCCTGGGCAATGGTGATAGCATTCAAATCACCGGTCTGCACAGTGGTGACCGTGCCGTCAAGGCCGGTCTGATCGATGTCCGCGGTATTGCCGGCCCAGGCCGGGGCTGCCAGCAGAAACATGGCCGCTGCTACCAGATATATTTTTTTTGCTCCCTTCATAGCATCCTCCTTATTAATTATTTATCAAGAAAAACCTTTTGCGCTTAATTTTTCAAAGGCACTTTTGACGGAGTCGCAAAGTCCGCCGTGCCGGTCAGCCATTATTTAGGCTTGCCCTGGGAGATGATCGCCGACATGCCCCCGGTCTGCTCGATCTTGTAATAGCGGGCGCTGCCGCTCTGTTTGAGTACCAGGGAATTATCATCGTTGAACTGATTCACCTCGGCGTAATGGTTGCTGCCCTTCTGTTCGATAAAGGCGTAATTTTCGACGCCGTCCTGATGGAGCAGGGCGGTCTGCCCCTTGCCTTTCTGCTGGATGTCGGCCTCGTTTGATTCGCCGGCCTGCAGGAGATCAACAAGACAGCTGTCGCCGATTTCCTGGATAATCGCGGCCTGCTGCCCGAGGCCGTACTGCTCGAGCCAGACAAGGTGCGAGGAGCCGGACTGCAGGACGGCAACTGCCAGGTCATAGCCGTTCTGCAGGATGTCGGCGCGGTTGGCAGTGCCGATCTGCCTGATATCGACACTGTTGCGGGCAAGGAACTGGTCGACCTGAATCTGGTTGCCATCACCCTTCTGATAGGTGGTGGCAAGATTGTCGTCCCCTTCCTGATAGATCGATACCAGATCGCCGGCCCGGGCCGGATGAATGCATGTAAGCATCAGGGAAAATAAAAGGGCCAGAACCGCTGTTTTTACCGCCTGTTGTTCCATGAAAAGCCTTCTCCGCGAATCGAAAGTATTGGCAGCCGTTTGATATGGCTTCGAACCCGCAGTCGAATCCGAAAAAAATGATTAGCATAATTTTGTATAGCCTATTTCCGTAAAAAATGATCGGAAAAAAATCAACATGGCCGGCAAGAAATTTGAGGCCGGTAGACAGATAACTCTTTGTCCCGACGATGTTCCGGGGAGGCCATACTTAATTATCGGGACGGGGCGGTGGTTCTATAAGGGAATTATGACAACCTTTCCCGGACCCAGGCTGGATTTCGACGGCAGTCCAGCACAGCATAAACAAGAACTGTTCGTTCTTCTACCCGGTAGTAAACGCCGAACGGGAAGCGCTTGGAGAGCAACCGGTGATAACCAAAGATCTGGGGATGGATAGCAGCGTAAATTTGCAGAGAATCAATATCCGAAAAAAGAGAATCAAGGAAATAGCCCCCAAGGCCGGCTTCCTGTTTTTCATAAAATCGAAAACCGTCAATCAAGTCTTGTTGAGCCTCGTCGAGGATGCGAAGATTCATTTAACGGAATTCCTGATATTCTCTTTGGCCTCCGACCAATTCGAGAATTTTGCGGTCCCTTCGGTGGTTCGTTTTGCCCTTTCTTGCAGGATTTTTTCGTGCCATCCTGGCGAGGGAACTTGTTCAGGAGTGCGACAGAGGTCGTCCCATAGCAGTTCCATTAGCTGGAGCTTGTCGGAAACTGTCATTTTGTCGATTGGCAGGGCTGATTGCATAGGAATCTCCACAAAATTGGGTACATTTAAAAAAATAATACTGCACAGGGATGCAGAAGGCAATTTTTTTTGGGGAAATAAAGGGCACCTCTGTTTGTTTTCGGCAGGAAAAACTACGCCTACCGCCGCAAACCCTCTGGCTTTGCGGCGCTTCCCCCGGCTGCTGCACCTCCAGTCAATGCAAAACTAATGAAGCTGACGATGTCAGGCTTGGCTTCAGAATTTCTAATTTGAGTGAACAATGGTTTGCTCCGTCAACAGGTCAAGCACCCAGGCGTTTATACTCTTTCCGTGGGCGGCGGCCTGAACAGCAAGGCGTTCATGCAGGTCGGGAGGGACGCGGAGGTTGAACTTTCCAGAGTAGTGTTTTCGAGGCTCTACGTCCCTTTCGCGACAGGCATCGAGAAAGAC
>MGTE01000018.1:2206-4872 GCA_001799275.1 Deltaproteobacteria bacterium RIFOXYD12_FULL_57_12
TATTTCTCCCTCTTTTCGTAGGGATTCAACATCGGTCGCGTAAAAATCCGCTCCACCGTTTAACCCGACAAATTCGTCTCGAAACATGTTCAGTTCCGCGTCATAGGCAATAACCGCATCATGGCCGTCAATGTTCATGGTGTTCATGGCGTCACTCCGTTTTCCTCAAGCCATTTTCTGATTGCAGATAACGCTCCCTTGTCGGTGTCTGGCGAAGGGTGGGAGCGCTGGAAAACCCTTACAACTCCGAACAGGTAGACCTCAACGCGGAAACCCTCTCGCTCGGTAAGCTCGGCGCTCAGCTCACGAAACACGGATTCAATATCAGACCATTTGACATTTTCGGACACCGGACGGCGAAAAATAAGTTGAAGGGGTTTGTTGCAGCGCCGGCAGATATGAAGCGGCAAAAGCGCGGTTGGGTGTATGGCCGGCCCGGCTTGGCCGCGCCGGGTCGGCAGGCCAGGCCAATGGCGGCCGGCTTGGTTCAGTCGCCGGCCGGAGAAGAGGTGGCCGTCGCTGCGGGCAGCGGCAGCAGCTCCACGCCTTCCGGGCCGTAGTGCGCAAAAACGCCGCGGGCTATTTTGCCCTGGCCGGGATAGGTCGTGAGCAGCGGTGTTACATCCGGATATGCCGGCGTGGCTGACGCCAGGTAGGTAAGAGATCGCGTCGCCGTTGAGAATTGGGCGACGATGGCCGCTGCCGCGTCCGGTGCGAGCAGGGGATAGGTGAAGAAGCTGGCCGGCTCGGTCGCTTCGCCGAGAATGCCGGGGCCGCCGTCCGTCTGCCAGAGGGCGAACCGCGAGGTCGCACCGTCGCGCTTGGTGTAGGCCACGGCCTGGCCCGCGGCATGCATACCGCCGAAGCTCTCCGCACTATCCACCAACTTATCCGGCATCCCCTGATGAATATACCAAAGCTGCTCGCCGGTTTTATCCGGGGCGGGAACCTCGAAAAATCCCGCGCTCGGTCCGGTCAGAAAAAAGCTCCGAAGCTGGCCGAACCGGGCGCGCAGTGCATCGAGTGAAAGCCCGGCCACGAAGCCCCGAGGGGTCAGCGACCAGGCCCGTTCATCGACAACCGCCCCATTGCCATCAAGCTGCCAGGCGGTCAGCCAGAAGCCGGGTCCATAACCGGCCAGCCCCGAGGCGCGCAGGCCTAGGCGCTGTAGTTCAAGGCCATTTTTTTTCGGTATCACCTGCTGTTTTCCAAAATCCACCAGAATGAGACGCGAGCCGTGTTCTCCCAGCACCAGCACGTTGCGGCCGGCCGGATCGGCAGCCAGTTGAAACTCCCGGGCAAAGGGCAGAATGATAATGGCAACATCGCCTTCATCAAGACCCTGCAGTCCGATCCCGAGGCGGATCAGGCGGACAACGTCCGGCCCATGCGTCGAGCCCGAGGTGTCATGGCCGATCAGGGCGCGGCCGTAATCGACCACGGCGGCCAGGCGGAAGCTCTCCGGGTCGATCCCGGCTGCTGCCAGTTGCGCACGGGAGATGAGGGTGCGTGTTTGCAACGCAGCGTCCGCCCGCACCTCATCATCGGTGGAGTTGGAGACGAGGTCGGGCAACATCCTGGCCGCCGCCTGCCCGAGGACACCGCCACCGCTGGCCTGAGCGGCACGGCGGTTGGCCAGCGCGTAGTTCGGCCACCAGTCCCACACCGCGGCTACCTGCCCGTTCCGGTAGCCAAAGCTGGACAGATAACCGTCGTGGGTTGTCGCAATCCAGGCGATGCCCAGCTTCCGGACCGGCGCGACTTCGCCCGGCTCGGCGCTGCCGTTGCCATTGGCGTCTCGCCAGGCATACAGGCCGTTCAGTTCCGCCCCGCTGACCACGCCGTTGTGGTCGCGGTCGAATTCGGCGGCCAGCCGCGCAAACCCGTCTTGCCAGCCGCCCGCAGTCCCGAGGAGGTCAAGCCCGCTCCTGGGTCGCGGCGAAGTGGCAAGCAGTGCGTCCCCCGGTGCCAGCCATTCCGTGATGTCCGCAAAGCCGTCACCGTCGATGTCAAAGGCGGCGTATGGGCCGGTGAGCGTTGCCGGATGCTGGTGCCACAGACCGCGCGAGGCGTTCAGGATGCCATCGCCGTTCAGATCAAGCACGAGCGGGCTGTGCCACGCCATGGGAGAAGGCAGCTCATAGAGTTGGCCAGCAACCGTCACCAGGCTCGGCTCGGCGACCATGGCGGCAAACCGGCGGTCGCCATAGACCAGCAGTCCGCCGCCTGGCCGGAAGGCGGAGGCCAGAGAAAGCGGACTGGCCGCGGCGAGCGGCGCTGGGCGGCATGGCTGTCCCTGCCAGGAGTGCGTAGCCCGGGTTGCCCCAGTACGCCACGAACACCTCCATGCCGGGCGGGAAGGTCTCACCTACCTCCCCCGCAAAGGTGCGCACCGCATCAAGACCGGCAAAGCCTGCCGCGTCGCCGGTCAGATCAAACAGTTCCGGAGTGAAGAGCGGGTCTGTGCCGGGATCGGGCGCGAAGTCGAAACTGGGATTGGCGTCAAGATCGAGGGGTGTTTGCGAGGCAAGATCAGGTGCGGCCGCCTGGGCGAACGTCAAACCTGCGAAAATCGACAGAGCCACAGTCAAGGCTCCAAGTTGCCGAGCACATGGATTGGTCGTCTTCATGAGAGCCTCCTCCGGGTTAATTTTAATGGCAAGGAG
>MGTE01000018.1:4931-13994 GCA_001799275.1 Deltaproteobacteria bacterium RIFOXYD12_FULL_57_12
ATGGCGGGCGCAACTATGAGCGCACGGGGTGCGGTGAATTTCCTTGAGGACGTGCCAGGGGTGGATTATAAAGGGCGACTATGGATTTTCTTGCAATATTGCTGATCGCTTTCGCCTTGGCCGTGGACGCCTTTGCCGTGGCGGTGGCTGCCGGGGTTTCCTTGTGCACGGTCAGCAGCAGGCAGCTCTTCCGGCTGGCCTTTCATTTCGGTCTGTTTCAGGCCGGCATGAACATCGCCGGCTGGGCCGCCGGCCTTACGGTGCGCAGCCTGATCGAAGGCGTTGACCACTGGCTGGCCTTCGGCCTGCTGGCGCTGGTGGCAGCCAAGATGCTATTTGATGGGGTCAGGGGGCATGAAGACGGGGAAGAAAGGACCGATCCCACCCGGGGCGGGGCGCTGCTCATGCTGTCGGTGGCCACCAGCATCGATTCCCTGGCGGTCGGTCTGAGCTTCTCCCTGCTCGGCATCTCCATCTGGTGGCCGGCTGCGATTATCGGGCTGGTGGCGGCGGCTCTTACCGCCGTCGGGCTCCGCCTTGGTTGCGTGGTCGGCAGCGCCTCCCGGATCGGCGCCCGGGCCGAGATCGGCGGCGGTCTGGTGCTCCTGGCGATCGGCGTCAACATCCTCCGCCAGCATGGAGTGTTTTAAGGCATTTTTTCACCTATGCACCTAAATACCTTCCAAGTAACTTTAACCTAACCTCGATAAACGGGATAAGTACCTTCACGAAATAATTTCTGCCAAAAACGAGCAGAATATTATTTCTAAGGGACTAAATGGCTGAATTTCGTGGTTCAGATTTTTAAGGAGAATATCGAATATCGAACAAGGAATTTCGAATCATGAAGTTTTGTTTTTCGGACTGTGGTTGCCGATTTTTGTCTTTGGCAGGAGGCTCGGCGGTTTGTAATGATATGAACGGCAAAATCAATCACCCGTTCCTCAATATCGAACTCCCCTGTTTCCCTTCGACATTCATCATTCCTTGTTCGATATTCGATATTCTCTTCTGCTTTTTCCAAGGCAAGAACTGGCGAAAAGTTACTTCATGATAAATCGCCGCCTGCGGCGTTAACCGCTACAGACTATCCACCTAAGGGACTCGGAAAATACTAATGTACCTGGATCGCGCCCGGATTTGGGTCAAATTTGGTTGCGCCGATTGAGCAAAACCGCAGGAGTAGCAGCGCTACTCTGAGGATTTTGCGATTGAGGCAAGACCAAAGATGGCCAGAAGACGGGATGCGTGATGGTATATTAGTATTTTTCGCGTCCCTAAGTAGTTCGTATTATTCCACTTCCCAGGGGAGCTTGGGCAGGGCCTTGAGGGCGGTGATGTATCGGGCCTCAAGATAGGGCTTGCCTTCACGGAGCGCACCGAGAACCTGGGCCGCCACCACATAACCGATGAGGTCGAGGGCCTGGCTTCTGGTAAAACCTTCGTCGATGAGCCGCAGGAGAGTTTCCTCGGTTTCCGGCGGCTCCTGTTTCTGAATCTGGGTCTGAATCACCTGGAGGATTGCCTCCTGCAGGCGCGGGATATCATGTTGTGCCATGTTTTTTGTTTTCTTAAATTTTTTTCTTCTGCCTTCTGCCTTCTGCCTTACAGACAAGGAGGCCCCTGCGCCAGCATCCCGGCCAGGGTCATCTTCACCCTGGGCAACGCCTGGCCAAGCGACTTGATAAACGCACTCTCCATCTCCACCATCCACCGAAAGAAATCCGTCCGGTCAAGCTCCGGCGGATTTGGCTGCCGTTCGGCCAGTTCCTGGCAGCGGAAACATCCGGGGAAGCGCAGCTCATGGCCGTCCGGCCTGGTAATCTTCGCCGGCACCCCGTGCAACCGGCAGATCAGCAGCCGGTGCGCGTACAGGCCGCAGAGCCCCGCCTCATTAAGGGGGCACAGCAGGTTCGGCCGTTCCCCTTTGGCCAGCAGCCGCGTCGCCTCAAGCTCATAGTGCACGGCCCGGGCGATGATACCACTCTGTTTTGTTTCCGGCAAGGCCTTGATGCCTTCCCAGAGATAGGCCCATTCGATGTAGGTGTGGTGCAGGAAATAGCTGTCGCAACAGTTGTCCGGACAGCCGGCGCACGAAAAATCGAGCTGCCGAGCCACCCGGTCATAGGCGATTTCCATTTCGGCGTAGAGGACGGCCAGCTGTCGGCTTGTTTCAGCGGGAAGGATAAGTTCGGGCATGGTAAAGGCGCTACTCGGCTTCCGCAAAGTACTGGGCCTGGTAAGTGGCGACGGCCAGATCGGCACCCTGCCAGGCGTCTGGTGGCAGGCCGGCCTTGCGGCAGAGGTGGGCGAGAAAATCCGTTGGCCGCGGCAGCTGTTCCCAGACCTGCGGCAGAAAGGTGGCGCCGGCCGCGCCCTTCCGGATGATGACACCGTCGATGCCTGGCCGCAGTTTGTCGAGCAGGTCGGCGCCGCCCTGGTGGGCCAGGGGTTGGGCCGGTGTCAGGACGCTGATGGCGATGTGAATGGCAGCGAATTCCTCCGGGCGCAGCGGCGGAAAGCGGGGATCGTGGAAGGCGGCGTTGAGGGCATTCTGCCGGATTCCTTCGTAGATCGACGTGGTGCCCGCAAGATTGCCAATGCAGCCGCGTAACTGGCCGCGGATTTTTATGGTCACAAAGGTGCCCTGCCTGTTCTGCAGGGCCGGATCGGTTGCCGAAGGCAGGGAGGAGGTGGTTGACGGTGGGGGAACCCCCAGCCGTTCGCCAATGACCCGGCGGGCAAGGGCCAGCAGGGCGCGTCCTTGTTCGATGGCAAGCATCTGTGTGTTCATTTTACCATTCTATCCCAAGCATCATACAGTTTATGCCGCTGCCGATGCCGAGCAAGGCGGCCCGCTGGCCAGGCCGCAGAATGCCTTGCTCCAGGCCGATTGCCATGGTGATCGGCGCCGAAACCGAGCCGACGTTACCCAGGTAGGGCAGGGTTTCGAAATTTTTCCGCGGATCGAGATTCAGCGTGGTCAGGAGCTGGCGGGCATGAGCGCTGCCAACCTGATGGCAGAAGAAGGCGTCGATGGACTCGGTCTGCCAGCCCAGTTCGGCCAGGAAGTTTCGCCAGGCGGTCTCTGCGGTTTCAATACCCCGGAGCAGAAGTTCCTCCGAATCGGTGGCCATCAGGGTGGAGGCGGTTTCCCGGTGGCCGTTGTCGGTGACGCCGCCCTGGCAGAGATCGTTGTGCGCGGTGTTCGCCAGAAAGGTACCGCCCACCAGGCGGCGGTCAGCAGCAGCCGGCGTCCGCTCCATAACCAGAGCAACGGCGCCTGAGCCGATGGTAAGCGAGGCAAAGGACGATTTGATCGACTTCCGGGTTAATGTCCGGTTGGCCAGTAAAGCGGCAAGGGTCGATTCGATCAGATCCTCGGCGGTTTCGCCGGCCACGATCAGGCCGGTCTGCATCTGGCCCAGTTCCAGCATGTTGGCCAGCATCACCATGCCGTCCAGAAAACCCAGACAGGCGTTGGAGATGTCAAAGATTAAACAGCGGGGCGGCAGGCCCAATTCCCGGTGGACAAAGGCGGCGGTGGCCGGCTCCAGCATGTCCCGGGAGACCGAGGCAAAAATCAGGCATTCGAGATCGGCGGGGGCAACGCCGGCGGCGGCGATGGCCTTGCGGCCGGCTGCGGCCGCGGCGGCGCTCGGCCGGGTATGCGGGGTCCAGAGCCGGCGCTCCCGGATGCCGCTCATCAGTTCCAGGCGGCCCGGCGGCAGCTTCAGGCGCTCGTAGACCGGCGTCAGCCGTGTCTCGATTTCGGCCGAACTCAGCACCCGGGGCGGCAACTCGTAGCCAAAGGCGCGCAGCCGGACGTTTTGATATCTCATGGCCCCGGCCTCATGGCTCTGGCGACCATTTCGGCGTCGAAGTAGTTGATGCCCATGCCGGCGTCGACCACGATGCACTGGGCCGTAATGCCCGAGGCCCGCTCCGAGAGCAGAAAAGCGGCGGTATCGGCCACCTCGTCGGTGGCCAGCCCTTTTTTGCGCAGGGTGAGTTGCTCGGCATAGAGATAGCTGTCGATGTAGCCGGGGATGCCGGCCGAGGCCGAGGTCTTGAGCAGGCCGGCGCAGACAGCGTTGAAGCGGACCCGGGAAAAGCGGGAAAAACTTTTGGCCAGGAAGCAGAGCGACGATTCCAGGGCCGCCTTGATCGGCGCCATGTAGCCGTAGTTCTCCGCGGCCATCCGGGTGGTGGAGATGGAGATGGTCACCACGGAGGCGGTCTCCGCCAGCAGGTGTTTGAAGTGATTGGCAATGGCGATCAGCGAGAAGCAGGAGATGTCCATGGCCTGTAGGAAATCCGTTTTTCTGGTTTCGTGGAACGGCTTCATGCCCTCGCCGTAGTTGGCAAAGGCGATGGAATGCACCAGGCCGTCGATTCTGCCGGGCGCTGCAGCTTCAATCTCCCGGCTTACCCGGCTGATGTTCTCTTCCTCGGCCACATCGCAGACAAAGACTTGAGCGTCCGGGAAAAGCCGGCGCGCCGTCTGCCGGCGCTCCTCGGAACGCACCACATGAATGACCTCGGCGCCCGCGGCGGTCAGCACCCGGCCAATGGCCGCAGCCACGGATTTGCGGTTGGCGAGTCCGAAGACTACGAACCGTTTGCCGGCAATATTGAGGAAACTCATCGAGGTACCCGACTCATTGTTAGAGGATAGAAATCAGAAAGTTGGCACTTTATAGTTGGTGTGCCTGGATGTCAAAGTTTTTTTGACGGTTTTCGGCCCTGACAGCTTCTTTTGCCGCAATCCGTGGATGTTTTTTTTCTTGGCCAATTGAAAGGCTTGTTGCTATACTAGCGGCCCATGAAACCTGCAAATACCTCCTATCGGACCAAGTTCATTTTTATCACCGGCGGCGTTCTCTCCTCTCTGGGCAAGGGTCTGGCAGCTGCCTCCATCGGCGCTTTACTCGAAAGCCGCGGCCTCACCGTCACCTTTCAGAAGCTCGATCCCTATATCAATGTGGATCCCGGCACCATGAATCCGTTCCAGCACGGCGAGGTCTACGTCACCGACGACGGGGCCGAATGCGATTTGGATATGGGCCATTACGAACGCTATACCAATGCGGTGATGGCCCAGAAGAACAACTACACCTCCGGTCGCATCTACTATTCGGTGATCACCAAGGAGCGGCGGGGCGAGTATCTGGGCGGCACCGTGCAGGTGATCCCCCATATCACCGATGAAATAAAGAACGCCATCCTGCAGATGGACGGCAGCGTCGACTTCGCCATTATCGAGATCGGCGGCACCATCGGCGACATCGAGAGCCTGCCCTTTCTGGAGGCCATCCGCCAGTTCCGCTTCGACCGGGGCCGCCAGAACACGTTATTCATCCATGTCACCCTGGTGCCCTATATCAAGACCGCCGGCGAGGTGAAGACCAAGCCGACCCAGCACAGCGTCAAGGAACTGCGCGCCATCGGCATCCAGCCCGATATCCTTCTTTGCCGCACCGAGAAAAACCTGACCAGCGAACTGAAGGCCAAGATCGCCCTGTTCTGCAACGTGCCGACCGATGCGGTGATCACCGCCCGGGACGTCAAGAGCATCTATGAGGTGCCGGTGCATTTCCACCGGGAGGGGCTGGACGACAAGATTCTCGAACTGCTGAACGTCTGGACCGGCGCCCCGCGCATCGAACCGTGGGAAGAGCTGATGCACCGGATCCAGCATCCCGCCCACCGGGTGACCATCGGCATTATTGGCAAGTACGTGGAACTGACCGAGTCCTACAAGAGTCTGCACGAGGCCCTGGTACACGGCGGCCTGGCCAACGACGCCCGGGTGGACCTGCGTTATGTCAGCGCCGAGGACCTGGAGGCGCGCGATGATGTTGGCGAACTGCTGGCCGGCTGCCAGGGCATCCTGGTGCCGGGCGGCTTTGGCGAGCGAGGTGTGCGGGGCAAGATCAAGGCCATCTCCTTTGCCCGTGAGCAGAAAATCCCCTTTTTCGGCATCTGCCTCGGCATGCAGCTCGCCGTGGTGGAATTCGCCCGCAGCATCGCCGGCATGAACGACGCCAACAGCACCGAGTTCGATCTGACCACCGGCCATCCGGTGATCTATCTGATGAAGGAATGGTTCGACTACCGCACCGGCCAGATCCAGGTGCGGGACGAGAAGTCGGACAAGGGCGGCACCCTGCGCCTGGGCAGCTACCCCTGCCAGCTTGCGCCGTCCACCCTTGCCCTTGCCGCCTACCAGCAGGAAGAGATTTTCGAGCGGCATCGGCACCGCTATGAGTTCAATCCCGAGTTCCGCCAGGCTTTAACCGACAAGGGGCTGATCATCAGCGGCACCTCGCCGGACAATACCCTGGCGGAGATCGTCGAACTGGCCGACCATCCATGGTTTCTTGGCTGCCAGTTCCATCCCGAATTCAAATCCAAGCCCATGAAGCCGCATCCCTTATTCCGGGAATTCGTCCGCGCCGCCCTGCAGCACGCCGGCAGCAGCTGAGGGGTGGTCATGGACATGGTGACGATTCCGTGCGTCGACGACGGGGAGGATTTTGTGGTCGGCCCTGGCCGGCCGCTGCTGCTGATTGCCGGACCCTGTGTGCTGGAGTCGGCCGAGATCGCCCGGCAGATTGCCAGCGCGGTTAAGGAAGTGGCCCGCCGTCTTGGCCTGCCGTTTGTTTTCAAATCCTCGTTTGACAAGGCCAACCGCACGTCGCTTACCTCGTTCCGCGGTCCCGGCCTGGTCAAGGGGTTGCAGATGCTGGCCGATATCCGCCGGGAGTTTCAGGTACCGGTCATTTCCGATGTGCACGAAATAAGCCAGGTGGCGCCGGCGTCCGAGGTACTCGACCTTATCCAGATTCCCGCCTTTCTCTGCCGCCAGACCGATCTTCTGGTGGCGGCGGCCCGCACCGGCAAGCCGATCAGCCTGAAAAAAGGGCAGTTCATGGCGCCCTGGGACATGGAAAACGCGGTGGGCAAGCTCCGGGCCGCCGGCAACCGAAAAGTGCTGCTTACCGAGCGGGGTTTTTCCCTGGGCTACAACAACCTGGTGGTGGACATGCGCGCGCTGCCCATCATGCGGTCTTTCGGCTGCCCGGTGATCTACGACGCCACCCACAGCGTCCAACTGCCCGGCGGCGCCGGCGTCAGTTCCGGCGGCCAACGCCAATTTATCGCGCCGCTGGCCCGGGCCGCGGTGGCGGCCGGTATCGACGGCCTTTTTCTCGAGGTGCATCCCGACCCGGATAATGCGTTATGCGACGGACCCAACTCCCTGCCTGTTGACCGGCTTGAAGGATTGCTCCAAACTTTGATGCAACTGCATGACGCGGTGTGCGGCGAAGATACCGTCTCGTAGTCCCAATGCTGTTGACTTAGGGAAATATCTATTGCGATCTAACAGCGAATATCGAATATCGAACAAGGAACTGCAGAATGATGAAGTAGTTAAACTTCGACATTCGATATTTCTTGTTCGATATTCTGCGGTTCAAAAATACAAAACTCGCTTAAGTAAACGGCATTGCTCGTAGCCCCACGAGGTTATATCACGATATGCAGAAGGATGACTCCTGCCCGCCGACTAAAGGCGCCTACCCGTCGGACTGCGAATTGACCCAGGCCCTGCTGGAGCGGGCGCGGGCGCGGCAGGCAGACCCGGTGCGCAGTGAGGCCTGGATTGCCTGCCTGGCTCAGGCCCGGGCGGTGCGTCTGCTGCTGCTCGATGTGGACGGGGTACTCACTGACGGCACCATCATCTATACTGAAAACGGCGGCGAGATTAAGGCCTTCCATACCCGGGACGGCATGGGGCTGCGTCTCCTGCGGGAGACCGGCGTTGAGATCGGCCTGATCACCGCCCGGCAGTCAGCCGCCGTCACCCGGCGCGCCCAGGATCTGGGTCTCACCCATGTGTATCAGAAGGCGGGCAACAAGCTGGCGATTTTTGAGAGGCTCCTGGCTGAGCTTGGTCTGGCGCCGGCTGAGGTGGCCTATCTGGGCGACGACTGGTTGGATCTGCCGCTCATCACCCGGGTCGGTCTGGCCGCGGCCGTGGCTGACGCGGCCCCGGAGGTGAGGCAGCGCGCCCATTACGTCACCGAACTGCCGGGCGGCCGCGGCGCGGTCCGGGAGCTCTGCGATCTGCTCATCGAGGCCAAGGGTATGCGCCAGAGTCTGCTTGCCCGCTATATCGCCGGCAACGGCAACAAATGATCAAGACACGGAATCTCTTCTGGCAGATACCGCTGCTCGGCCTGCTGACGGCGTCGCTCTGGCTTCCCCCTCTGGCCGGGTTTCTGGCGCCCCGCGGTTCGGAAGCAACCCCGGACGCGGCGCTCCTGCAGAGGGCCGGCAAACTGTTTGCCATGGAGGATGTCGTCCTGGCCCAGAGCAAAGCCGGTCGGCGGGAGTGGCGGATACGGGCGGCCCGCCTTTATACGGCCGGCTCCGAAGAGGATCTGCGCATGGAGCAGGTGGCGGCGGTTTTTTACGGCGATGGCGACCAGGGTGAGACGAGCATAGTGAGTGACGAGGCCCGGTACGAAAGTGGTCGCGAACTGCTGTCGGTAACCGGCGACGTGGTGGTAGTGACGGCCAACGGCTACCGGCTGCAGGCCCCCAGCCTCGAATACCAGGGCAGTCAGCACCAGCTCCTGGCCACGGCCGGGGTAAAGGTCGCCGGTGAACGGTTTGACCTGCAGGGCGAGCGGCTCACCTACGATGTCAAAACCAACGATTTCCAACTGGAGGGCAAAGTGGTCTGCGCGCTGCGCTGAGATTACCGCAGTCCCAGCAGCCGCCGGCCGTTCTCCCGCAGGATTTTCCCCTCCAACTCCTCTCCCAGGTCAAGCTCCTTAACCAGTTGATATGTTTCCTGCTGGCCGGCCCAGGGGGAATCCGAGCCAAAGAGTAGATAGTCGGCCGGGTGTTTCAGCATGATGGCCCGCGCCTGCTGCCGGTCGATCTGATCAAGGGTGTAGGAGATATCCATGTAAACCGGCCGGCCGGCCATGACCTCTTCCACTTCGTCCCACTGCTCCCAGGCGCCCAGGTGCGAGGCCACCAGCTTCA
>MGTE01000018.1:14033-24326 GCA_001799275.1 Deltaproteobacteria bacterium RIFOXYD12_FULL_57_12
GTGACGCAATGGGGTCGCGGGGAAAGGCGATGTCAAAGCCGGTATGCATGAGGAGGATCAGGTCATGCTCGCACATCTTCTCGTAGAGGCGCAGCATGCGGTCCTCGTCGAGCACGAACCCCTGGTAGTAAGGATGCAGTTTGATGCCCGCAAAGCCTTCTCCCTTGATGATGGCGATCCGCTCGCGCGCCTCGGGGTCGGCGGGATGGAACGAAGGAAAAGGCATGAGCCGGTCTGAGCGGATTTCTCCGGACCAGGCGAGGATGGCGGCAAACTGCTCCGGCCTGGTGGCAATGGAGCCAAGCACGCTCACCGCGATACCGGCCCGGTCCATGGAGTTGAGCAGGGCGCTGATCGTGCCGTTCAGCCACGCCTTGACGTTGCCCTCCTTTTCGAGATAGGGGATGGCGGTGGCCGCCAGCCGATCCGGAAAGGCGTGGGTATGGAAGTCGATGTATCCGGGCATGGTTTCCTGTTCGTGTAAGTTCCACGTAACTACTCAGGTGGATAGTCTGTAGGTATTTAGTCTATTAGCACTGAAAAATGCTAGAGATTGTATGCGTTGCACCTTATGCCCAGTCTTTTTTTTGCTAACAGACTACAGTCTAACGGACTAAACAACCTGACAAGTTACGCGCGGACAATCTATTCGGCCGGGGGTGATCGGTCAACCTGTTTGTGATTCGAAAGCCGCGGCTGGCGCGGCCATCCGCCTTATTTTCTGGATTTTCTTATGGATGTTAACTATGATGGCTTTCCGGAAGTTTCCTGCGGAGAGACGTGGTACAGCGTTTAAGGTCGGGGCGATTGAGTGGCAAAAAATAACTGCTGGGAATTCATGCAATGCGGGCGGGAACCCGGCGGTAGTGCCGTTGATCGGCAGGGCGTCTGTCCGGCTGCCAGCGCCACCATGTTTGACGGCGTCAACGGCGGTCGCAACGCCGGCCGATTTTGCTGGCGTCTTGCCGGCACCTTCGGGGTCAGCAGGATCCAGGGAACATACGCCCGGACAATTGCCACCTGTCAGGAATGTCTATTTTTCAAGAAGATGGAAGCGCAGACAGATATCTCTTCTGCGTGAGCCTTTGTTTTTTTTAGTCCCGGCGGATCGCACCCCGGGACGATAACCTACATGATTATGACCATAACAAAAAAAATTCCTTTGGAAGAAAGAATCATTCTGGCCCTGGATGTGGAGCGGCCGGACCTGGCCCGGGAACTGGTGGTGCGCACCGAGTCCCATATCCGTTTTTACAAGGTTGGCCTTCAGCTCTTTCTGGCCGCCGGTTTTGATATTGTCGACTGGCTGGCCAAGCGCGGTCATAAGGTGATGCTCGACCTGAAGTTTTTCGATATCCCGGAAACCGTGAAGCTGGCCGTGCGGCAGCTTAACGACCGGGGAGTCACTCTGGCGACGGTGCACGGCAACGATCCCATCATCCGGGCCGCTGTCGAGGCGAAGGGCGGTGTCAAGTTGCTGGCGGTGACCGTGCTTACCAGCTTCGGGGAAGAGGACCTGCGGGCCATGGGCATGACCGGCAGCGTGGCGGATCTTGTCTATCTTCGAGCCCGCCGCGCCCTGGAACTGGGATGCGACGGCATCGTCAGCTCGGGCCTTGAAGTGGGCCGCCTGCGGCAGGGGCTGGGCGAGAAACTGCTGATCGTCACGCCCGGCATCCGGCCGGGCGCCAATATCCTGGAAGAACGTGACGACCAGAAGCGAATCGTCACCGCCCGCCGGGCCGTGGCCGACGGCGCTGATTATGTGGTGGTCGGCCGCCCCATCTCCAAGGCTGCTGAACCGTTGGCAGTGATCGCCGCCCTGCAGGCCGAGATCCGTAAGGCGCTGGAGACGTGAGTGCGTGCCACAGGTTGATTAGACTGTAGCCTATTAGTACCTAAGAAATAATTTTCTGCGCGTTTTTGGCAGAAAATTATTTCGTAAAGGTACTTATTCCGTTTATCGGGGTTAGGCTGTAGATTAGTTGCCGCTGAGAAATGACTGCGGGAGCCGGCCATTAAAGTGCCTTGAGTCTTGTGATGTCAGCTTGTTTTCTCCTCCTAACAGCCTACAGTCTAAAAAGCTACAGCCTGTCTCCCTTCTCAGAAAAAAACCCGCAACAGCCCCTGCAGCGCAAGAAATCCGTAAAAGCCGGCCACCACGTCGTCCAGCATGATGCCGGCCCCGCCGTTGATCCGCTGATCGATGAAACGGCAGGGAAAGGGTTTGACGATGTCGAAGAAACGGAAGAGCAGGAAACCGAGGAGCAGGACGAGCGGAGTTGCCGGCGCCGCAGTCATGGTGATCAGCATGCCGACGATCTCGTCGATCACCACCTGGCCCGGGTCCTTGCGGTCCAGAATCTTCTCGGCCGCGCCGGCCGCAAAAAAGCCGACGACCAGCAGGACGACCACCACCGTTGCATAGGCTGGCAGGCTGAGGCGGCTTAAGGCGAAAAAGAGCGCCAGCCCCACGGCCGAGCCCCAGGTGCCGGGGGCAATGGGCAGGTAGCCGCTGTAGAGGCCGGTGGCGATGGCCATGAGCAGGGTGGTCACTCTTTTTTCTCCCCTGTTGCCGGCACAAACGCCGCAGGTCCATGCCGGCCGATCTCCGCATACACGGCCCGCAAAGGGATGTGCTGTTCCAGGGCCACCCGCCGGCAGTCTTCATACTCGGGGGTGAGCACCGGCCCGGCCGGTGTTTCCACCTCTTTCACCTGCACCGCGCCCCACGGCGTGGCCACGGTACCCTGCCGTCGGGGCAGAGTGAGACGTTTTTCATTGCGGAAGCGCAGGCCGATGGCGGTGGTCTCGGTCAGGATCGCCTGCTTGAGTTGCAAGGCCGCGACCGGGGTTGCGATGACCCGCAGCAGGAAGCCTGGCCGGCCCTTCTTCATCTGCATGGGCGTCAGGCTCACATCCAGGGCGCCCAGGCCCATGAGCTGTTCGACCAGATGGGGATAGCCTTCGGGCGACCAGTCATCCAGGTTGGTCTCGATCACCTCCACTTCCTGGGACTCTTCCGGCTCTCTAGCCTCACCGATGATCAGCCGGAAGAGATTGGGCCGGCCGGCCGGCAGCATCCGGCTACCGGCACCATACCCCACCCGGCGGATGACCATGGCCGGCAGGCTGCCAAAACCGCTGGCCAGGGCCTTTAATAGAGCGGCGCCGGTCGGGGTCACCATTTCCTGATCCAGGTCAACCCCGTACACCGGCACATCTTTCAGAATTTCGCAGACCGCCGGCGCCGGCACGGGCAGCAGGCCGTGGGCGCAGTTGACAAAGCCGCGCGGCATGGGCAGCGGCGAGGCGATCAGGGTATCGATTTCGAGATAGACCAGGCCGCTTGCCGTGCCCACGATGTCGATTAAGGCGTCCACCGCGCCAAGTTCGTGGAAGTGCACCGCATCCATGCTGGTGCCATGCACCCGGGCCTCGGCTGCTGCCAGCAACTCGAACACGGCCAGGGCCTTGGTCCTGATTGCCGGCGGCAGGTTGCTTGCCGTCAGCAGCGCTTGCACCGCCTTCCAGGTTCTGGCCGGTTGCTTGGTTTTCGTGCGAACTTCCACCCGCCTGGCCTGCACCATGCCTTCCAGGCGCTGGCTCACTTCGAGTTGCCAGCCGGTAAGTCCCAGCCGGGCCAGATCGGCCCGCAGGACCTCCTCGGGCAGGCCGGCATCAAGCAGGGCGGCCAGGAACATGTCGCCGCTGATCCCGGCCAGGCAGTCGGCATAGGCGATGGTGACGTTTTTCATGGTCCGGCAGTGTCGCTGCCGCTTCCGAAAACCAGGCCGGCGGCTAAGGCGTGGCCGCGCCGGAAGTCATCCGCCGGCATGCGCCGGCCGCCTTCCGGCTGCACTTCCCGGATAAGCAGGAGATCCTCGCCGGTGGCGATATAGAGCCCGGCGGCGTCGGTCTGCCAGAGGGTGCCGGGTGGCGGCAGCGGCTCGGCGGCCTTCACCACCCGTGGGCTGAACAGTCGCAGACGTCGGCCATCCCGATAGGTATAAGTGGTCGGCCAGGGATCAAGGCCCCGGATCAGGCAGCTGATGACAGCGGCCGGCTGCTGCCAATCCACCAGCCCCTGTTCCTTGGCAAGGAGTGGCGCCAGCGTTGCCTGGCGGTCATCCTGCTTGACCGCGGTAAGCCGGCCCACGGCCAGCAGGTCCAAGGCGCGGAGCAGAGCCTGGCCGCCGAGTTCGGCGAGCCGGCCATACAGGATGCCGGCCGTGTCCTCCGGGGCGATGGGTGTTTTCTCGATGAGCAGAATATCGCCGGTGTCCATTCCTTCGTCCATCTGCATGATGGTGACGCCGGATTCGGTCTCGCCCCGGATGATCGCCCACTGGATGGGTGCTGCCCCCCGGTACCTGGGCAGAATCGAACCATGGACATTGATGGTGCCAAGGGGCGGCAGACTGAGCAAAGGACCGGGCAGGATGCGGCCGTAGGCGGCGACCACGATCAGGTCCGGATCGTACATTTTTATTTCGTTTAAGAAGATGTCGTTCCTGATTCTGGTCGGCTGCAGGACCGGCAGCCCGGCGCGGTCGGCCAGTTCCTTTACCGGCGGGGCGGCAAGCTTGCGGCCCCGGCCCTTTGGCCGGTCCGGCTGGGTGACCACCGCCACCACCGAATGGGCGCTGCCCAGAAGGGCCTGTAAGGTGGGAACGGCGAACTCCGGGGTCCCCATGAAGACGATGCGTAGATTATGTAAGCGATCACAGGGCACCGCATCTCCTTTGTCATCGGCCTGCCCGCATACCTGATGTGTAGCGGACAGACCTCTTTCGCGGATATGTGTCACCCTGCGATCGCTTACCGACTTGGGGGCAGACGCTGTACGTGGCTCCCTTGCCCTGTGATCAGTTACCAGGTTATTGCTCCGCATGGCTGGCATCTTGATCCTCTTCCAGAATTTTTTTAAGGCGTCTTTTATATAAAGTTCGCTTCAGGGCGCTTAAATGGTCGATGAACAGGATGCCGTTCAGGTGGTCCAGCTCATGCTGGATTATCCGGGCAAAATAGTCCTCAGCCTCCAGTTCAAAGGGTTTGCCGGCCAGATTCAGAGCTCGGACCAGGATTTTTTGAAAGCGTTTGACATTGGCGGTGAGTTGCAGCACGCTCAGGCAACCCTCTTCGTCGACCTGGGAGCCCTCCGCGTCGATGATCTCCGGGTTGATGAAAACCAGATACTCCCTTTTGCCGTTTTTCTCTTTATCTCTGGTGGCATCCACCAACACGACCTTGCGGCAGACGCCGATCTGGTTGGCGGCCAGGCCGACCCCGGGCGCCGCGTACATGGTTTCAGCCATGTCGGCCACCAGTTCCTTGAGGGCCTGGTCAAAGGTGGTGACCGGCTCGGTTTCTTCCCGCAGAATCGGGTCTGGGAATGTGTGTATTTTTCGCACGGACATGAACTCGGATTTATCCTCCTGCTAGGTTATGGCGATAGAAGTTAAATTTAGAATGCTGGGGAATATACGTCCAGCGCTGTAACTGTTCAGCAGTGCCGCAGATGTGCGAAAGAGGCCTGCGAGTTATAGTCCGCCTATGTGAGCAGGCCGCTGCCAAAGCAGATGTGGCACTGCTGAACAGTTACAAAAAATGTAGCAATGATCCGGCGCAAATGCCAGGAAATTTAAGGTGCAAAGCCGCTCGGGAAAAAACAGCGTGGCGATATTTTCCCCTGGGCATTGCGACGGTATCAGTATTGTGTTGCCTTCCTGGCAACGAGACTGCTATACAATTCTTGGCAGGAACAGGAAGATCGGCATTATCACAAAATAAGCAAGCAAGGAGGAGCCATGTCGGACCTTACCCGGAAAGATGTCATTATGATCCTGGCCACAACGGAAACCGCCAGGTTGACAGGGGTGGACCTGTCGGGGCTGGATCTCAGCGGCCTGAATTTTGCCGGTGCCAACCTGATACGGGCGGATTTGTCCGGTACGGATCTGACCAATGCCTATATGCGCCATTGCGTACTGGAAGAAGCTGACCTCGAAGGGGCTATCCTGGTCAATGCCAACTTCAGGGATGCGAATCTCAAAGGCTGCAATCTGAAAGGGGCGCAGCTACAGGGCGCAAATCTGACCGACGCCAATCTATCCGGGGTAGAACTTGATGCCATGCAAAAGGAGCAGGCCAAGGGGGTCTGGCTTCCCTAATTACGCTGCGGATTCCAGAACAATCTCGCTCTGGCTAGTGGTTCTGAGTTTCCTGCTGTTTGTTTTCCTGCCGACGGCTTCCTGTCGCTAGCCCTTCTTTCTGTCGGGCGCATGAGCTGAAAAAGCCCGCCCCCCCTTGCGGCGGAGCGGGCTGTGGTTCGGTCGAAGGAACCGGTTCTTACTACTTGTCGACGATCAAGTGATCACTACCCAGTAGACTGTCAAGGATCTGCTGGTCGGTATGGGTGTCCGCGCCGAGATCAACCCCTTGCAGCACGATCTGCTGGTCTTCCCCACCCGCTGTCCCAAGGCTGCTGACGTGAATCACTGTATCCGCGCCGGATTTCGTAAAGTGCAGGTAGTCCGTGAGATTCCCGCTGTTTTCTCCCTGCAGCATATCCTTCAGATCGAGCTTGTCGCCAGCGGTTCTGGAAAAATCCTTCACCGTATCGATTGCCGGGCTGCCTGGGCTGCCCGCATCGCCTGCATTCCACTTGAATGTATCGGCACCAGATCCGCCGGTGAGGGTGTCGTGGCCGGAGTCACCGTGAATGGTGTCGTTGCCGGAGCCACCGTGAATGGTATCGTTGCCGGAGCCACCGTGAATGATGTCGTTGCCTTCCTGGCCGTAGACGATGTCATTGCCGGCCCCGGCATCGATGGTGTCGTGGCCACCGCTCCTGCCGTCTTCCTGCGCGAGTTCGGTATGATGGGTTTTGATGTAGTTCAGGGTGTCGGCGCGGGTCCAGCCGTTTAAGCCGGCCTCCAACTGTTCGAACACCAGCCAGCCGGAGCCCGACGGGGTCGAGAGGCCTTTTTCGGCGGCGAGGGCATCGGTATGCAGTGCATCGCCGAAAATGATGTCGTTGCCATCCCCGCCGTGAATGACATCGCTGCCTGCGGTGTGGTAGATGACCGTGGATCCGGACACATCGCCCAAGACGGAAGTTAACTGCTCGGCCGTGGTGACATTGGTCGCCGCTCCCCCCGGTCCCTCGACCTGAGACAGCAGATTTAATGCGGTGCTGTTTACATTGATGCCGATGGCCTCGATGGTAAAGGCGGGGGCCGAACCCGGTCCGACCGTCTCTATGTACGAGACTTCGTTGCTCGAGTCAGCCGTACCGAGTATATGGCCAATAGCCGTGTCGGCACTAACGGAGATGACACTACCCGAATCATTCAAGGCCCGGTTCGGTTCGCCATCTGAGATGAAAACCAGCTTGTTGATGTCGGCACCGGCGAGGGGTCCGTTCGTGGTGGACTCGATCCATTGATTCGCCTTTACCAGGCCGGCTTCGTAATTGGTGTACTGGTCGTTGTCTTTGGATGGGATGCTCATGTTGTTTACGGCATTGATCGCGGCCAGTAGTGCTGTGCTGCTGTCAATGCCGTTTGTTGTCAAGTTAAACGTGCCGACCGTGCTGGCATTGGTTGCAAAGTTGACAATGTGTACGCGAACGTTCTCCGCCCCGGATGTCGACAGATCGTTCAACGTCTTCACCGTCGCCTGTTTGAGGGCGGCCAACCGCGAGATTGATTGACCGCCAAACGGAATGGAGGTGCTCATGCTGCCGGATACGTCGAGAACCAGCACGACGTTGGCGGTCGATCCGGCCTGCAGGCTCGAGCCACCCGGGTCGCCGACCAGAACATCGGCGCTTGCCCCGCCGACGATGTCGCCATCGACATCCGGCGCCAGAACCGGATTGGGTACCGCATGATCCTCCGTGCTGCTGCCGACGTCGTTGGCGGGGCTGCCCACCACCAGCATGGGGTTGACGATGGTGAGGGTGGCGCTGGCATGATCGCCGTCGGCGTCAACCGCGGTGTAGTGGACCTCCACCGGCGCCCCGTAGGACCCTTTCGCCGGCGGCGTAAAGATGTAGTCGCCATCATCGTCGATAACAAGCGTCCCTTTGCCCGTGCCCAGGTTAATGGTGTACGAATGATGCGTACTGTCGAAGGTATAGGTCGTGCCGTTGTATTCCGCCGAAACCAGAGCGGGCGCCTTCCAACCGTCAGCGCCGGCCATGTCGTTGGTCAGAACGTTGCCGCTAACGGGGGTGACGGTGATCGTGGTCTGCAGGACGTCGGACAACTGGCTTTCCTGCGTGACCAGGATACCGTTCATATCGGTTCCATTTTTTCCATCCCAGGCGATCGGATCCAGGGTCGTCTGGGTCGCCCCGGTGCCGATACCGATGGCATAGGAAACGATCGCCTTATTAGTAAGGAAGGCCTCCCATTCCTGTCGGCTCACTTCTGAGTCGGAGCTGTTGATCCCCTCGTTGCCGATGCCATCTCCCAATTCAGGATTATAGGTGTCGCCGGGATTGTTCGTCGGATGCGAAACGGAAGTTGTCGGTACGCCATCACTCAGGAAGTAGCTGACATTCTGCGCCCCGGCAATCTTGCCGGTACTGTTGAACGCAGTCTGGGCGACGGACAAAGCGGCATCGTAGTTGGTGGCTCCGTCGCCAGCCGTGTCGGACAAACCGGTGACATAGGTTTTTGCAGCCGCAACCGACATCCAGGTGTCGCCGACCGCGCTCGCGCCGGTGCCGAAGGTCACAACTCGCACCGCCGTCTCGCTTGCATTGCCGTAGCTGTCGAGCAACTCACTCAGGGCCAGTTTAGTGGCCGCCAGCCGGGTCATGGATGCACCATTATAAGTAATCACGTTGTCCATGCTGCCCGAGAGATCGACAATCAGCATCAAGTTGGTCGGGCCGACTATGCCAGGACTTGCAATGGCAGTGTCGTTTTGTGCCAGCGGCGAATCGTCCTCGATGGTCACGGTCAGGGTGCTTGACGCCATGGACGAACCATCCCAGACATTGACCTTGAAGCCGTATGTGAACTCATTCTCGCCGCCGCCCGTGGCATGGTCTACCGGGCCGGACAGGTCAACGGTGTAGTGGCCGCTGTTGTCAATGGTAACGGTCATGATGGTGGAGGCGCCTACCTTGCCGACCAGGATGCCGTTGCTATTCGTCCACTCGAGATTCTGACCGCCGGACTTGATGGCGCCGGCCGGTGGCGTATCCAGGAAGACCATAATGGAACTGCTGTCCGGATCGATGATCGTCATCGTGCCGGAGATAGATTTTGCGTTCGTGGTGTCGGCAGAACCTGTATCGTCAGGATTGGCCCAGGAGAGGCCTTCTTCGGAGACACGGACGTTGGCAGGGGAGATATACGTGTCGTTGTCAATGATCGTGCCGATACCCTGGCTGTCAGCAATGGTAGCTGCCACGGGATTACTCAGGTTGACGTTGAAGTGCTCGGGCACCTCGTAGATATTGTCATTGGTGATGTTCAACGTGATCGTTTTGGTGGTCTCGTTAGCGGCAAAGTTCAGCGTACCGGAAAGCGGGCTCGTACCGGCCGTGTAGTCGCCCGGGGTGACCGCCGTATCCGGGTCAACCGAATAAGTTACCGACGAGGCCTGAGAGGTCAAGCCGGACTTGGTGACCGTGAAGGTGATCGTGCCGTCGCCTTCGTTGACCGTGACATCGTTGATCGAGAAGGAGGGCTTGGCGTCGTTGTCAATGATGGTGGCAATGGCCGTGTCGGAGTACGGCGTGCCCAGACTGTTTAAGGTGGCGTTGAGGCTGAAGGTCTCGTTCGCCTCGTAAATTGCATCGTTAAAGGTGTCGGTCTTGACCAGCATGGTGGTGTTGCCGGCGCCAACGCTGATCGCCGAGCCCTCGGTGGCGGCGTGCCAGGTGACGCCGTTGTCCGTGCTGTACTCGAAGGTGGTGACCTTGTAGTCGACCCCTTCGGTGGCCGGCGCGCTGCCAGAAGGCGCCAGGTTCAGGGTGACGGTGCTGTTGGCCGCGGCGTCGGTGATCGCCACGGTGAAGATGGCGGCGTTGCCCTCGGGCACGGTGATGTCGTTGCCCTGGATGTCGCCGACCGTGATATGCGGCGTATCGTCGTCAATGATGGTGGCAATGGCCGTGTCGGAGTACGGCGTGCCCAGACTGTTCAAGGTGGCGGACAGCGTGAAGGTCTCGTTCGGCTC
The DNA here is from genome assembly GCA_001799275.1 of Deltaproteobacteria bacterium RIFOXYD12_FULL_57_12. Lineage (GTDB taxonomy): Bacteria > Desulfobacterota > Desulfobulbia > Desulfobulbales > BM004 > YD12-FULL-57-12. The sequence continues at coordinate 24,237 of MGTE01000018.1, forward strand.
ATCCACCGTGTCGTTAAAGGTGTCGGTCTTGACCAGCATGGTGGTGTTGCCGGCGCCAACGCTGATCGCCGAGCCCTCGGTGGCGGCGTG
>MGTE01000019.1:0-1781 GCA_001799275.1 Deltaproteobacteria bacterium RIFOXYD12_FULL_57_12
GGCTGTCGCGGCGCAGGCCGGCATCAGCCGGGAAGCACTTTACCGGTCGTTGTCTCCGAAGGGTAATCCGACACTGAAGACGCTGCTGGCGGTGTTGAAGTCTGTGGGGATGCGCCTGTCGGTTGAGCCAGGGCATCATGTTCACGCGTGAAGCATCAGAAGGTATGATGACGCAGGGCGGGGACGTCCAGAACTAAAGCCGGCAACCTTCCCAGGCCGGCGGGAAATGCCGCCGGTGACGATGAACATCACCCGAATTCCGGCCGGAATTCGGCGTGGGCGCCACGATAGCCTGCTTACACAACAGCCAGCTTGCACCCCAAGGCCGTCACGATTTTGCTGACGGTTTCAAACCTGGGATTGCCGTCGTCCGCAAGGGACTTGTACAGGCTGGCGCGGGTAACGCCAGCCTTTTTTGCCACCTCGGTCATACCTACGGCTCTGGCGGCGGTATTCAGCGCATGGATGAAATCGGATTCGTCACCGGTCGCGGCGACCTCCTGAAGAAAATCTCGAATCTCTTCCGGGCTGTTCAAATGTGCAGCGACATCAAAAAGTTTTGTTTTAAGAGCCATGGGTCAATTCTCCAATTCATTCAAGAGGGCGGCGGCTTTTTCAATGTCCCTGTCCTGGGTGGATTTAACACCGCCAGCCAGCAGGAAGACCACCCGGCCGCTGGATGGTGTAGTAAATTCGAAGACCACTGCCAAAGAAGAAACGCAGTTCAAACAGGTTGGTGCTGATTTGTTTAAAATCTCCGAAATTGCCATTTTCAACCCGGCTAAGCCTGGCCAACACCCTTAATTTCACGGCAGAGTCTTTTAGCCTGGCAAACCATTTGTCAAAGTGTGCTGTGCTTCGAAGTTCGTATTTCATTGACTAAATGTATCCTGCGGGAAACATTTAGTCAACCTGTTTGTAATATTCGTTGGAAGACGAGACGCTGGTGAACTTGTTGCGTTAATGTAACGCGCGATTGCCGGTCCGGCCGTGACCGGCACATTGCCCGGGAGGGATGACACATGGCTGAGCAGCAGAAGTAAGGTCTGTCCGGAATCCCAGGGCCGGAAGCTGGTGCCCGGCACCTGCGAATGCAACATGGAATGGCGCGGCACCGAAGTGAACGGCGAGTGGGTCGATTGCCGGTGCGCCCGGGAAACGGCCTGTTCGCGCTGCCAGGGGACCGGCTTTGTCGCGCCGGATTGAGCAGTCGCTCCGGGCAGTCATCAAGGGGCGGGTAAAGTAATTAGGGACTCGGAAAATACTAATATACCATCACGCATCCCGTCTTCGGGCCATTTTTGTTCTTGCCTCAATCGCAAAATCCTCAGAGTAGCGCTGCTACTCCTGCGGTTTTGCTCAATCGGCGCAACCAAATCTGACCCCAATCCGGGCGCGATCCAGGTACATTAGTATTTCCCGAGTCCCTTAGTGCAGTCTGATTCCGTTATACTCGAAACGGTTCTCGCCCTGCAGGGTCACCACCAGCAGAACCGGCTCCTGGATGGTTGCCGGCACCTTGAACACCAGGGCCGAGCGGGTCCAGGCCGCCGAGTTGATTGGAATATCGCCCAGCGGCTTGGCGCCCTTGTCGGAATATGTCGCTGTGCTGCTCAGCACGGCTTCCGGCCAGTAAACAGTGCCGGTGCGGTCGACCAATACAAAAACTGGGCCGGGATCGTACGAAACAAAGCTCTGGGAGAAATTCTCCGGCATGCCGTTGTTGGCGGTATTCCCGCGGACCGACAGCCGCAGGATCAGAAAGTTCTTGTCCGCTCCGG
>MGTE01000019.1:1871-12544 GCA_001799275.1 Deltaproteobacteria bacterium RIFOXYD12_FULL_57_12
AGCAGCCCCATGTCGAATTGCCGGCCAACCGCTTTGCGCAGGTCGATGACCGACCGGCTGTCGTTCTTGTCGTCGGCCAGCTTGTCGGCTGTCTGCTGCTGGTTGCGGACAATACTGCTGCTTTCGCAGACCAGCTCGTTGTCGTAGGCGTAGCGGCCGCGTTGCGATTTCACCTTGAACAGCCCCGTGGCTCGCACCACGTCGCCGTTGCCCACGGCGGCCGGCCCGCCGGTACCGATAACATTCATGACCATTTTTTTGTTTTCAATGTCCACCAGGCTGATCAGGGTCCAGGGTTTGCCGCCCGCATCCTTCTGCTGCCGCACAATCAGCGCGTCGCCGGTCACGGTGACCCGCTTGCCGTCGTAGTTGGCAGCCTTGGCCAGCAACTGCGCCACGGTCAGTGTGGCGGCTGTTTCAGTGCCCGCCCCGGACCCGGCCGAGCCGCGGGCCTCTGCCGCGCTCGCATATACCTGCACGGTTTTTTCCTGCCACCGGAACGGGCCCCACTGGCCGTTCATCCGATAGGCTGGCCAGAAGCGCCATTCGCCTGCCGCATCGAGCGGCCGTGTCGCCCGTAGCGTCACCTGCGCCTCCGGCTTCAGCAGCAGCCCCTTGTGGTCGTGGCCAAAGTCGCGGCTGTTGGCGTCGGTGGTGGAGTTCAGCCGCGCCCCCACGAAGATCCCGACTCCCGGGTCGAACTGCATGGGCTGACCCGAGACATTCTTGAAGGTAATCTCGACGGTGACCACGGCCCCGGTCACCGCTGGCTCGGCAACCCGCACCTCGAAGCGGTCGAGCTGCAGGCCGTTCGGCAGGGTGGGCTGGGCCATTGCCGCGGTAACGACCGTGGCCAGCACTAGCCACAGAACCAGCAGTTGCATCAGGCGGGCCAATTGCCGGTCGGTATTCTTTGTGCGCATCGCCGCTTCCTCCCTAAAAAAACGCAGTCTCCTAAATCTGATAACGAAATCAGCGCCTAACCCATTCCATGTTTTTAATACCGATGGAAAACCTTTGTCAACCGGAAAACATTCCGCTCTCAGGCAACTTCTTCCAGTTTCATGATGCCCTTTTTCAGGATGATCAGGGAAAAAGCCGTTGCAGTTGCCAGCGAGCCGCCGATCCAGGCGGCCAGGCCGATCAGGTCGCCGGTCTGCAGTGTCTGGCCGTGCAGGTTGGCCGTTACCAGGCGGTAGGCGGGCCGGCCAGCCAGCAGGATAATCACCAGTTCAAAGGCAATCGCCGTAAATAAAAAAAGAATCGCGCCTATGCCGCCCAGGGCCGCGGCCCGGTTTTCCGCCTTGAAGTCGGCGTGGATCGCGCCGAAACCGAGCGCCATGGCCACCAGGGTCCAGGTGAGCAGCAGGCCGCTGGCCAGCGAGATCCACCACATGGGACCCTCGATTTTCAGCAGATGGTTGGAGGCGGCGAGCAGCAGCACACTAAGGGCGGTGAAGGGCAGCACATAAAAAATGTATTTGTACAGCAGGTAGCGGCCCATGGACAGAGGCGCGGCCTGCACAAGGTAGAAGGCGCCACCCTCGCCGCCGATCGAGGGGTAGACGAAGCGGGCCGCCAGCGAGGCAACCACGAAGCCGGTCAGGCCGATGTTGAGAAAGGCAATGAGGTTGGCAATGTATTCCTCGCGGATCGGCGATCGGTCAAGGGGCAGCACCTTGAAGTTGTAGAGATAGACCACGATCAGGGCGCCGATCATGAAGAGCTGCGACCATTCGGCCGAGTCGCGCAGAAAGGTTTTTGCCTCCTTGCGGAAGATCCAGCGCCAGGCGCTGGGCCGGTAGCGGGTCGGACCATGGAATTGGCGGTAACCGCCAAAGGATTCCTGGGATTTGGAATAGCCGGAAAAGAACCAGCGCTGCATGGCCCACTCGCCGGCAAAGAAGAAGACAAGGGGCGTAGTGGCCAGCAGGCCGACCAGGAGCCAGTCCACCTGCCGGTCGAGAAGATAAAGGGAGAGCAGGTTGGCGGCCCAGGCCGCCGGCACATAGGGCGCGGCTGGATTGGAGATGGCGGCCAGGTAGTCCAGAAACTGGGAATACTTGTCTGGATTGACCAGGTCTTCCGGTCGGATGAGCCGGAACATGAGGTAGATGAAGATGCCGAAGCAGAGGGAGAGATAGAGGATGATATCCTTGGTGCGGCGGGCCGGGAAGAGGTTGACCAGCAGCACGGTGGCGGTGGTGCCGAAGCCCGTGGCAATGGCGGCGGTCGCCGTGACGGCCAGAAACATGAGCGGCCAGTAGAGGGGGCCGGCATCAAATACCCGGCCATAGGCCGCGAAGATCGGCAGGGAAAAGGCCACCATCATCCAGGAGGTATAGATGGTGGTGGTGATGTAGCGCATGAAAAAGAGGCGGTCGGCTGGCACCGGCGCGCTGAAAATAATCTCGTTGTCCTGGGAAAGAAACAGGGTGGAAACCGCGGAGACCATGCAGGAGAAGACCAGCATGGCAAAGACCGTGATCCAGGCCATCTGAAAGATTTTGAGGCTCAGGATGATGCCGAGCTCGCTCTGCCTGTGGAAATAGCCGACCACCCGAACCCCGACCAGGTAGAGGGCCAGGCAGATTACCAGGCCGAAGAGCAGGGCGGCGGCGGTCCGCAGCGGAAAGGCGCCCGGCGGAAAAAAGCGGTTTCGGGTCGAACGCCAGAACGGCTGCAGCAGAATGGTGCGGCTCAGGGATTTTTCCATATTCTTTCGGCCGGTTCAGCATTACTTGCGGAGCGCGGCAACCACCTCCTGCACTTCATAGGCGCCGGTGAGTTCCAGAAAGATCTCTTCGAGATCGCTGTGTTCGAGCCTGGCTTCCTTCCGCAGGGCGGCCAGATCGCCCACGGTTCTGATCCGGCCGTTGACGATGATCGCAATCCGGTCGCAGAGCTCCTCGGCAATCTCCAGGGAATGGGTCGACAGAAAGATGGTGACGCCCTGCCGGGCCCTGCTTCGGAAGAGTTCCTTGACCAGGCGGGCGCTTTTCGGATCAAGGCCGATCATCGGTTCGTCCACCACGATCAGGGGTTGTTCCAGCATGAGGACGCTGGCCATGATCAGTTTCTGGCGCATGCCGTGGGAATAGCTTTCGATCAGATGGCGGCGCCAGTCGGCGAGTCCGAAGAGCTGCAGCAGGTGGTCGGCGTTGGCGCTAAACGTGGCCGGCGCCAGTTGGTAGAGGCTGGCGATGAACTGCAGGAATTCGATCCCGGTCAGTTTTTCGTAGAGATAGGGCCGGTCCGGAATGTAGCCGGTGATCTGTTTGCAGGCCAAGGGGTCTGCGGCCAGATCGACGCCATTCAGCAGGATGCGGCCGTGGTCCGGCTTGAGCAGGCCGGCCAGCATCTTGATCGTCGTGGTCTTGCCGGCGCCGTTCGGGCCGAGAAAACCGAATATTTCGCCGGTCTTGATCGTCAGGCTGACATCGTCCACGGCCTTGAAGTCGCCGAATCGCTTGGTCAGATGTTCGATCTGAATCGCGGTCCGACCGGCCGCGGTTTGTTCTTTCTCGCCGGCCGGCTGCTCCCCGGTGGGTTGTCGCATGTTTTTCCCGCTGTTTATCAGGCTCATTGTTTGCGCTCCCATTCGGCTGGCGAGGCTGTCAGGACCTCGATTTGCAGGCGGCCCAGCAAGGCACCGATCCGCACCATCTCCGCGCTTTCCCCATCCACGAACTTGATATGGGAGACGTCGGCCGGGATCTGGTTTCTGGTGGTGTCGAGGGAAAGCCAGCGGCCGTCGATGCAGACCTCGTTCCAGGCATGGTAGTAAAAGGCATTTTTAAAAAAGACGACACCGGCCGCCACCCTGGTCGGGATGTCGGCGCTGCGGGCCAGAGCCGCGAAGAGCACGGCGTGTTCGTTGCAGTCGCCCATCCGGGTGTGCAGGGTGGTGAGGGCGTCCGGGATGCCCAGCACCGGTCGTTTCTCCAGGTTCGCATAAACCCAGGCGGCCAGGCTCCTAACCTTGCCGATGGCCGAGGTTTCGGCTTGCGTAATCTTCCGGGCCTGGCTGGCGATCATCTCATTGTTCGCCTGGATATAGGGGGTGGTGGCAAGCGCGGCTGGCTGCTCGGCGCAGGCAGCCGCCGCCGGGCCGGGTACCGGTTCCAGGCTGACGGTCAACAGGTCGCTGGTCAGGGATTGCCGGTCACGGGCCAGGTCAAAGGTGGCGTCGGCCGGCAGGGTCAACCGGTAGCGGATCTGGACCAGACCGTTGGGGTCCGGCATGCGGCCCGTCACCGGCACGGACACCGCGCCCAGGATTTCCTTGCCTGTTCCGGGGATGTCGGTTGCCTTGAATTCCGGTTCCGAGAGGAACACGAAGCCGGCCGGTGACTCCTCCTTCATGACCTTGCCCTCGTCGTCGAGCCAACTGTCAAAGTGCAGGCCGGAAAAGGTTTCGGTAAAGCGGTGCAGGTTGTGGACCCGGCCGTGGATCAGCACCTTGGCGCGGCCCTGGTATTCGATGACCGTGTCCTGGCCCGATAAAGAAACCGGGTCGAAATAGGGGATTTTAAGTTTGTCGCCCGGCTGCAGTTTTTTGCTTAAAAGATAGCCGCGCTGGTTGGTGGACAGAAAGGGCGGGGCGGCAAGCTGAATCGTGTCGTTGATCACCTCCTTGCCGGTGTCGAGCCGGAACAAAACATTGCGGCCCTGCACCGTGCCCTGCGCGGTCATTCTGTAGAACGGCGAGGTGAGTTGGAAGGTGAAATTCTTCAGCAACAGGTCGCGTCCGAGTTCGGCTCGCACCTGCATATGCACCGGATGAACTTCGCCCAGGATATTGAGACGCAGATAGGCATCCTCCACCAGGGCGATACGGTCGCCCTCCGCGGGGCTCAGCCGGTTTTTGACGTAGCCGATCCGTTCGTTTTGAAAATAGATGCCGAGAAAGCTCTCCTCCCGGCCGCGCTGAATAACCCGGGTCTCGCGCAGGTTGAGGGTCTCGATGAAGTAGTCGCGTTTGAGCAAGGCCCCGAGGAGAGCTGCCCAGAAGATGACGAGGATGATCCGGAAAAGAGTTTTGCCGGTTATGGCGGACAGCGGTCGGTGCATGGCTTAGAGCTTATTCATAAATAAAACTTTGGTGCTTGCATCCGGCTTTCGGCCGGCTTTAACCGCTCCTCAATCGCAAAATCCTCGCCGTAGCGCTGCTACGACTGCGGTTTTGTTCAATCGTCACGGCCAAATCCGTCTCAAAATCCAGCGCAAGCCCTGAAAAGCTTATTTATGGATAAGCTCTTAGGAAAGATCAGCCGACCAGCCAGATGGCAACGTCTTCGATCATGGCCACCACCTTGCCGGAGACGCTGCCGAAAACCCCCTTTTTAATTTCGCTGCCCCGCCGGCCCATGACAATGGTGCCGAAGCCGTCGATCAGCGCCTGGCGGACAATCTGGCGGCTGGCATAAAGGCCTTTGCTGGTTTCAAGGCGATGGAGCCTGGCGGCCGGGAAGCCGCTGTCGAGCAGGAGCTGCTCCGGCCCGTGAAAATGGTTGTCCGAGCCCACAAGATGCAACGCACACCATTCCCTGCCAAAGAGCTCGGCGCACTCTTCCAGGGCCGGGGTCTGTCGCTGGCTGAACATGGCAGTGGAGTGGAAGAGGGTAATTTCGGCGTACGGGTTGTCCTTGAGGATGAAGGCCAGGTGATCGACCGCCTTCAGGGTTTCAAAGGAACCGTCGACCGGCACCAGAAATTTGCGGGAGTTGACCTGGCCGTCCACAATCCAGATCGGCACGTCATGGCATTTTTCGAGGATATTTGTCGAGGTGCTGCCCATGATCATGCCCTCCAGCTTTGTCAGGCCGCGCCGGCCGATGACTAAAGCGTCGTAGAGCCCCTTCTGGGCCGCGCTGAGGATGTCGTCGGTCACGCCCATCCGTGCGAGTTTCACCTCGGTGCTGATCTGGTGCGGATCCATCCCGCGCCGGCTGAACTGCAGGACCATCTCGTTCATATGGCGTTTGGCCTTGCTGAAGCGCTGCCGGGATTCGGCATCAAGAACGTTCAGCAGCTCCTGATCCTCAAGCCATTCCCGACCGGCATCGGAGGCGGTGGAAGGCACGGTGCAGAGGAGGTGGAAGAAGATGTCGTCGAGATCTTCGAAGAGCCGGCCCAGATATCGGATGGTATTGGAGCTGTAAACCGAACCGTCAACAGCCACCAGGATTTTTCTGTGCATTTGCAATGCTCCCGATAAAGAACGGGTTTTTCTTCAGGGCAAATCAACAGCGTTATTCGATGCGGAGCTATTTTACATTGCCATAGGTGCAGGTCATACCGCAATAATTATTAAAGACCAGCTCGTCGCCCATCTGCCGGACATAATTCGGCGTGAGCGGAATTTTGCCGCCGCCGCCGGGGGCATCGACCGCAAAGGTCGGCACGGCCAGCCCGGAGGTGTGGCCGATGAGCGAACGCATGATGGCCAGCCCTTTTTCAATGGGGGTGCGGAAGTGGTCGGTACCTTTAGTCATGTCCCCCTGGAAAAGATAGTAGGGTCGGACCCGGATTCGCAGCAGTTGATGGAATAAGGTTTTCATGATAAGCGGGTCGTCGTTGATGCCGCGCAACAGAACAGTTTGGCAGCCCAGGGGGATGCCGGCGGCGGCCAGCCGTTGGCAGGCCAGAGCCGCCGCCGGGGTGATTTCGTCCGGGTGATTGAAATGGGTATTGATGTAGAGGGGGTGGTAGCGCTTGAGTAGCGCGGCAAGCCTGGTGGTGATACGCATGGGCAGAGTGCACGGCACCCGGCTGCCGATCCGGATGATTTCGATGCTCGGGATGCGGCGCAGGGACTCGAGCAGCCACTGGAGTTTTTCGTCTTCGAGCAGCAGCGGGTCGCCGCCCGAAAGCAGCACGTCCCGGATCTCCGGCGTCCTGCCGAGATAGTCGAGGCCGGCCTTGATGGTGTCGGAGGTGATGATCATGCGCTTGGTGCCTACCTTGCGCTTGCGGGTGCAGAAGCGACAGTACATGGCGCACTGGTCGTTGACCAGGAACAGGGCCCGGTCAGGATATTTGTGGACCAGGTTGGGCACCGGACTCAGTTGTTCTTCGTTCAGCGGGTCCGGCTGGCAGATGCGGTCCGTGAGTTCGCGGACGTCGGGAACCGCCTGGCACCAGAGCGGGTCGCCCGGCCGGCGGATGAGGTTCAGATAGTAGGGGTTTATCCGCATGGGATAGGCGGCGGCGACCGCGACCAGCGGAGCCGGATCGATCTTGAAGCGGGCCGCCAGTTCCTCGGGATGGCTCAGACTTGCCTGGAGCAGTTGTTGCCAGTGTTTCATCGGTGCGTGCAAAGATGGTTATTCAGGGTTCATCGGCGGCCCCGCAAACCCTTCTGGATTTCGCTGCGCCGTCCTGATCCGACCCCAATCCAGGCGTGATCCAGGCGTGATCCAGGTATATTACTATTTTCCGAGGCCCTTACAGGCGGACGGCGGAGCTGTCGGGAGAGTTTTTTCCTATATGATCCGTTCAAGACCCTTGATGTGGTCGTGCTCGCCCAGGACGATCAGGATGTCGCCTGCCAGGATGGTAGTGTCTATGTTCGGATTGAAGAGCATCTCGCCATTTTCGCGTTTCATGGCCACGACGATCAGGTCGAATTCCTGCCTGATCCCGGACTCGCCCAAGGACCTGTTGACGAATTTCGACTTTTCGGAAACCCGCAGCTCTTCAAGCCGGAGTCCGAGATCGCCGGCATGCACCGTCAGGTCGATAAAGTCGATGACCGTGGGTCGGACCAGAAGATGGGCCATCCGGCAGGCCCCGATATAGTATGGGGAAATGACCTTGTTGGCCCCGGCCCGCAACAGTTTGGTCTCCGAGCCTTCTTCGCCGCTGGAACGGGCCAGGATGAAAAGATTGGGGTTCAAACCCTTGGCCGACAGGATGATGTAGACGTTGTCCGCATCCGACGAAACCACGGCGATCAGCCCCTTGGCCCGCTTGATTCCGGCCATGAGCAGGATTTCATCGTTGGAGGCTTCGCCCTGCAGGGCGAGATAGTCCAGATTTTGAATGGCCTCGATCTGTTTGGCGTGGTGCTCGATGACCACAAAAGGACGGTGGTTTTCGTGAAGCACCTTGCAGATGACTTTGCCTATCCTTCCGAAGCCGCAGACGATGTAGTGATCCTTCAGCTTCGCAATCTTCTTTTCCATTTTTCTTCTCCCGAGAAATCTTTCAAATCCGCCTTCGACCATGGCTTCCGTGATGATGCCGAATACATAAAAGACAAAGCCGACACCGACGGTGATCAGGGCCATGGTGAAATATCTGCTCGTGTGATTCAGTGGCACGATTTCACCATAACCAACAGTGGTGATGGTGATGACCGTCATGTAAAGGGCGTCGGCAAATGTGCTGTTTGCAAACAGCATATACCCGGAAGTGCCAAAGGTGAGAATGGCAAGAAGAAATGCCAGGGCAACGAATACCCGTCTCATGGGATGCCTACCGTGACTGGTTCTCTGGCAGGGGAATACCCGCGGCGTTCATCTGGTGTCGTTTCGTAATATGTGGCAATTATCTCGTATCGCATGCGAGTGTTCTGTGGGAGCAGTTTGGTTGCTCTGGCAGGCAGAGAATTGTGCAAAGCAATCAACAATAACCACAGATTGTGGTGTGTTACAAGACATTTTCCAGAGTGGTGGAGAGGGAAGGCTGGCACAGGGTGGTGATGAGTCATGCCTCCGGGGAGGATGCTGCCAAGAAAAAACCCCTTCAGCTTAGAACGCGGAAGGGGTTTTTGGTTTTAAGATTTTGGCTTGTTTCAGTCGAGAGCCACTACGTCATCTGCCTGGGGGCCCTTCTGGCCCTGGGTAACGGTGAATTCGACCTTTTGCCCCTCATCCAGTGAACGAAAACCGCCGGTGTCACGGATAGAAGTAAAATGTACAAAAACGTCGTCGCCTTTTTCGCGCTCGATGAAGCCGTACCCCTTGCTGCTGTTGAACCATTTTACTGTCCCTTTCTCACGTTCTGCCATGACTGTCTAACCTCCAGAATTGACGATACTGCCGTATCTTGCGAAACGCGGTGCAAACCGCTTTAAAACTAATCTCGTGAAAAGATTAGTATCCTCGTGAGCGTGCGGTTGTTAGTTTATGATTTGCCTGCATTGACAGATTTATTATGAGTCCGTCACCCAACCTAAGGACGACACCATTTCTGACGCAGAAACTGAATTTGTATTCAGTGGAATGTATATTGTTTTTTTTTAAAGCGCAATATTAAAAAAACACTAGGGGATTACCAGGTGAAAATAATGAAAAACTGGTAATACACTAGTACTTGGTACTAGCGCCGTCTAAGCCAGTTGGGCGTTCTGGGGGCTTGTCTTTCGATGGAAAGTATGCTAATAACGCCGGAAACATTGAATAGACAGAAGAGGCCTGGGTGGCGGAACTGGTAGACGCAAGGGACTTAAAATCCCTCGGTCCTCGCGACTGTACGAGTTCGATTCTCGTCCCGGGCACCATAAAACAAGCACTTAGCGGTTTGCCGTTAGGTGCTTTTTCTTTTCTGACTAAAGATATAGTACAAGTGCCTTCTTCCCCGAAAAATCCTTCGCATCCTTCCCTTGGGGGATTCTCTCCATATGGACATCTCCACTTTTTGTTTTATTTCAAGAAACAGCGCGTTAGTCGAGCCTCCTGCAAAATGAACGTCGTAGCGAGATTTTTAGCCGATGGTGTAGATGATTCATTTTGCAAGAGGCTCGGTTGTCACTTTATTCAATCTGCCTCCTCCTGAATTTTATCCTGCGCAGGCCACGGACGAACAAGAAATTTCTTCAAGAAATATCCTTCCATGAAATACTACAATGTGGCATTATTCTTTTAAGAATATCTGGAAAAGTCGGAATGCTCGACACAGATAACCCTTTTTGCAATGAAAGGCCTTTTCAATCATTAGAGGCTGGCAAACGGAAAAATGGAGTTTTGGGCGCGTTTTTTGAGTGGCGCAGTGGGGTGGAAAGAGTAATTTTTCCCTCACCGTCTCATTGTTTACGAAACTATTACTTATCAACCGCTGAAAAAGCGATTACTTATCATCGAGGACTCTGCTATGAGAAATCAAAAGACAACTGGCTGGAGCCGCAGGGAGTTTCTTGAAGGGGTCGCACTGGCTGGTGCGGCCGCCGTTGTCGGCTGGCGACCCGAATTTGGGATGGCTGCCGTGGAACCGCCTCCCGAGACGACGACGCTGCGGATTCATAAGGGAAAGCCGGCATGTTGGGCGCCCCTGTACGTGGCCGAGCCGTTGCTGCGCGAAGAAGGGTTCACCGATATTCAGTATGTGTTCGGGCACGGACCGGAAGTCGCCAAAATGACAGTGGAAGGCGCGATCGATCTGAGTGCGGGCTTTACAGGAGCCTCAATTTACAATTTAGAACATCAACAACATCCGCTCAAATACCTGTCAGGACTGCATGTGGGGTGCTATGCGCTGATCGGCAGCGAACGGACCCGTTCAGTCCGCGACCTCAAGGGAAAGACCGTATGGGCGGGGGCCGTCAAGAATGACGGTCCGCATATCTTTTTTTCCACTATAGTATCTCAACTTTCTGACTTGCGAAAAACTTAACATAAAGCATTGTAATTGTGTATTTTTAACGTGAAAAGCCCTTCGTTCCTTGGTAT
>MGTE01000020.1:0-7902 GCA_001799275.1 Deltaproteobacteria bacterium RIFOXYD12_FULL_57_12
CGGTCAGGGTGTGGTTTGCCTTGATATTGTCGAAGGCGAAGGAAGTTCCAACGCCCACCGATATGCCGTCCACCAGGATGTCCTGGATTTCGGAGTCGCCGGCCGGCACAAAGGTGAAGCTCCGGTCATCGCCATAGAGTACATCGACCGTGCCGGTCGGGGATACCGTGCCGTTGCCCTGGGCATTGACCACGATCCGGTAGCTGTTTGGCTCGAATTCCGCCTGGATGGTATGGGCTGATTGCACCTGGGTGAAGGTGTATTCCTGAACCGGTCCTTGTGAAACAGTGTCAACCAGGACATTTTTAAGATGGTAGCCCGGGTCCGGGATTATGCTCAGGCCCACGTTCGAGCCATATCCGGCGTTGATGGTCCCGGCCGGCAGAATCCTGCCGCCAGTACCAGTGGTTTTCGTGATCAGGTAGGTGACCTGGCCAAAGTTCACATGGATGGTATGGTCCGCGGTAACATTGGTAAAGGAATAGGCGCCCGAGGCGGGTGGGGTAACGGCCTGACCGTCCACAAACATTTCATTGACCAGATACCCGGCTTCCGGGGCAAAGGAGAACGTCATGCTGCCACCGGCCTGAACCGTTGTGGCACCGACAGGGGTAATAGTGCCGTGCTGGCCGGCGGAGGCGGTGATGGCGGTGATGTCCGGGACGAATTCCACCGCGAGCGTATGATCGGCGAGAGTCCGGTCAAAGGTGTAGCTTTCCAGGGCGCCGACATTGACGCCGTCGATGAAAACGGCCGCTACTTCATAGCCAGCCGCCGGGGTAAATGTGTAGGTCTGGCTTTCGCCGTGCCGGACGTTCGTGGTGCCGGCCGGGGTGATCGAGCCGTTGTTCGTCGCGGTTGCATTTACTGCGTGGGTGGTATCCGAACCGTAGGTTATAACAGCCCCGGTGCCCAAGGATGCGGTAAAGATTCTGCCGCTTTCCCTGCCGATTGCAATGCCGAGCGGGGTGCGGAGCGGATGAGTTTCGTCGTAGACCACGCCTAAGAACGTCCCATCGGCGGTGAACGCCTGGATGATGTTTTGAAAGGCATCCGTGATAAACACCCGGCCCGTGGCGTCGACGGCCACGCCGAGAACCTTGGTCAGCATGCCGGAGCCCTGGCCGAAGGTCCCGAAACCTTTGCTGTACTGACCATTCATGGAGAAGAACTGGATCCGGGCGCCCTCGTGGGAGGTGCCGTACTGTCCGCCCTCGGTTGTCATCGGCATATCGGCGACCAGCAGTTGCGGGGTATCCAAATGGGCATCGATCGCCAGGGCTACCGGACGGTTGAGGAAGCCGGCCTCGTTGCCCTGGGTGCCGAAGGTGAATTTTTTGACGCCGTTTGCCTGAAATACCTTGATTTCATTTGTCATGCTGTCGGCGACGTACGCATCGCCGTTTGTTGCCACCACAATGGCGGTCGGCTGCTGAAACTCGCCGTCGCCTACGCCAAGTTTGAATAAAAGCTCCAGGCCGGGGCCATAAACCTCGACATTTCCACGTTCGGCATTGCCGACGTAGATTTTACCGGTGTTGTCAACTCCGACGCTTATCGGTTCGGCAAGATTCATCAACATGCCGGTCTGCTCGTGTCGGTTGTTAAAAATCAGGATATGATCATTTTCGGGCTGGGCCACGTAGAGGTTTTCCGTGGTATCCAGGGCAACGGCCGTCGGGCTGCTCAACGAGATGTTGTCTATGAAGGCGTAGCCGGAAAGCTTATCGTCGGCCCCGGCCGCCGGCAGGCAAAAGAGGCTCAGACTGAAAAAAAGAGACAGCCAGGGCATTAGTATTCTTTTGAGTTTCACGGGGTCACCTGCCTTGTGTCGGATGTTGCTGACGAATGTTTGCATGGCATCTGTTTGTTTGATATGAACTTGATCCTCGTCTCGGCCCGCCAGGGACAGCTCGGCAACATGTTGGAAATCATATAAAAAAATAATGCTATCATCAATGTGTATGTGGCGGTTTCAAGAAAAAGAACGGGTTGGCAGTTCATGTTTTTTATGCTTCCTGTCTGGTTTGTTTTTTTTGACTCATTAGTCCAGAGAAATTTATGCATTTTTGGGGCCATCTTCCGAGGCAAGAAAATTATGTCGTTGGCCGAGCTGGTATCTTGCTTATATTTTAGGATTTTATTTTTATGGCAGGCTTTTTGTCAGAGGCATGCGGCGTGGAAATGATTGGGGAGAATTGCTTGTAATATGACATTTACTGGCAACTGGGAATTGTTGGCGTTATTTTTACATTTCATGCATTTCATACCATCTCTCAAAAATATTATTATGTTGAATCAATTAATATGGTTTGGCGACCCGGAGCGATGGCAAAATTTGTTTAAAAGGGAAAATCGGTTATTGACAAATAACGTCACTTGTTGCTTGTCTTTGTCGAAGAATGGCGTTTAGTGATTTGTGGCATTTGTTTTTTTATGTAAGGGCAGGCTGTTCAGGCGAAGGGTCATCATGGGCTGACCCGCATTTTTTGGGCATGTCACGGATGGAAACAAGACAAAGAAAACGGTGAAGGCTGATGAAAAAGATTTTTGAACTAGTCTGTTTTGGGGCGGCGCTCATCCTGCTGGTATCTGTTGCGTTGGCAACTTCCACGTCCGCGGCTGAAAGGGAGTCGAAGGACGTTGCACAGCCAAGCGAGGCCGATGCCGGGCCGCAGCAGAAGGCGGTTGACATCTTTAAAGAGATATATTCCCTGGCGCAGACCTCTGAGCGGGCTGCCAATCTTGAGAAAATAATAACCCTGTATACCCAGATAATTACGTTGTACCCGGAAGTTCCCCTGGCCCAGGAAAGTTACTGGCGGTTGATCGAGATATACCTGCAGGATTTTCAGCCGCCCGAGAAAGACAAGGCCCTGGAACTGTTTGCGGAGTTCAACAAGAAATATCCCGACTCGCCGCTCAGAAATGCCATCAATTATTCGCTCAGCAGATTCCTCTACACGAACGAACAGTGGCCGGACCTGGCAGCGCTTGAGGAACAACTGGCACGCAGTTTTCTTGAGACCGGAGAAAGTCGGCTGCCACTTTCCGTCTTTTATTTTGCCGAAGCGAAATATCACCTCAAGGATTTTGCCGAAGCAAAGAAGGTTTACGTTTTGTTGATCAAAAAATTTCCGGATTCTTCCATGGCCGGGCAGGCCAAGAAAAGGATCACCGAAATGGGGGATAAGTGAACAGGTCATCTCCGCGGTCCATACCTCGTCCGGCGAGTTGGCCGCGGTGGCCGGTCAGGCGCGGCCCGGCCTGGTGATCCTCTACCACCAACTGTTCAACGGGGTGACCGAAGAGGAACTGCTGGCCGAGGTCAGGGAGACCTACGACGGCCGCGTGGTTTCGGGCAAGGATCTGGAGATTTACTGAGGGGTGAGTCGGTGCCGCAATGTTGTTGACTTAAGGGAAGAATTTTTCGCGAACGAACAGCGAATATCGAATATCGAACAAGGAATCGCAGAATGATGAAGTAGTTAACCTTCGACCTTCCTTGTTTACCCCGCAGGGGGGCATAAACTTTATCCTGCGGTTCAAAAATACAAAATTCGCTGAAGCCAACACCATTGGCCGGTGCCGGGTTATTTCCTGCTGGGCCGGGGCGGTTTCATCTGTTTGATCATGGCCTGTAGCCGGTCAAAAGCGGCGCGGTCCATGAGTTGGATCTGGTTGGTGGTACCGCTTTCGTTGGAGTGATGGCCAATGGTCAGGACAAAGACATCGTTTTCGTCGATGAGGCGGGCCTGTCTGGCCTGTTTGACAAAAAGCGAGATTGCCGCGTCGCTGTTGGCGTGGGCAAATTCGACAAAGAACGGCTCGACCCCCCAGACAAGGGTCAGACGACGGTAGGTCATGCTGTTGCTGGTGGTGGCGATGATCCGCGGCCGCGGCCGGCAGGTGGCCACCATCCGGGCCGAAGCGCCTGAATAGGTAAAGGCGACGATGCCGTTCGCGCCGGTCCGGTCGGCAAGTTCGTTGGCTGCCGCGGCCATGGCATCCAGGGTGCCGGTCACTGCCGGCGGCTCCTGGCTATGCGGATAGATGGTCTCGGTCTCGGTGATGGTCGCCTGCAGCACCTGGATGGCCGCTTCCGGGTATTTGCCCACTGCGGTTTCATCGGAAAGCATCACCGCATCGGTGCCATCCAGCACGGCATTGGCAATGTCGGAAACCTCCGCCCGGGTGGGATAGGGCGAGGTGAGCATGGAGGTGAGCATTTGGGTGGCGGTGATCACCGGGATACCGTGCCGGAGCGCCATGGCGATGATCTTTTTCTGCACCACCGGCACCCGGTGGACGCCCAGTTCGACACCCAGATCGCCCCGGGCCACCATGATGCCGTCGGCAGCCTGCATGATCTCCTCGAGATGGTCGAGGGCTGCGGCTTTTTCGATCTTGGCGATGATCGGCGTGTCCGCGATCCCCGCGAGTAAGGCGCGAGCCTGGTGGACATCGGCCGCGCTGCGGACAAAGGACAGCGCAATAAAATCAACACCTTCCTTTACACCGAAGGCGATGTCCGCGCGGTCCTTCGGGGTGAGCGGGTCGAGCACCAGGTCGGCTCCCGGCAGGTTCACCCCTTTTCGGGAGGTGAGTTTGCCGCCGGTCAGCACCGTGGCCGTCACTCGGTCGCCCTCGTTGACCAGCACCTCGGCTTGGATGGCGCCGTCGGCAAAGTAGATGTGGTCGCCGTGCTTGAGAGAGCCGAGGATCTCCGGATGGTTAATGGTGATCTCCCGCTCCTGGCTACGGGTGGGGCCCGGATAGATGTACAGACGGTCGCCGGGGTCAAGGCGCATGATGCCGTCGATGGCGCCGACCCGGATTTTCGGGCCGGCGATATCCTGGAGGATGGCGACCGGCACGTCCAGCCGGCCGGCAATGGCCCGGATGCGTTTGATCAGCGCCCCGTGGTGGATATGGTCGCTGTGGGAGAAGTTGAGCCGGAAGACATTAACGCCGAGCAGGATCAGTTTCTCGATCATCTCCCGGCTTTCCGTGGCCGGCCCCAGGGTGGCGACGATTTTTGTTCTGCGCATGTTTTTTAAACTCCTTGGTGAAGTTCCGGGGGTGGCCGGTTTCGGTAATCCTACAATGAATCGGGCCGGAAAGGGAAGATTTTTGGGGTGTCGGCTCGGTGGGGCAGGGGGCCTTGATTGACAGTATGACCCGAGAAGCGTTTTTCCGTGCAAGAGCGTGAAACCAAATTTCAAGGAGGGCATGGTTGTGGTGGAAGAAAAAATGATACGCCTGTCGCATTGCGAACTGCATACCCTGCAGGCCGCCGGTAGCGGTCAGGCTGTTGTCTTGCTGCACGGCATGAAATTTCAGGCCGAGACCTGGCAGCGGCTACAGACCCTGGACCGGCTGGCTGCGGCCGGCTATCGGGTGATTGCCGTCGACATACCGGGATTTGGCCACTCGCCGGCCGCGGCAACACCGCCGGGTCAGGCACTCCGGGAATTGATCGATACCATGGGGCTTGAGCGGCCGGTGCTGGTCGGGCCATCCATGGGTGGCAGGATATGCCTTGAATTCACCCTGGCGCATCCGGAAGCCGTTGGCGGCCTGGTGCTGGTCGGCGCGGTCGGCGTGCAGGAAAACAGCGCCCGGCTCGGGCAGATCGCGGTCCCTGTCCTCGTTGTCTGGGGCGGCAACGATGCTGTTTCGCCTATTGCCAACGCCCATCTTCTGGCGCGGCAGATACACAATGCGCGGCTGGTTGTTCTCGACGGGGCGCGGCACCCCTGTTATCTTGACAAACCCGAGGACTGGCACCGGGAGCTGCTGGCGTTTCTGAACGAACATTTCGGCTGATGGAGATCGGACCAAGGGGCAGTAAATCCGTCAACACGTCAGGGGCATTGCTATGTTCGCACGAATGTGTAAAAAGGTTGTTTTTTTACTCCTTACTTTTCACTCCTAACTCCTCTGATTATATCCGGTAATTTTTCAAAACAAAGTTGATGAATTCGCAATAAGTCAAAGGGATGGCTAAGCTAAAAGTTCGATATACAAGGAGTGGTGGCGTCGCGAAAGCGGAAGCATACATAAGGTATGTTGAGCATTTCGCGAACCCGCCACGACGCAGTAGATCGGACTTTTTGCGACGCCATCAAAGTTGATTTGTACGGTTTCCTGTTCTGGAATGGGTACGTTCGCAACAGGTCGCTGCCTCCCCGCCAATTGGGCATATTTTGATGAATATGGTATCTTGTCCATGATAATTTTGTTATATCTTCCATGTGGGAGCACTTCTTCCACGGCACTGAGGTCGATCATCAATCCCGGACACCAGATCAGTCCCGCCGCATGTGGCATTTCATGAAACCGGCGCTCAAAGGCGGTCGGAGAAAGATAGCCAGGTTTTTCTCTGCTTTATTCTCCGGTTATAATCGCTTACGGTTTCAGAGACAGAGCGCCATTTGCGGCTCTCCCCTGTGATCATTTACGATTTCGAAGTATCCCCCCTTGCCGGATTTTTACGAGTCCGTCAAAACTCACCACCCAGAGACCTTAAAGATGAAGGTAAGCAAAAAGAGCCTGCTCGCTAGCCTGCCGCATTTGCGTGCGAGCTTCCGCGTAACTACAGACCTGGTACAAAAGTGCGCCGTGTACGAGCCGCCGCTGCGGTCGGAATTGTTCAGCCGCGACCAAATGGAGCAGCATGGCAAAACCCTGGCGGGCTTGCACAAATTGAGCCAGGAATATCCTCCTGATCAGCTCCTGGCGCGACTGGCCGAGAATGAAGATATCCTGACCGAAACCCGTCGTCTGCTGATCGAGGCGGTTACAACTGAGCGCCGGATTACGCCGGCAGGCGACTGGCTGCTCGATAACTTTTATCTGATCGAGGAACAGATCCGCACGGCCAGGAGACACCTGCCAAAGGGATACAGCCGCGAGCTTCCTCGCTTGCGGGACGGCCTGTTGGCCGGACTGCCTCGCGTGTATGACATCGCTTTGGAAACGATCTCACACAGCGATGGCCGGATAGATCCTCAAGGTTTGAGCAAATTTGTTGCCGCCTACCAGGCAGTCGCCGTTTTGAAGTTGGGAGAATTGTGGGCCATCCCGATTATGCTGCGGCTGGCGTTGATCGAGAATCTCCGGCGCATTGGGGCACGGATCGCTGCCGACAGGCTCGATCGAAATCAGGCAGATTATTGGGCGGACCGGATCACCGAAATCGCCGGGAAGGACCCGAAGAGTCTGATCTTGGCCCTCGCTGACATGGCGCGGTCTGACCCGCCGCTGAAGAGCGCGTTTGTGGCGGAATTTGCCCGCCGGCTTCAGGGCCAGGGTCCTGCCCTGGCAATGTCACTCACCTGGATTGAACAGCGACTCTCGGAGTGCAGTGTGACGATCGACCATCTGGTGCAGTCGGAGAACCAGCAGCAAGCCGCTGATCAGGTCTCGATGAGCAACAGCATCGGCAGCCTCCGTTTCTTGGGCACGATGGACTGGCGCGAGTTTGTCGAGACGATGAGCGTTGTCGAACAGACCCTGCGTCAAGACACGGACGGGACATATGGCAAGATGGACTTCTCCACCCGTGACCGGTACCGCCATGTGGTGGAGAAAATAGCGAAAAGCAGCCGGCTATCGGAAGGCGAGGTGGCAGCCGAAGCGCTCCGGCTCGCGCACGAGCGCGCGGCCAATAAAGATGGCACCCACGCTGGAGATAACCGCGCGGCTCATGTGGGCTATTACCTGATCGACAAGGGTTTGCCGCGGCTTGAAGAACTGGCGGGCGGGCGATTGTCTTTCTCCCGCGCCCTTCGGAAAGTGAGTTCCCGGTTTCCGTTGTTTCTCTATCTGGGCACGATCACGCTCATGACCGTGATTTTCACCGGGGGGTTACTGGCGAAGGCGCATGGTGATGGCTTG
>MGTE01000020.1:7933-10195 GCA_001799275.1 Deltaproteobacteria bacterium RIFOXYD12_FULL_57_12
TTTCCTTGCTGTGTGCAAGCCAGTTGGCAATTGCGGTAGTGAACTGGCTGGCAACATTGCTGGTCATTCCGCAGCCGCTGCCGCGCATGGATTTTTCCAAAGGTATTCCGTCTGCAGCGCGGACCCTCACCATTGTCCCGACCATGCTTGCAAACGCCCAAGGGATCGAAAACTTGATCGAGGCCCTGGAAGTCAGGTTCCTGGCAAATCGTGACGAAAACCTGCACTTCGGCCTGCTGACCGATTTTCAGGATGCGGCAGCCGAAACTCGGCCGGAGGACGAACCGCTGTTACTGCTGGCCCAGCAGAGAATCGAAGAACTGAATGAAAAGTACAGGAATACGGAAGGCGATACGTTTTTCCTGTTCCACCGCCCGCGACGATGGAATCCTCAGGAGCGGATTTGGATGGGTTATGAGCGCAAGCGGGGAAAACTCGCGGAATTGAATGCCTTCTTGCGTGGCGGGGCAGGAGGGTGTTTTGCGCTCATCGTCGGTGATACCGGGGTACTATCGAACGTCAAATATGTGATCACCCTTGACACGGATACAGAGTTGCCGCGTGATTCGGCACGCCAGCTTGTGGGAGCCATGGCCCACCCGCTGCATCGTCCGCATTATGATGCAGGAAGGCAGCGCGTTGTTGCCGGGTACGGCATCTTGCAGCCGCGTGTCGGGGTGAGTCTGCCGGGCACAAATCGCTCGCGATATGCCCGCATGCACGGGAGTGATCCGGGTATTGACCCGTACACGCGCGCGGTCTCGGATGTTTACCAGGACATCTTCCTTGAAGGCTCTTTTATCGGCAAGGGAATTTATGAGGTCGACGCCTTCGAACTGGCGCTTAACGGATGTTTTCCCGAAAACCGGATTCTCAGCCACGATCTTATCGAAGGCTGTTACGCACGCGCCGGGCTGTTGAGTGATGTAATGCTGTTCGAGGAGTATCCATGCCGCTACAGCGCGGACGTGAGCCGCCGGCACCGTTGGATCCGCGGGGATTGGCAGCTTCTGCGCTGGCTGCTGCCCGGAGTACCCGGCGCCAATGGGCGGCGCCAAAAAAATCCTCTCTCGCTGCTGTCCCGCTGGAAGCTCTTCGACAATCTTCGCCGCAGCCTCGCGCCTTCGGCATTGACGCTTCTCCTGCTGCTGGGTTGGACAGTCCTGTCATCGCCATGGTTCTGGACCTTGTCAATGATCGGGATTATTTTTCTTTCTACTTTGATCTCCTCTGTTCTGGAGCTGCTTAAGAAGCCGGCCGATCTGCTTTTCGGCCAGCATCTCGCCGCAGTGGGTCACACCACTGCCAGGCGTCTTGTTCAAGTTGTCTTTACGCTTGCCTGTCTCCCGTACGAGGCGTTTTTCAGTCTGGATGCGATTCTGCGCACGACTTGGCGAATGCTGGTCACGCACAGGCGACTCCTCGAATGGAGTCCGTCCGGCGGCCCGGATAATCATACCAGCAGCTCCCGTCTGGGTAGTTTCGCCAGCGTCTGCCGGACGATGTGGTTCGCCCCCTTTCTTGCCGTTGCCGCGACAATCTATCAGTTTCTTTTCAGTCCCGCTGCCCTGGGGACGGCTGCGCCCATCCTGTTGCTCTGGATGGCCTCACCCGTTATCGCCTGGTGGATCAGTCAGCCGCTTGCCCGCAACGAAGCAAGGCTAACGTCCGACCAGACTGTTTTTCTCCAAAAGCTTTCCCGCAAGACCTGGGCCTTTTTCGAGACCTTCGTCGGCCGTGAAGAGCATTGGCTGCCGCCTGATAACTATCAGGAACACCCAGCGCCGGTCGTTGCGCACCGCACGTCGCCGACCAACATGGGACTTGCGCTGTTAGCGAATTTATCAGCATATGACTTTGGCTACATTTCGACGCGGCAACTCATCGAACGCACGGCGAATGCTCTCTCCACAATGGAAGCGCTGGAGCGTTATCAGGGCCATTTCTACAACTGGTACGACACGCAGACTCTGAAGCCGCTGCTGCCCAAATACGTTTCCACCGTGGACAGCGGCAACCTTGCAGGCCATCTGCTGACGTTGCGGCAGGGTCTGCTTGCGCTGCCCGAGCAAAAGATTCTGAGTCCGCGAGTCATTGACGGGCTCCGCGATACACTAAGGGTTTTCCTGGACGCCGTGGCCGAAGCAGGCCTTAAAGGTTACGTCTCCGTCTTGCTCGCGCAACTGGAGAAGGAACTGGAAGCCGCGTGCAATTTTCAACCGGCTACACTCACGGCTGCGCGGCCCTGTCTTGAACGCCTCG
>MGTE01000020.1:10203-10612 GCA_001799275.1 Deltaproteobacteria bacterium RIFOXYD12_FULL_57_12
TCGTTCGGCTGTCGGTTCGAGGAATCAGTCAGAGAATCAGATAGTATGGTGGTTGCGCGCCTTTATCGGGCAATGCCGGGCCGCACTCGATGAGTTGACGCTGCTAGCGCCGGCGGCCATGCGCGGCATTGATGCGATACCGACGCTGCGCGAACTGGCACACATGGGAAGCGACCTTGCCGCTGAGCGGATTACGGCTATCGAAAAGCTCGTGTTGCAAACCGGCGGACTCAGCCAAATGCAGTATGACTTCCTGTTCGACAAGGCGAGTCATTTGCTGGCCATCGGCTACAACGTCGACAGTCGCAGGCTGGACCCCAGTTACTACGACCTGCTGGCCTCGGAGGCGAGACTTTGCAGTTTCGTGGCGATTGCGCAGGGACAGTTACCGCAGGAGAGTTGGTTTGCC
>MGTE01000020.1:10695-13117 GCA_001799275.1 Deltaproteobacteria bacterium RIFOXYD12_FULL_57_12
GAGCGGACGCTGCTCGATGAGACCTGCAAGGTGGCGGTGGCCAGGCAGATCGAGTATGGGCGGAAACGCGGGGTAGCCTGGGGCATTTCGGAATCCGGCTACAACACGATTGACGCCCATCTCAACTACCAGTACCGCGCCTTCGGCGTACCCGGCCTGGGACTCAAGCGCGGGCTTGCCGACGATCTGGTCATTGCACCCTATGCCTCGGCGCTGGCGCTGATGGTGGCGCCCGAGGAGGCGTGCCTGAACCTGCAACGGCTCGCCGCGGAAGGGTATGAGGGAAGATTCGGCTTCTATGAAGCAATCGATTACACCCCTTCACGTCTGCCGGGCCGACAAGCGAGCGCTGTGATCCGGTCCTTCATGGCCCATCATCAGGGCATGAGCTTTCTCTCCCTGGCCTATCTGCTTTTGGACCGTCCCATGCAGAAACGATTCGAGTCGGACCCCTTGTTTCAGGCAACCATGCTTCTACTCCAGGAGCGTGTGCCAAGGGCTACGGGATTCTATGCGCAGACCGCCGACCTCTCCGAATCACGTACGGCTTCCTCTGGCGCCGAGACCGCCGTGCGCTCTTTTAACAGCCCGGACACGCCGTTTCCCCAGGTGCAGTTGTTGTCGAACGGCAGATACCATGTGATGATCACGAACGCCGGCGGCGGGTACAGCCGCTGGAAGGACATCGCAATCACGCGCTGGCGCGAAGACAGCACCTGCGACAACTGGGGCACGTTTTGTTATATCCGTGAGACAGCGAGCGGCGAGTTCTGGTCAACCGCGTATCAGCCGGCGCTTAAACGCTCGAAGGAGTATGAGGCGATCTTCTCGGAAGGCCGCGCCGAGTTTCGCCGCCGGGACCGCGACTTCGAAACCCACACCGAGATCGCCGTTTCTCCCGAGGACGATATCGAACTGCGCCGGATCACGATCACCAACCGCGGCCGGACACGCCGGGAGATCGAGGTCACGAGTTACGCGGAAGTCGTGCTGGCACCGCCGGCCGCGGACGCGCTGCATCCCGCCTTCAGCAATCTTTTTGTCCAGACCGAAATCCTCGAGACGCGGCAGGCGATTCTCTGCACCCGCCGCCCCCGCTCCCTCGATGAGCATTCGCCGTGGATGTTCCATATGATGGCCGTCCCCGGTGTGGAAGCCGGCGAAGTCTCCTATGAAACCGATCGCCTGCGGTTCATCGGTCGCGGCAACACGGTTGCCGACCCGCAAGCCCTGAGCGGCTCGCCCGCGTCAGGACAACGTGCCGGGTCGGCCGCGCTTTCGGGCAGCGCGGGCTCAGTGCTCGATCCGATTGTCGCCATCCGGTACCGGATGATTCTCGATCCGGACGCGTCGGCCACGATAAATATTGTCACCGGCGCCGGGGAATCCCGTGATGTCTGCCTGGGCCTCGTGGAGAAATACCAGGACCGGTATCTCGCGGATCGCGTCTTCGATCTCGCCTGGACGCACAACCAGGTGCTCCTGCGGCAGATCAACGCTCGTGAGGCCGATGCGCAACTCTACGGACGCCTCGCCGGCTCCGTGGTCTACGCCAATGCAGCGCTGCGCGCCGACCCGGGCCTGATCATCGCGAACCGCCGCGGGCAATCCGGCCTCTGGGGCTACGCCATTTCCGGCGACCTCCCGATCGTGCTGTTGCAGATCGCAGACCCGACGAATATCGAACTGGTGCGCCAGCTCGTACAGGCTCATGCCTACTGGCGTCTCAAAGGGCTGGCGGTGGACCTGGTGATCTGGAACGAAGACCACGCCGGCTACCGGCAACTACTGCACGAGCAAATTATGGGACTCATCGCCGCGGGCGTCGAAAAAACCGCATCGGAAAAGCCGGGCGGCATTTTCGTCAGGTCGGTGGAACAGATTTCGGTCGAGGACCGCATCCTGGTGCAGACAGTCGCTCGCGCAATCATCACCGACAGCCTCGGCTCTCTTGCGGACCAGACCAGCCGGCGCAGTATTACGCCGCCGCCGGTGCCGCGCCTGGCGCAGACCCGAAATCTGCGCGCAAAACCCACGACTGCCGCAGCCACACCGCTCAGCGATCTTTTGTATTTCAACGGGTTTGGAGGATTCACCCACGATGGCCGCGAGTACATCATCACGACCACGCACGGACAGGTGACGCCGGCGCCCTGGGTCAACGTGATCGCCAACCCGCACTTCGGAACGGTGATTTCCGAAAGCGGCGGCGCTTACACCTGGAGCGAGAATGCGCACGAGTTCCGCCTCACTCCCTGGCACAACGACCCGGTCAGCGATGCCAGCGGCGAGGCTTTTTACCTGCGCGACGAAGAGAGCGGCCTGTTCTGGTCACCTGCGCCGTTGCCGTGCCGGGGCGCGATGCATTACGTCAGCCGCCACGGCTTCGGTTACAGCGTCTTCGAACACACGGAGGACGGCA
>MGTE01000021.1:0-164 GCA_001799275.1 Deltaproteobacteria bacterium RIFOXYD12_FULL_57_12
GTCGTGCGCACGGCCCTCTCGTCCTCGGGCGGCCTGGCGCTGTCCGCCTCGCCCATCCCCGACGATCCCACGCTGGCGAACTTCACCGACGTCGTCGGCTCGTCGAAGGACGGCACGTGGCTCTTCGGCCGGCAGCTCCTCAACTCCGCCGTCGTGGCCGTCTC
>MGTE01000021.1:264-7507 GCA_001799275.1 Deltaproteobacteria bacterium RIFOXYD12_FULL_57_12
ACCTTGGAGGCGCGCTCCAGCAGCCGCGAGTGGTTGAAGAAGATGTCGCCCGGGAAGGCTTCACGTCCCGGCGGCCGGCGGAGCAGCAGTGAAAGCTGCCGATAGGCAACGGCCTGCTTGGAAAGATCGTCATAGATGATCAGGGCATGCTGGCCGTTGTCCCGGAAGTATTCGCCCATGGAGCAACCGGCATAGGCGGCGACGTACTGCATAGGCGCCGGATCAGAGGCGCAGGCGGCAACCACCGTGGTGTATCCCATGGCGCCATGCTTCCGGAGGGCCTCGACCACCAGGGCGACGGTGGATTTCTTCTGGCCAATGGCCACATAAATACAGTGCACATCGGTATTCTTCTGGGCGATGATTGCGTCAACGCAGAGGGAGGTCTTGCCAATCTGGCGGTCGCCGATGATCAGTTCGCGCTGGCCACGGCCCACCGGAGTCATGGCGTCCACCGCCTTGGCGCCGGTATAGCAGGGCTCATGCACGCCCTTCCTGGCGATAACGCCGGGCGCGAGCACCTCAATCTTGCTGAAGTGTTTGGCGTTAAGGGGGCCCTGGCCGTCAATGGGCGCACCAACGGCGTCCACGACCCGCCCTTCCATCTCGGGGCCGACCGGCACCTCGGCGATCCTGCCGGTACGTTTGACCGTGTCACCCTCCTTGATGTGCTCTACGTCACCAAGGATCGCGCAACCGACGTTGTCCGCCTCCAGGTTCAGAGCGAGGCCGAGGATGCCGCCAGGGAACTCAAGGAGTTCCATGGCCATGCATTTCTCAACGCCATGCACGCGCGCGATACCGTCACCCACCGAGATAACCGTCCCGGTTTCACTCAGATCAACCTTGCTTTCGTACTCCTTGATCTGCCCCTTGATAATTTGACTGATTTCTTCGGCTTTGATCTGCATTTTGCCTATTCACTCCCCTTAATGGATTCATTTAAACCCGTCAGTTGCCTTTTGATGCTCCCGTCAATAACCAGGTCCCCGATTTTGGCAATAAGACCGCCGATGATCGAGGGATCTACCAAGGTCTCGATGAGCACCTTTTTCCCTGTAATCTTTTCAAGAGTGGTTTGCACCTTGCTTTTCAACGCATCGTTCAGGACCGTGGCCGTGATCACCGTGCCGCGGCTGATATTCTGGTCGGCGTCCACCATCTGCTGAAAGACATCGGCGATTTCAGGCAGGATGTTGGTCCGTTTCTTCTGAACCAGCAAATTGAGAAAATTGGACATGATCTGTTCGCATTGCAGGGCACCGATCAATGATGCCATGACCTTGCTGCGCAGCTCATGGGGATAGAGACGGTTGGTCAGCGCGTCCATGATCCCCGGCTGGCTGGCGCAAAGCGACTTCAACTCGTTCAGCGCCTGACTGTACCCCTGATTCTTGCCTTCCTCCTTGCCTACCGCAAAGAGCGCCTTGGCATACCGTTTGGCTAAGATCGTCTGTCTCACTGTACCGTACCCACCTTTTCAAGGTAATTTTCGATCAATTTGACCTGGTCTTCTTCTTTCAGGTTTTTCTTGATCAACTCTTCGGCCATGCGGACGGCCTGATTGGCGACATCTTCGCGCAGATGCAGTTTGGCTAGGGCCAGCTCATGCTCCAGAGCCTTCTCGGTCTGGCGCTTGATGTCGGCCGCCGCGCGGTTGGCCTCATCAATGATCCGCTGTTTTTCGGTCTCACCATAGGCCTTGGCATTGGCGATGATTTCGTTCACTTCAAGTTCAATCTTGGCAAGTTTTTCCTCAAAGCCCCGATATGTTCTCTCGGCTTCCGCTTTTCTGGCTTCCAGATCGGAGAAATGGTCCCGGATGGCCATCTGTCTGCCCTTGAGGGCATTGGCAAGCGGTTTGGCCAGGAATTTAATCAGAATGACGAGCAAGGCAGCGAAGTTCAGGGTCCGCCAGAGGAGATCCCACCATTTTGCGGCCGGAATCCCGCCGCCGCCATGACCGCCTTCGCCGCCGGACGCGCAGGCCACGCCAGCGGTTACCAGCACAAAGATGGCAGCCAGGGCTATGCCCCGGAATTTTAAGAATTTAACATGCTTGTCCATGGTTAGAGCGACCTCCCCAATATTTTCGCGGCCATCTCGGCGGCAAATCCGTCGATCTGTCCCTTCAGCGTTTCTCTGGCCCCGGCAAGCTGTTTCTGAATTTCCGCAAGTTGCGTCGTCTTGGTGCTTGCCGCCTCCTTGCGGATTGCCGCTAGCACTTCTGCACCGGCCGTCTGGGCGCTACCCTTGGCCTCATCGGTCACGGCCTTTGCCTTGATGCGGGCGTCATTGAGCTTTTTGGTGATTTCCTCCTGCCGGAGCTTGGCGTTGTTGGCAAGCGTGTCGATTTCCTTGGCAAGCCCGTTCAGACTTTCCTGGCGCTGGGCGAGAACGGTCCGAACCGGCTTATACAGCACCGCATTTAGAATGCCGATGAGAAAGAGGATGTTGATAATGTGGATTACCAGAGTGATGTCTATTGTAATCATCCTTTCGCTACCCCTCCGTTCTGTTCACTGTAAAAAATCTTATGTTGCTCAAAAAAGTCGCTTTATCAGCCCGGTGCCCTCTACCCTTTGGCGCTTATGTTGACTGTTCACCGGTAATTGCTTGCTATCAGGAGCTCTTTCGCTCATGAATGAATGCTCGTTCATGAGTTATCGTGCTTATCTAATGTATCCTTTGGGGGCTGTCAACTTTTTTTATCAATAAATTTTCCAGAGGACCGACAAGAAGGCGCCGGGCCATCGGTTTTTCAAGCCCCTGAGCAATGACCGACCGACACCCACGGCCGACGGATATTATCCTGCCAGTTGCGCCCTGATAATTGCCGGGACCGCATCCAGGGCGGCGCGAAGTTTGTCGGCCTGCGGGCCGCCGGCCTGAGCCATATCGGGCCGGCCACCGCCCTTGCCGCCTACTAGGCCGGCCATTTCTCTGATGAGGTCACCGGCATGCAACCGACCAACGAGATCCTTGGTAACCATGACCAGAAGGGCGGCTTTATCCTGGTGGACACCGCCAAGGGCCACCACGCCGGAGGTCAACCGATCGCGGAGGCGGTCGCCCACCTCCCGCAGTGTTTTCGGCGAATCCAGGGGGATATCAACGGCAAGCACCTTGATATCGCCAACCATGGCGGCCCTGGCGAGCAGTCCGTCAAGGTCGCCGGTGGCCAGCTTGGCCGTGAGCCGGCTGACCTCTTTTTCCATATCCTTCTGGCGGGCCAGGATCTTGACGAATTTGCCCCGCAGTTCATCCACCGGTGATTTGATCAGACCTGCCAGGGTTTCCAGCTCGCCGACCGCGGCCTGGTAGTGCGCAAGCGCCGCCTCGCCGGTCAAGGCCTCGATCCGGCGGATGCCGGCGGCGATGCCGGTTTCGGTCACGATCTTGAGCAGACCGATCTCGCCGCTCCTGGCTACATGCGTGCCGCCGCACAGTTCGCGGCTGAAGTCGCCCAGGGAAACCACCCGGACGGACGTCTCGTATTTTTCGCCGAACAACGCCGTGGCGCCACTCTGCAGCGCCGCCTCCCGGTCCTGCACCTCGGTCGCCACCTGAAGGTCGGTGCGGATTTCGCGGTTGGCCCGCAACTCGATCTCCTTGAGTTCCACCGGATTGACCGGTGAGAAATGGGTGAAATCGAAACGCAGCCGGTCCGCGGTAACCAGAGAGCCGGCCTGTTTGACATGGTCGCCGAGTACTGCCTTGAGGGCGGCCTGCAGGAGGTGGGTGGCCGTATGGTTGCAAGCGATCCGCTGCCGCCGGCCTTCGGCCACGGCCAGTTCCACTGCTTCGCCGCAAGCCAGGGTGCCGGTGATGATTTCCGTCTCGTGCAGGATAAGACCATCACCGACCGTGATCGTCTCTTTTACCCGGCCGCGGCCAGCCGGTCCGATGATCTCGCCCCGATCGCCAATCTGACCGCCGGCCTCGGCGTAGAAAGGGGTTTCCGGACAGAAGACTGAAACCTGATCGCCCTGGCTAGCAATGCTGACCGCCTCGCCGTGTTCGTCCACCAGGCCGGTGATCGTCGAGACGGCGCGCCGGGATTCATAGCCGATGAACCGCGCCTTGTGGCCGTCGGCCATCAAGGCGCGGATGCCCTTGGCCATGGCGGCCTGACCGCCCTCTTTCCAGGATTTTTTCGAGCGTTGACGCTGCACATCCATGGCCTCGGCAAAACCCGCCTCGTCCACGGTCATCCCCTGCTCCTGGGCCACGTCCCGAACGATGTCAAGCGGGAAGCCGTAGGTGTCGTAAAGCTTGAAAATGAACTCGCCGTCCAGCCGTTTTTCTCCTGCCCTGTTGAGTCTGGCCAGTTCACTGTTGAGCAGGGCCAGGCCGTTGTCCAGGGTCTCCCGGAACCGCTCCTCCTCGTTGCGGGTCACCTTGGCAAGCAGCTGGGCGCCGCTCTGCAGGTGGGGGTAGGCCTTCTGCATCTGGTCGACGACCAAAGCGGTCACCTCGGCCAGAAAGCTCTGTTCGAGGCCGAGAGCGCGGCCAAAACGAACGGCCCGGCGCATGATCCGCCTGAGCACGTAGCCGCGGCCCTCGTTGGAAGGCAGGACGCCGTCGGCCACCAGAAAGGCGATCGCCCGACTGTGGTCGGCAATGACCCGCATGGCGGTATCGTGGCTGTTGTCGGCGCCGTACGATTTACCGGTCAGGGCGGCAATTCGGGCGATAAGGCCGCTGAAGAGATCGGCGTCATAATTGGTATGCTTACCCTGCATGACCGCCGAGATCCGTTCCAGGCCCATGCCCGTGTCAATGCTGGGCTTGGGCAGCGGCGTCAGTTGGCCGTCGGTGTCTCGATAGAACTGCATGAACACCAGGTTCCACAGCTCCAGAAAACGGTCGCAGTCGCAGCCGACCCGGCAGTCCGGCCGGCCGCAGCCCACCTCCGGACCCTGGTCGATATGGATCTCGGAGCAGGGGCCGCAGGGGCCGGTGTCACCCATGGCCCAAAAGTTGTCCTTCTCGCCCAGCCTGATGAGCCGGCCGGGCGGCAGATCATCGATCTGCTCCCACAGATCATACGCCTCGTCGTCATCCTTGAAGACCGAAACCCAGAGCCTGGTCGGCGGCAGGCCCAACACCTTGGTAAGGAAGTCCCAAGCAAAGTGGATGGCCTCCGTCTTGAAATAATCGCCAAAAGAAAAATTGCCGAGCATCTCGAAAAAGGTATGGTGCCGCGCCGTATGACCGACATTCTCCAGATCGTTGTGCTTGCCGCCGGCCCGGACACAGCGCTGGCAGGTGGCGGCCCGCACAAAGGGCTGCTTCTCCTCGCCGGTGAAGATCTGTTTGAACTGTACCATACCGGCGTTGGTAAAGAGCAGGGTGGGATCATCCTGCGGGACTAGGGGGGAGCTGTCAACAATGGTATGGCCCTGCTCGGCGAAGTATTTCAGAAAAAGGGCGCGAATTTCATTACCTGTCATGTTCTATTTCCAGTTTGCGGTAAGGTTAGTGATGAAGAGCCACTCGGGCCCTTATTTCAAATGGGGAAGCATGGCCTTGAAGGCCGGGGTGCCGGCCCTATACAGCAGTTCGTAGACCGCCATTTCCGTCGGGCCGACCGCCATGCCCAGCGACCGCATCCGATCCAGTGCCAGCTCGGCGTTTCTTTCATGCCTGGAGGAGATGGCATCAGCGACAATCCACGGCGTCAGGCCGGCCTGGCGAATGCCCATGGCGGTCTGGTAGATGCAGATATGGGTTTCGGCGCCGGCCAGGATGAAGGTGTCAACCGCGGGGGGCAGGCGGGTCAGCATCTGCTGCACGGCCGGATTGGCCATGGCGTTGAATTCGGTCTTGTCGGCGCAGGGCTCGCCCTGCAGCAGTTCGGCAAGCTCCGGCACGAACGGTCCCAGTCCTTTCCGGTACTGGGTGGTGGCGACAATGGCCATCCCCACGGCCCGGGCACAGTGGATCAGCAGACGCGTGTTGCGGACGACCCGCTCCGCTTTGTGGATGGCGACCATGAGCCGTTCCTGCGGGTCGATGACCATAAGACAACAACGGGCCGGGGTCAGAAGATCGAATGATTCGTTCATTGCCATTTTCCTTTCTTATCTTTACTATTCATGCAGGTGGCGGTTGAAACCGTTCTATTTAGCCTCTTTTCCCGTCTTTTTCAAGCGGCGTTTTGGCCGCGGCTTTTGGCCAGGCGGGCCATGATTTCCGCGGCCGCTCATTGACAAAATCTTGATGAATCACTATATCCCCAAGGCGCCGGACGGGTTATTATTCAGCGAATATCCACGCGCTCTGGCAACTACGACAGTAAACCCCATTTAGGAGGCACTATGGAAAAATTTCTGGACAGCCTTCCCTGGGCTCTCTTGCTTGTTGCCTGTTTCACGCTTGGCCTGGCGCCCTTTACGCCGCCCCATCTTTTCGAAAAACTGCAGATGCTCGCCCGCGGCCGGCTGGTGCGCCCCCTTGACTGGTTTGATCTGCTTCTGCACGCCACACCGTGGCTGCTGCTTCTCCTGAAAGGTTTTTATTCCCTCAGGCGTCTCTAGTGCCTGTCAAAAACAATATGAACAACTTGTTATAATGACAGATTGCGGCCGGCAGCCCCTTGCCCGGGAACTGCGCAAAATATCCGAGGAGTGCATCGAATGCCAACTCTGTGTCCGGGAGTGCGCTTTTCTGCAGCGGCACGGGACGCCCAAGCGGATCGCCGAGCAGTACCAGCCGGCCACGGCGGCTTCCCAGGAACTTGCCTTTGCCTGCAGTCTCTGCCGGCTATGCGCCGCGGTCTGTCCGGTACGCCTCGATCCGGCCGCCATGTTTCTGGAGATGCGGCGGGAGACAGTTGACCGCCGGCAGGGGAAGCTGGCCAGTCATGTCGCGCTGCGGAATTATGAACGGCGCGGCACCTCGCGGCTTTTTTCCTACTACGGCCTGCCCGTCGGCTGCCATACAGTGTTGTTCCCAGGCTGCGCCCTGGCCGGCAGCCGACCTAACCGAGTAATCGAACTGTTTCGTCATCTACAGCGCCAGATTCCGGCCCTGGGCATCGTGCTGGACTGCTGCACCAAGCCCTCTCACGATCTGGGCCGGAGCCGGTACTTTGATGCCATGTTCAACGAGATGCGCGGCTATCTCCTCGCCCAGGGGATTAAACGAGTCCTGGTCGCCTGTCCGAGCTGTTACGAGATTTTTGCGGCATACGGCGCCGGGCTTGCCGTGGAGAGCGTGTATGAAGTCCTGCTGGAGA
>MGTE01000021.1:7538-9101 GCA_001799275.1 Deltaproteobacteria bacterium RIFOXYD12_FULL_57_12
CGCTGCAACGGTGACGATCCAGGATTCCTGCGTGGCCAGGGATCGAGCGGCAATCCAGGCGGCGGTCCGCCAGCTGCTGCGGACTCGGCAGGTTGAGGTCGTCGAGATGAAGCACCATGGCCAAAAGACTTTCTGCTGCGGCGAGGGGGGCGGGGTCGGCTTCGTGGCCCCGGAACTGGCCCGAGCCTGGGGAGAGCGCCGGCGGCCGGAGGTGGGCGGCCAGCGGCTCATCCCCTACTGCGCCGGCTGCGCCAACTATCTGGGCCGGATTGCGGCAACCGCCCATCTGCTCGATCTGCTCCTGGCGCCGGCCGCCACCCTGGCCGGCCGGGCAAAGGTAGCCAAATCGCCCTTTACCTACCTGCACCGCCTGCTGCTCAAGCGGCGCTTGCGACGGGAACTCGGGCCGGCAGTCAGCCGGGAACGGACCTTCCGGGCCGATGACCCCTGATGTCGGCTTGACCGGGCAGGTCAGCGGCTGAGGCTGACGATCCGGTTGCGGCCTGCCTGCTTGGCCTGGTAGAGGGCCTGGTCGGCTGTCTCGATCAGGATGTTCGGCTGCGTGTCCTTAACAGGCACGATGGTACAGGTTCCCAGGCTGATGGTCACATGGTCCACATTGGTTGAGGCGGCGTGGGGAATGACCAGATTTTCCACACTTTCCTTGAGGAGCGTCGCGATATGGTACACGCCTTCATCAGAGGTTTCGGGCAGGACCGCGGCAAACTCTTCGCCGCCGTAACGGGCCAGAAGATCGGTGGGCCGCATCAGGGCGTCGCTCATGGTGGCGGCCACTTTTCTAAGGCACTCATCGCCGGCCTGGTGGCCATAGAGGTCATTGAAGTCCTTGAAATAATCGATATCGGCCATGATCAGCGAGAGCGGCTTGCCTTCGCGTAGGGCCCGGCGCCATTCCAGATCAAGAAAGGTGTCAAACCGCCGGCGGTTGGCAATGCCGGTCAGCCCGTCAAGAACCGAGAGCTTTTCCAACAGGCTGTTAGCCTGTTCAAGCTGGTGCTTGGTCTCCAGCAGTTCCTGCACCTTGAAATCAAGCAGCATGGCCTGTTCTTTCAGGAGCTTTTTCTGGCGATGCAGTTCGAGGAAGATGGCCACCTTAGATTTTAAGATCTCCGGCTCGATGGGCTTGAACAAATAATCGACCGCGCCGGATTCATACCCCTTGAAGATGTGCTTCTGCTCTTTGCTGATCGCGGTGATGAAGATGATCGGCACATGGCGGGTTTCCTTTCGCCCCCGCATCAACTGCGCGGTCTCGAAACCGTCCATTTCCGGCATCTGGACATCAAGGAGTACCAGGGCGAAGTCATGTTCGAGCATGAGGCCAAGGGCCTCGTTGCCGGAGAAGGCCTTGATGATGTTCAGTTCGGGGCTGTCGAGCAGCCCTTCCAGGACAAGGAGGTTTACCGGCCGGTCATCGACGATGAGGATGTTGATTTTTTCTGGCATCAGGTACGCCGTCCGTCGGCTAAGGAGTTTAACAGCGGGCCGATTTCCGTAAGCGGCAGGATATAATCCACCCGGCTCGCGGCAATCGCCGCCCTG
>MGTE01000021.1:9145-10252 GCA_001799275.1 Deltaproteobacteria bacterium RIFOXYD12_FULL_57_12
GGCGGCCGCCTCGAAGAGTACATCCACGGCGGGCCGGGCATAATTGACCCGTTCTTCCAGAGAAAGAGCCAGGGAGCCGTCGTCTTCAACCAGCAGATGGTAGTTGGCCGGGGCAATGTAAACCACCCCGGCCGTGCCCGGCTCTTTGTCTTCAGCCTCTTTGACCCGTAGCTGGCAGACTTCGTCCAGCAGCCTGCTCAGGTGGGCTTCCGCCAGGCGGCTCATGTGCTGGACAACCAGCACCGGTATCGGGAAATCCGGGGCCAGGGCCGGCAGGACCTCGCGGAGCGCCGCCAGCCCGCCGGCCGAAACGCCGATGACGACCGCATCGTATCGCCGGCCTTTTTGTTCTTGTGATTTTTCCCCCCCCATGACAGTACACTTATCTAGCGGAAAAAGGAGAACAACGCCAACGAAAAAAATCCGCCCCGGTCGATCTGTTTCCTCAGGCCATAAGCATTTTTCTCTGGAATATTCTAACCTCCTTGGCCACCGGGACAAAAAGATGTTCGTGGCCTGAAAAGCGCAGCGACTCCTTGGTTCCCAGGCAGAGAAATCCACCGGGGCACAGGCTGTCGAAGAAGAGCTTGATGGCGTGGCCTTGCAGTTCCCGGTTGAAATAGATGAGGACATTCCGGCAGATGATGAGGTGCATCTCGCCGAAC
The DNA here is from genome assembly GCA_001799275.1 of Deltaproteobacteria bacterium RIFOXYD12_FULL_57_12. Lineage (GTDB taxonomy): Bacteria > Desulfobacterota > Desulfobulbia > Desulfobulbales > BM004 > YD12-FULL-57-12. The sequence goes on from MGTE01000021.1 coordinate 9,811, forward strand.
ACCCCGTCCGTCACCAGATTGTGATCCGCGAAGATGATCTTTTCCTTCAGTGTCTGGTCAAGGATTACCGAATCGTCGTCCGCCGTGTAGTAATCGGCAAACGACCGCTGGCCGCCGGCCTTCTGATAATTTTCCGTATAGGTTTTGATCGCCTCAAGGGGATAGATGGCCTCCCTGGCCTTCTGCAGGATGATTTCGTTGAAGTCCGTGGCGTAGATCTGGGCTCGGTTGTAAAGGCCTTCCTCCTTGAGCAGAATGGCCATGGAGTAGACTTCCTCGCCGGTCGCGCACCCCGCATGCCATATCTTGAGAAACGGATAGGTTTTGAGCAGGGGGATGACCTCGTTCCTGACCGCCAGATAAAAACCGGGATCGCGGAACATCTCGGTGACGCTGATGGAGAGATCAAGAAGGATCTGCTCAAAAAAGAAATGGTCCTCCA
>MGTE01000021.1:10363-10747 GCA_001799275.1 Deltaproteobacteria bacterium RIFOXYD12_FULL_57_12
TCAGAAAAATCGCCTCGAGCAGCAGGCGGATCTCGATGTCTTCGTTGACCTTTTCCGGCGGGGCTTCGTTGTTCATTTGATAACCGTTCATCGAGTATGCGAAATACGTATTGTAACCCTCGAACAGTAAGCGTTCAGCAGTGCCGCAGATGCGAGAAAGAGGCCTGTCCGCTATACACCAGGTATGCGGGCAGGCCGATGCCAAAGCAGATGTGGTGCTGCTGAACGCTTACTTCATTTGTGCAGCCAGACGCGCAGGAGCGAAAGCAGCCTGTCCGTGTCAAACGGTTTGGCCAGGTAGTCGTTGGCGCCGGCCTCGATGCATTTGCTCCGGTCGCCCTTCATGGCCTTGGCGGTGAGGGCGATGATCGGCAGGGTCCGGAA
>MGTE01000021.1:10766-12036 GCA_001799275.1 Deltaproteobacteria bacterium RIFOXYD12_FULL_57_12
GCGGCCATGGCCTGGTAGCCGTCCATTTCCGGCATCATGATGTCCATGAGCACCAGGTCGATGTCCGGCTGCTTGTCGAGCTGCTCCAGGGCTTCCCTGCCGTTGCGGGCGCCGATGATGTCCAGGCCCTTATCCTCAAGCACGCTTGACAGGGCAAAGACATTGCGCATGTCGTCGTCGACCACCAGGATTTTTTTGTCTTTGAACAGGGCGCCCTTGTCGTGGACCATCCGGAGCATCCGCCGTTTCTCCTCGGGGAGGTTGGCCTCCACCCGGTGCAGGAAGAGCGTGGTCTCCGCCAGGAGCCGCTCTGGCGAACGGGCGCCTTTTATGATGATGCTTTCAGCATATTTCTGGAGTTCGGCGTCTTCCTGGCGGCTCAGTTCCCTGGCTGTGTAGATGACAATGGGCAGTTTGGAGATGCGCGGATCGTTGCGGATTTTGGCCAGCAGATCAAAGCCGGACATGTCCTTGAGGCCGAGATCGAGAATCATGCAGTCGAATGTCTCTTTTTCCAGCAAAGCCAAGGCGTCGCTGCCACTTTCCACGTCGGTGGTCACCACGTCCGAATTGCCGATGAGCTCAATGATGCTTTTCCGCAGGGTCGCGTCATCCTCGACGATCAGCAGTTTTTTGACCGGATTGGCCAGCAGGTCTTCTATCTTGCCGAAGACCTGGTCAAGTCCCTCGCTGCTGACCGGCTTGGTCAGATAGCCGATTGCCCCCATCCGCATGGTCTCCAGGGTGTTGTCGGCCGCCGAGATAAAATGCACGGGAATATGGCAGGTCGCCGGATTGGCCTTCAGGCGAGCCATGACCTCGTGACCGTCAATGCCCGGCAGACCGATGTCCAGGATAATGGCGCTCGGCCGGTAATAATCGGCAAAGTGCAGGCCGGTTTCGCCGTCGCTGGCAACCAGGCACTTGAAATCCCGGGCATGAGCGAGGTCATAGAGCGCCTGGCAAAATGGCGCATCATCCTCGATGACCAGAAGTATCTTTTCGCCTTTGACCGTATCGCGGCGATCATCCTTGATGGCCGCCGCCGGCAAGTCTGCCGGATTAAACGGCGCGGCGGGGGCGGCAGTCGGCCGGTCGGCCGCGACCGCTTTGGGGGCAGGCTCCGCCACCTTTGGCGGTGGCGCCAGAATGTCATCAAGCTTCTCCGGCAGATAGAAGGTAAAGCTGCTGCCTTGGCCGACCTCGCTTTCCACCATGATTTCGCCGCCCAGGGCCTGGGCGATTTCCCTGGAGATGGAGAGGCCGAGGC
>MGTE01000021.1:12087-19096 GCA_001799275.1 Deltaproteobacteria bacterium RIFOXYD12_FULL_57_12
CGAAGACCAAGGCCTGCTTGTCTTGGGCAATGCCGATCCCGGTGTCGGCGATCTGGAAGGCGACAATCTTTTCGGTGTGTTGACAACAGCCCGGCGGAACGAGGGCGCGGTCAGCCCGGAAAACCTTAAGGCCAACGGCACCCGTTTCCGTGAATTTGCAGCCATTGGCCAGCAGGTTCCTGATGATCTGCTGCAGCCGGAGCGGATCGGTCCGAATGGCGGCGGGCAGATCCGGGGCAAGCTCCACGGTCAGTTCCAGCCCCTTGCCCGCGGCGATTTCCTTAAATGGCCTGGTGAGGCCCTCGGTAAGTTCGACAAGATCGACCGCGGCAACGTGGATCTCCATCTTGCCCGCCTCGATCTTGGCCAGGTCGAGTACCTCGTTGATCAGGTTGAGCAGATCGGCGCCGGAGGTATTGATGGTTTTGGCGTAATCCTGTTGTTTTTCCGTCAGGTTGCCGCCCCGGTTCTGGGAAAGGAGCTGCGAAAGAATAAGGATGCTGTTCAGCGGGGTGCGCAGTTCGTGGGACATGTTGGCGAGAAATTCGGATTTATAACGGCTGGCGTTTTCCAGATCCCTGGCTTTTTTCTCGATCTCGAGGCGGGCGTTTTCCAGTGCATCATTCTTCTGCTGGATGGCATTGCCCCGCTCTTCAAGGATTTTTGTCCGTTCGGCCAACTCCTCGTTGGCCACCCGCAACTCCTCCTGCTGGTTCTGCAGCCGCTCCTCCGATATCTTGAGCGCCCTAGTCTGTTCCTCGAGTTCCTCGTTGGTCTGGCGCAGTTCCTCCTGCTGCACCTGGAGTTCCTCGGCCAGGCTCTTACTCTGCTCAAACAAAAGCGCGGTCTGCAGCCGGGACTCGGTGGTATTGACCGCCACCCCGATACTCTCGGCCACCAGTTCCAGAAACTCGATCTGCCGATCGGTGAATTCACGAAAGGAACCGAATTCCAGAACACCCTTTACCTTGTTTTCAAAGAAAAATGGCACCACCGCGATGTTGTTGGGGCTGGCCTCGCCTAGGCCGGAGCTGACCTTGATGTAGTCTTCCGGCAGGCCGTTGATGACGATGCTCCGGCCTTCCTGGGCCGCCTGGCCGACCAGGCCTTCTCCCAGGCGGAATTCGCGGGAGATGTTCAGGCTTTCTTCATAGGCGTAGGTGCCAAACATTCGCAATCGGTTGTTATTCTGCAAAAGAAACATCGCCCCGATCTGCACCTTGAGAATATAGGCCAGACAGCTGACAACATTGTGCGCCAGGGTGGCGATGGTGTGTTCGCCCTGCAACCGGTCGTGCAGGTCGGTCTGACCGGACTGCAGCCAGAGCTGTTTTTTCTGCTCGGCAGCCATGTTGCTCAGGGTCTGGGTCATGTTGAACAGGGCCTGGCCGAGTCTGTCCTTGGGCGAGCGGGGGATTATTTCCGTGCTGTAATCGCCTTGGGCCACGGCGTCCGCCTGACGGACCACGGCGCGGAGGTTTTCCGCCATCTGGTTGACGGCGCGGCCCAGCTGGTCGTGATCGCCCCTGATGGCGACCGACCGCTCAAAATCACCAACGGCAATGGACTCGCAGACCAGGGCTACCGACCGGAAGGAATCCACCACCCGCCCGAAACTGGCGCCCAGTTCGGCGAGTTCGTATTTCGCCTGGGGAATTTCCGGCTTGTCCAAGTCGCCAGCCGCCACCTTTTTTGCCCAGTGCGAGAGAGTCAACACCGGGGTCACCAGACGCCGGGTGGCGGCCGAGGCGAGCAAAAAAACCAACAGGGTTGTCATGCCGACCAGCCCCAGGACGCTATACTGCAAGGTCCTGGCAGGCGAGTGCGCCTCAGCGGCCGAGATCTCAGCGACCATCTGCCAGTTGACGCCGAGATCTGCCAGAACCTCCAACGGGCTGTGTACGCCGAGCACTTGGATGCCCCGGAAATTTTTGTAGACGCCGATTTCATCGGCCGCCGGCGGCGTGCCGTCTGACTCCAGCGGTCTTGCCGTCGACCGGCCGCTCCAGTCCATCTGGACCTGCTTGCTCAGGACTGTGGGTTGGGTCTCGAAACGGGAATCGGAGCGCATAACCAGATCGCTGCCAACGAGATAGGTCTCCCCGGAAACACCCAGCCCCGTGTGTTCCTGCATGATTTCGTTGATCGGCTCGATTCCCATCTGAAAGGCCATGAAGCCGATCTTGTCGTCGTAATCATTGGTCACCGCCTGAACCAGAAAAAGGGCTGGTTTGTTGTCGGTCGGCGCATAAATTGCGATGTCGGAGCATTGGGGTTTATCAAGTGTCAGCGCCCGCTGGCAGGTCTTGCCGAATTCAGTAGCCGCGGCCGGCCCGGTCAGGATATTGGTGCCCAGTTCGGCGCCGGCCCTGGCGCTGAAGAGGATGTTGCCGTCGATATCAATAAGAAGGATGTCCTTGTAGCCCTGCACCTGCCGGAAGTTGGCCAGGTCGGCGCCAGCGGTGGTGGTGATCCGAGCCCAGGCGAAGGAGCGGACGAACTCCTCGGCCGGCAGCTGGCTTGTCTTGTAGGCCTGGCGCAGTTCGGCGAGCAGTTCGACGTTGGGGGTCAGGGCGGACTGCATCCGCAGATCGTTCAGCCGTTCGGCAAAAAAATTCTGGAAATATTTTTTCTTGAGCTGGATGGTGGTGGTCATGGCCTGAATGGCCCCGGCCTCCAGGCTGTGATGGGCGTTTCTGAAGCCCAGCCAGCTGACGCCGGCCAGCGGCACAAGCGAGATGGCCAACAGGAGCAGGAAGAGCCGGCGACCCAGGCCGCTCAGCACGGTTGCCGCCTGTTTCGACGTACGGCCTGGCTGGTTGCTCTGACGTTTGCTGAACATAATCCCTGTGCTCTCCCTTGCGCGAATACTGCTGGTGGCCGCCGGTGCTGCCTTACGGCCTCAGCACCGCCGCCTCGGGCGGCAGCCCGTTGAAACCAAGACTATTTTTCTTCTTGAGCCAGAGAGGCTTGAGCGCCTTGCCTTCTTCAAGATTCACCGTGCCCTGGGCCGCGATAATTGCCTGGCCGGCCGGACTCAGCATGAAGTCGATTACCTGGCGGGCGACCGGCGCGCCTTGCTTATTGATGGTGATAAACAATGGCCGAAAGAGCGGATAACGGCCGGTGGCGATATTTTCCTTGGTGGGCGCAATGTTGTCGATGGCAAGGATTTTCACCCCACTTTTCCGGGCCGAACTCACGCCGTCGACGCCAACGGCAATCACGGTCTGTTCAATGAGTTTTTCAAGGGGGCTAGAGGATGAAACATGGATGGCTTCGGTTTTGAACTCGTATTCCGGATCGCCAAAAACTAGACGCCGGAACATATGACCGACCCCTGAATCCTTACTCTCCCGTTCGATCAGGGCGATGCGCATATCCGGGCCGCCGAGGCTCTTCCAGGAGGTGATTTCGCCGGTGAAGATTTTCTGGAGATTCTCCTGGGAGATATTGTTGATGGGGTTTTCCGGATGAACAATCACTACCAGGGCATCCCAGGCCACATGAACCAGCTCCGCATCCTTTTCCTCGGGATGTTTGAGCCCCTGACTATCCAGCAGCCACGGCCGGCAGGTACCGCCCAGATCGCTGGCGCCGCTGGCCACGGCACGGATGCCCTTGGTGGCGCCGCTGCCGGTGATTTTGATGGTGACGCCGGTTTTCTGCTTGTACGCCTTGGCAATTTCATCCATGAATGCCTTCTTGGTGATGTCGCAACCGGTCCAGGTAAGTTCCCGGTCGGCGGCTGGCGCAACGATACTAAGCAGGAGGACGGCCCAGCCGATGAACAGGACAATGCCAAGCCGCATCCATTTCACCGAAAAATTGCTGCTGCGGGAATCCATGGCGCACCTCAAATTGATAACGCGCAACAAGTTGTCCGTCATTTCTGGGAACAAAGGGATGCTCCTTGCACGTTGCCCGCATGGGGACAGGTGAGCTTTGATTACATTGGCCGCCTGCACTTGTCAAGGAGAACCAGGTGTTACCTGCGGATTTTACTTCGATTTATGCTGGCGAACAAGGTTGGCCAGCGATCAGGCGGCAACAAGCTGGTTGATCCAGGTCAAGGCCGCCGCAGTGGCTGAGTGGTATGGTAGAGAATAAAAGAATGGACAAGGGTGATAATTTTCCCAATACTGCGACAAAGCAACCCAGGAGGCACGCCATGAAGAAAATCGATCTGAACACGACCCGCGAGTTTAACCCCAAACACATGCATAAATTCCTGGTACACGATTCAGCCGATTTCCGGATCATCAATTTCAACCTGAGCGCCGGGCTCACCTTCCCGGTCCACTCCCATGACCTGGACGGGCAGTTGAGCATCCTGGTCATCGAGGGCGAGGGCGAGTTTCTGGGCGCGGATGAGGTGGCGATACCGGCCAAAACCGGCGAGATGCTCATCTCCGACATCCGGGAACCGCATGGAGTCCGCGCCACCACCGACATGCGGATCATCGTTACCATCGCCCCGCCGATTTAACGACGGGCAGGATGCCCTAGTGCCGGGCGAGCCAGGGATGGCGGAAGCCGGGCCGACGGCCAGGGATGGCTAAAGCCCAGGCCCCAAGGAGGAAAAAACATGGAAAAATGGCAGGTGGTTGCCCTGCTGGCGGCAGGGCTCGGTTTGCTGCTCGTCGCGGTGCTGATGCGGGCTCGCTTCGGAGACAAGTATGAACTCAAGACGGTCGATCTGGTCTTGATCATCATGCCGCTGCTGCTTGTGCTGCTGGCCAACGGCAAACTAAAGGTGCTGGACGCCTTTGGCGTCAAGGCGGATTTTTCCGAACTGTTTGCTAAAGCGGCCGGGAAGAATATTAAGCAGCAGGTGGCGGCGTCTGGTTCGCCGGGGGTGGATGAGGTCGTGCGCATGTTGGAGATGTCGGCCAAGGGCGGGGTCCACGAGATACCGAATCTGGTCGAAAAGAAGACCGAGGCCCTGGTCTTCAGGCTCGGGCATGGCGGGTACTACGGACCGGCCCAGCAATATTTTGATGCCCTGTACGCGAGCTCCTTTCTGCAGTATCTGATCATCCTGAAGAATGATGGCAAGCTGTTCGGCGTCTACAATGCCCTGGATCTGGCAGTTTATTTCCGCACCGAGGGGGAACGGGCCTACCGGGATTTTGCCAGTTGGCTCAATCAGTCAGGCGAAAGCGCGCAACGGGACCTGCGGCGCCTGCCGGGGTTTATCAGTGCCGAGCAGGCCGTGGCCCGGGAACAGAGCAAGCGCGATGTGCTCAGACGGATGGATGGCCTGCGGGTGAACAGCCTGCCGGTCGTCGATGCGAGCGGCTCCTTTGTCGGCACCGTCGAGCGTTCCCAACTGACCGCCAGCATGATTCTTGAGGTGGTGGACCGACTGGAAGGCACGACCGCGCCTGCCGCGCCCAATGGTCGTTGAACAGAAAAAAATTCTGATCTGCCACCGGGGCGCCCTGGGTGATTTCGTGCTTACCTGGCCGGCCCTGGCCGGCCTTCGCCACTCCCTGCCGGGGTACAGTTTCGTCGGCATCGGCCGGCCGGCATACCAGCGGCTGGCCGTGCGGCTCGGGCTGCTTGACTCTTTTCATGATGCGGAAGCGGCCTGGCTGCTCGATCTGTTCTCCGGCCATTTCCTGCCGCCACCGCTGGGCCAGCCGGCCGGCGCCATCCTTTGGCTTGCCGACGGCGCAGACGCAGCCGCCCTTCTGCGTCGGACCGCCTCCCTGCCGGTCGTGATCGTGCCGCCCATGCCGATCGGCCGGCTGCATGCGGCCGAGCATCATGAGCGCGCCGTCCGTGCGCATTTCCCGTGCAACCAGCCGCCGGGATGGCTCCCGCAGTTTGACCTGTTGCCGACCCGGCCGGATGAGTATGGCCTGATTCATCCGGGCAGCGGCAGCCTGGCCAAAAACTATCCGTCTTTATTTTATGGCCAAGCCGCGCATCTGCTCCGGCAGGCCGGCTGCGGCGATGTTGGTCTTATTCTCGGTCCGGCCGAAGGGCAGGGATGCCCTAGTGCCGGGCGAGCCAGGGATGGCGGAAGCCCGACCGACGGGGCGTGCGGCGCGGCCGAATCAACAGTGGACTGGCTTGCCCGGCCAACGGATGTGGAGGAACTGGCCGGGCTCCTGACCGGAGCCCGGATCTATGTCGGCAACGACTCGGGCGTCAGCCACCTGGCCGGAATTCTCGGGGTGTCCACCATTGCCTTTTACAAAAGTACCGACCCGGCGATCTGGGGTGTGGTCGGCCGGCGCGCCCTCTGCCCGGTCGCCGCAAACGAAAAATTTGCCCTGGAAACGCTCGGCCTCCTCCTGTTGCACTGGCAACGGCATGGGGAGCTCCCGATCGGGATTGGCTCTGCTGTAGCGCTAGGAGAAATCCTTACCCGAACCGATAAGTTACGGTTGCGCAGCTGATTAGTCAGGTTATCAGGACACCGTCCCGACCTGCCTCCCCGAATCAGCCCAGCCGGTTAAACTCCTGTCAGAAGGTCCGCCGGGCGGCAGGGGCGTAAGCGCACGATTGAATCCCGCCTGAACCTGATATTGCCCCATGATAATGGCATCGCCCGCAATCCTGCGGATAACCGCCATGACAAGCACCACACATCGAAAGACTATAGGCGCGGTCGTTATTGGAATGATGCATCGCCTGCCAGCCGTTTGAATGGCATCGCTCACAAAGCCGGCTCAAATTAGGGGTCGTGCTTACAGCGCCACTTAAAACAGCACCATTGACTTCTCTTCTCAGCAAAAAAATATTGGTCGATCCATGCGGTTCGTGACAATCCAGACAGGAAAGCACATAACCAAGGCCGCCGGCGCCCGAGGAATAGGGCGCCAGCACATCAATCCAGACATCGGCATTCCCTTGGCCATGCTTTTCGTTGTTCCAGTCGATTGTCCTCAGGTTCCTGGCCAGATTGGTGCTGTAAATTGTATTAGTGGAGTTGTGGCAATCCGTGCAAAACGTATTGAAATCGCTTAGATTTGACCCGTTCTGCGTCACACTTCCA
>MGTE01000022.1:0-12782 GCA_001799275.1 Deltaproteobacteria bacterium RIFOXYD12_FULL_57_12
CACAGAGATAGTCTTCGGTCCTTTCAGTCCCTTGAAAAAATTCACCGCCGCCATGGTGCCGGTGGTTTCATCATAATAGATGTTGTGCCGCTTATCGATGGCCGTATCATCCTGATCATCGGCCCTGGTCTTCAGCTCGCCGCCGCACACCCGGCAAACGATCTTGCCGTCTTTTTCCACCGGCTTGATGGCGTCGAAGGCGACGTGGTTGGGATGGTTGTTGTCGTTGACGCAAAGCCTGCGGCCGGTGATCCGCAGCTTGGCCACCTCGCGGGGCAGGACGATCTCGATCACGTAATCGAGCTTGATTCCGGCATCGTTCAACGCCTTGGCCAGGGTCTCGGCCTGTACCTTGTTCCGAGGAAAACCGTCCAGCAGCCAGCCTTTCTTGCAGTCGTCCTCGCGCAGCCGATCGAGAATCATGGGGATGGTGATATTGTCCGGCACCAGATCGCCCCGGTCAATATATTCCTTGGCCTTTTTGCCAAGCTCAGTGCCGCCCCCGATATTCTTGCGGAATATTGCCCCGGATTCGATATGGGGGACATTGTATTTCTTCTGAACAATGGCACCCTGGGTGCCCTTGCCACTACCGTTGGGTCCGAAAACCAAGATGTTCATGATCTGCTCCTTTTTTAGAATTGCTCGACAACCGACACCTCTAACCTGCTTGAATACCGTTTCTTTATCAAAAAACAGCGAATGAAGCATAATTCATTTTTCGCCTCGCACGGCACTATATACCAAAAGAAATGCAATGCCAACAAAATATCACCGGCCAAAGGTCGGGACACCCCTGGCGACGGCCGGCGTGATTCTCGGGAAAACCGCCCTGCGGGTCGATGCTTGCTTCCCATAATCTTTTGACAAGGGCGCATAAAGAGGTTATTTCTGATTACCTTTTTCCAGACAGACAGAACAGCAAGAGCTTATCCATAAATAAGCTTTTCAGGGATTGCGCCGGATTTTGCGACGAATTTTGCCGTGACGATTGAGCAAAACCGCAGTCGTAGCAGCGCTACGGCGAGGATTTTGCGATTGAGGAGCGGTTAAATCCGGCCAAAAGCCGGATGCAAGCACCAAAGTTTTATTTATGGATAAGCTCTAAGGCATGCGATTACGCATACCGGGCTGTTGACACGCAATACCCAAGGGACTAATCAGGAGCACTTGTATGACCGAAATAAAAATTGGTTTGATTGGTTTTGGCACCGTTGGCAGCGGCCTGGCCCAGGTTCTGCACGACCAGGCCGGCCGCCTTGAAAAACGGGTAGGCGCTGAAATCCGGCTGAAGCGTGTGGCGGATATCGTCCGAGATTCCCTGCCCGACCATATCGCCCAAGGCGGCAAGGTCACCCTCACCAGGAATGCCGAGGAGATCTTCGCCGATCCGGAGATCGATATCGTGGTGGAGCTGATCGGCGGCATCGAGCCAGCCAAGAGTTTTCTATTAAAGGCGATCGCCAGCGGCAAGCATGTGGTGACTGCCAATAAGGCCCTGCTTTCCCAGCACGGCCGGGAAATCTTTGAGGCGGCGGCCCGGGCCAATGTGGAAGTCGGCTTCGAGGCCAGCGTTGGCGGCGGTATTCCGGTGATCAAGGCCCTCAAGGAAGGTCTGGTCGCCAACCGGATCATCTCGATGATGGGGATCATGAACGGCACGGCCAACTACATCCTCACCCGAATGACCGACCACGGCGTCCCGTTTGCCGAGGTATTGAAGGACGCCCAGGCCAAGGGCTTTGCCGAGGCCGACCCCACCTACGATATCGAGGGAATCGACACGGCCCACAAGCTGGCCATCCTGATGACCATGGCCTACGGCATGCCCGTCAACCTGCGGGATTTCACGGTGGAGGGCATCTCGCGCATCGAGCCGATCGATATCGACTTTGCGCGGGAGTTCGGCTACCGCATCAAACTGCTGGCCATCAGCCGCAACCACGGCGAGCATGTGGAGGCCCGGGTCCATCCGACCATGGTGCCGGAGAACCATCTGCTCGCCAACATCAACGGCGCCTACAACGCCTTCCACTTCACCGGCGACATGGTGGGCAATGTTCTGCTCTACGGTCTGGGCGCCGGCATGATGCCGACCGGCAGCGCCGTGGCCGCCGATGTCGTCGATATCGCCCGCGATATCATGACCGGCGCCATCAATCGCGTTCCCAGCCTCGGGTATCTGCCGGCCCACATTACCCCGCGCCGGATCACGCCCATGGCCGAGCTGCGCTGCCCTTACTATTTTCGGTTCTCGGTGCTGGACAAACCGGGTGTTTTGTCGACGGTTTCCGGCATCCTCGGCCGGCACGGCATCAGCCTGGAGTCGGTTATCCAGATGGGCCAGCGGAAAAAAGAATCGGTGCCCATGGTCATGCGCACCCATGAAGCAGCGGAGGAGGCGGTCCAAGTGGCGCTGGCCGAAATCGACCAGCTCGATATCTGCACCGACAAGACGGTCAAGATCAGGATCCTGGCCGAGAATACGCAAGAGTCCTAACTCAACTGCCGTTCACTTAAGCAAATTTTGTATTTTTGAACCGCAGAATAAAGTTTATACCCCCTCGCGGGGTAAACAAGAGATGTCGAATGTCGAAGTTTCACCACTTCATCATTATGCGGTTTCTTGTTCGATATTCGATATTCGCTGTTAGGGACTCGGAAAATACTAATATACCTGGATCGCGCCCGGATTGGGGTCAGATTTGGCTGGGCCGATTGAGCAAAACCGTAGGCGTAGCAGCGCTACGACGAGGATTTTGCGATTGAGGCGCGGCCAAAGGTGGCCCTAAGACGGGATGCGTGATGGTAAATTAGTATTTTCCGAGTCCCTTAGGTCTCACAAAAGATTATTTTCTTAAGTCAACAGCATTGGTCCTAAATAAAATGAAATATGCCATCCTCGTGGGCGACGGCATGGGCGATCTGCCCGTGGCCGAACTGGGCGGCCGGACGCCGCTGGAGGCGGCCGCCACGCCGGCCATGGATTACGTCGCCCGCCACGGCGAACTGTTTCTGCTCAAGACCATCCCGGACGGTTATCCGCCGGGCAGCGACGTGGCCAACCTCTCGCTGCTCGGCTACCAGCCGCAGGACGTCTATTCCGGCCGCGCCCCGCTGGAGGCGGCCAGCATGGGCATCCGCCTGGCTGCCGACGAAATCGCCTGCCGCTGCAACCTGGTAACCCTGAATCAAACCACGGCCGGCCAGGTACAAATGATCGATTACAGCGCCGGCCACATCTCCACGGCCGAGGCCCGAGAACTGATCAGCGCTCTCGACCGGGAGTTCGGCAGTGCCCCCCTTCGCCTTTATCCCGGCGTCAGCTACCGCCACCTCCTGGTCTATAAAGGCGATCTGGCCGGGCTAACCACGGTGCCGCCTCACGATCACACCGGCCAGGACGTTACCGCCTTTTGGCAGCGCTACCATGCCTTTCCCCTGCTGAAGAACCTCTTGGCCGAGACCGGCCCTTTCCTTGCAAAACACCCGATCAACCGGGCTCGCATCCAGGCCGGCAAATCGCCGGCCAACAACATCTGGCTCTGGGGCGAAGGCCGGCTGCCGGCCATGCCGACCATTGCCGAACTGTACGGCGTGAGCGGCGCCTTGATCTCGGCGGTCGACCTGTTGAAGGGTATCGGTATCTGCGGCGGCCTGGATGTGATTAACGTCCCGGGCGCCACCGGCTATCTGGACACCAACTACAACGGCAAGGCGCAGGCCGCCCTTGCCGCGCTCCGGGAAAAGGATCTGGTGTTCGTGCATGTCGAGGCGCCGGACGAGGCCGGCCATCAGGGACTGCTTAAGGAAAAAATCCAGGCAATCGAGGATTTTGACCAGAAAATCGTTAAACCCATCCTGGAAGGTATGACCGCCATGGACGATGGCCGCGGCTTCCGTCTGGTGGTGGCCATGGACCACTACACGCCAATAAGCCTCAAGACCCACATCTCCCTGCCCGTGCCGCTGGCGCTCCTCGATTCCCGGCAGATTGCAGTCGATTCCGGCCGGAACTTTTCGGAAAAAAACGCCCAGGCAGCCGGCTGCCTCCTTGACTCAGGCCCCGCCTTCTTCAACCGGCTGCTGGCCGGCAGGCCGGAGATTTCATGAAGCTGGCCATGCCCGAACCGATTCATTGCACCACCTGTCGCGTCCTCTACGGCGATACCGACGCGGCCGGCGTGGTCTATTACGCCAACTACCTGCGCTATTTTGAAATCGGCCGCACCGAATATATGCGCGATCTGCTCTACAGCTACCGGCAGCTTGAGGAACAAGGCCTGATCCTGCCGGTGGTGGAATGCGGGGTGCGTTACCGGGCGCCGGCCCGCTACGACGACCTTCTGCGCATCGAGACCTCGCTGGCCGAAATCAGCAGCATCCGCTGCCGGTTCAACTACCGTATCCTCAAGTCCGCCGAAACATCGGCGGTCCCGATTCTGCTGGCCCACGGTTTTACCGTGCTCGCGGCGATCACCCGAGATGGCCGGCTCAGCAGGCTGCCGGACGATATCGTCGCAGGGCTGGCCGCCGCCGGCCAGTCATCTCCGTAACCCAGCGGAGCTGGATAAATCCCTTAATGCCATTACCCCCTGAATGTCCCGTGGACGTAAGGTTTATAATTTTTTTGCCCGCGAACTGTTACCACGCAACGCATAAGGGGCTAATCTTTTTTTCACGCCTCTTGACTTTCAAAGAAGTTAGTGTAGAATGTCCTCTCTCGTGACGCGGGGTGGAGCAGTCCGGTAGCTCGTCGGGCTCATAACCCGAAGGTCGTAGGTTCAAATCCTGCCCCCGCTACCAGAAATATCAAGGGGTACAGCGCGATGTGCTGTACCCCTTTTTTCTTTTTCTAACCTAACCCCACCCCGATAAACGGGATAAGTACCTTCACGAAATAATTTTCTGCCAAAAACGCGCAGAATATTATTCCTAAGGTACTAATTTCCGCTCCCCCTCCGTCCTACATCTCCTGCACCAATAAATTTCAATAAATGAAAAAAATTGCGCTCATCACCATAGCCGCGATACTTCTGGCGCTATCCGGCCTCGGCTTATCCCCGGCGCCATTCAATGGCGAATATGCAAATGCGGCGACTGGGCATCTGACTCCAGCCTATAATCGCAGTGATTGGCCGCATTGGATCGACAAAGACAGCGACTGTCAGAACACCAGGGCCGAGATCCTACTACGCGACAATGTCGGCACCATCAAATTCAAAAGAAACAAACCGTGCAACGTCTCCTGGGGGCGCTGGATATGCCCTTATTCAGGAAAGGAATTCACAAAAGCGTCGGACATGGATATTGACCATCTGGTGCCGCTCGCAAATGCCAATGAAATGGGCGGTGCGCAGTGGACACGGGAACGGAAACGGGAGTTTGCCAACGATCCTTTGAACTTGATCGCGGTAGAAAAAAAGGTGAACAGAAAAAAAGGGGATCGAGGTCCTGAGAAGTGGCGCCCGCCTGATCATGCGTTCTGGCCTGAATATGCAAAACGATGGCGAGCCGTGAAGAAGAAGTATGGGCTTACCATCAGTGCTAAGGAAGAAACGGCGCTGTGGGAGATGGGGCGCTAATTTTAAAACAACCTCTTGGCTCCCGAAATGTCTGCATCTCAAAAAACATGAGGTGTAAAACCGCTCCCACTGAACAACGAACTGAAGCGGCCCCGCTGCAAATTCCTGTTTGACATGGTACTAATTTGCGGTACTATATAGAGTATGAAACGGAGACACCTCAAAACTCTTGAACTGATTTTCCACCGCCCAGTGTCTGGCAATGTCAAATGGCCTGACATAGAGGCCATCTTCCGAGAACTGGGCGCGGAGATTGCCGAACGAGAAGGGTCTCGCATAGAGGTTTACCTGTTCGGGGTTGTAAGGGTATTTCATCGGCCCCATCCAGCGCCGGACACCGATAAGGGGGCAGTAGCTGCAATCAGAAAATGGTTCGAGGAAAATGGAGTGACGCCATGAACAACATGAACATCAATGGCTATGAGGCGATTATTGCCTATGACCCTGAAATTAACATGTTCCGGGGCGAATTCGTAGGCATCAACGGCGGGGCTGATTTTTATGCCACCGATGTTGAATCCCTTCGAAAAGAGGGGGAAATCTCGCTGCGCGTATTTCTTGATGCCTGCCGCGAGCGCGGCATAGACCCCCGCAAACACTACTCCGGAAGATTCAACCTCCGCATCCCCTCGGCCCTGCACGAAAGCCTTGCTGCCCAGGCTGCTGCCCACGGCAAGAGTATCAACGCCTGGGTTATCGACCTGTTGACGGAACAAGCCAAGGCTCACGCGAATTAGCAAGGCCCGGGGGAACATCAAAGCGGGCAGCCCCTTTCTTTCGGAGCGGCCCGCTTGCCATCGTCTTGCTTTCCAGCCCGTCTGCGGCATCCATTCTTGGATTCCTCAGCATGAACTCGATGATAACCTCTGTCGCAAAAGAAACAAATTGTTTTAGGCCCCCTTTGGACCCTTGGGATTCCCGGACATGGATATTGACCATCTGGTGCCGCTCGCAATTACCAATGACACGGGCGGCGCGAAGTGGACACGGGAACAGAAACGAAACTTTCCAAACGATCACTTAAGGTTATCTCCATCTGCGGTTCATCCCCGCACGTGCGGGGAACATCAATCAGGATATTGGGCACAAAGAACGAGTGGCGGCGGGGGTGAGTGGCGGCAGAATTGGTTCAGTCATGGTCGGACAGCCTTATATTTTTGATTTTTGATTGCTGATTGCTGATTTTTGATTTGTTTTGGGCTGTTCGGACGGAGGAGACAAAAATTGCGGTCAGCTCCTCCGCCTCCGTATGTAACGGTTCCACCGTTTCGCGTGATAACAGCCCACCATCCATAATCAATTCAAGCCAGAAGCAACACTCATCTGCTTCTTCCACAACGATTCCCAGCTTGGCAGCAAATTCGGCGCGTGAACGTCCACGACAAGCGGCACGGTAGTTTGCGCCGACAGAAGTGCCGGAACGGATCAATTGGTTGCCAATGGCTCTGCCAGCCATGGTGTTCGGCAACGCATCGACAAGACGCATTATCCGCAGCCCAAACTGTTTTGTCCGGTTTTTCAGGTTGTTCTCATCCATTGAACCTACCCCCCATCAAAAATCCCACTTCAAAAATCAAAAATCTTATCTCTTAAGCCTCTTCCGGCTTTCGGGCTCTATCAGATAATTCTCTGGGGTAACCACCTTGTCGCCGGTCTCGATCTCAAGCTTTTCCCGGGCCTCGCCGGCAATCCGGCCGCCTTTGCGGGCCGCCACCTTGTTTTCACCGAACCCTTGCGTATCCTGCTTCCGGGCAATCTCGGTGGTCGCCGCCTCGCCCAGCATGGAGAAGATGAGTTCGAGGTCGGTCATGTGGTCGTGCAGGTTCTCACGCTCCAGGCCCTTCAGATTTTTATACTCTGACGGAGTGAGGCCGAAAGCCGCCTTGGAGATCTCGGCCGTCAGGATGGCATACTCCGGTTCGCCATGAACGCCCCGGTTCTTCCATTCGTCGGTCAACTCGGCCGGAACAGCGATGCCGCGCATCCGCTTCTCAATCCAGGCCTCGGAATAACCTTTGGCCCGGTACAGCTCTTTAGTCCGGGCGCTGGCCAGCTCGGGATCTTTGATCTCCTGGACCCGCTCGTAGCCGACCTTGGCCAGCCAGCGCTTGAAGGACTCGGCCTTGGGCGAGGGAATGGACTGGATGATGCGGAAGATGCCCTCGGTGTTGGCGCTGTCGGTTTCATATTTCTTGCCGTCCGCTGACTCCAATTTCAGTTGTCGACAAAATGTCGACAACTCGGCCCCGTCTTCGGCCTTGACTCTGATTTTCATTTTGTACCAGTAATCCCGCGGGTTGGCGCTGTCGGTCAACGCCGCCACGACATCCACGACCGAGAACCACCATTCGTTGTTCTGCAGGATGCGCCTGATTCCCTTGCTCTTGAAGACTACGAGTTTATTTTGCATGTTGTCCTCCCTCTAAATTCGCTGCACCAGCATGAGCCCGCAGCCGAAGGCATTGAAGAACACAAAGTCTCCTATTCCATTTCCGACAAACCTGACAAAACCCGAATAAAGGATTCCATGACTGCCGCCTCTGTTTGTTAACCAAAAACCGCGAGTTGGCAACCACTAAAACTACCAGGTTTGGCACCATGGTTGACCTGACAATATCGGCCTGGAACCCTTGGTGGAGTTGAAGGGGGTATTGAAAAGCCTTTCATCACAAAACCCTTTCCACTTCCTGGCAGCAAGCTTCCCCCTGTTTTGCCGCCGCGCAAATTTTTTTTACAATAACACAAGCGATACTTTGCCATAGCATGCCGGATTGCGGTACTATGTCCGCACCGGTCCTTACCGCACCATAACGGGCAACGTCCATCTTGTCTTTTTTTTCAAAAAATGGCCTGTACCCAACCACCCATGCGGGGAGATTACGGCAGTAATGGAGAATTCAGCACACAGCAGTCCGACCCATCGCATCCTGATCATTGATGACGAACCGAGCGTCAGCGATCTGCTGCGGGATTTTTTTCGCTTCAGGGAATATGAAGTAATCGTTGCCGCGACAGGCGGGCAGGCCCTGGATCTTCTTCGGGGGCAGGCGTTTGACGTGGCCCTGCTTGACATCAATCTGCCGGACATGAACGGGATCAGCGTCCTGGAGGCGATCAAGGCCCGCGCACCCGAGACCATCTGCTATGTGATCACCGGGAATGCCACCGGGGAGATCGCCATCGCCGCGCTGAAACATGGCGCCACCGACCTGTTCATGAAACCTGTCTCGCTCGAACAGGTTAACAAGCGCCTGACAGATGACCTGCGCCGGCGCAACGAACAGCGCCGGCTCGTTGAATCGGGGAAAAAGCACCGCCTGGTGGCTGAAACAGCCAACGACGCAATCGTCATTGTTGATGCGCATGGCTTGATCTCTTACTGGAATCCGGCCGCTGAAAAAATATTCGGCTTTTCCAAGGGGGAAATGCTCGGCCAGAGCCTGCTTGACCATATTATCGCCGGCCAGGGCTGGAACCTGTTCCCCGGACATCCCGCCGCTTTCTCCGTCAACGGCAACACCGCCCTGCTCGACCGGCCCATCGAACTGCTGGCCACCAGCAAGGACGGCCGCGTCTTTCCCGTGGAGATGTCGCTCTCCGCCTTTCCAAAGGATGGGCAATGGCAGGCAGTGGGCATCATCCGCGACATCACCGAACGCAAGCAAAACGAGGAAAAGCTCAGAAATCTGACCGAGACGCTGCAGCAGAAAAATCTTGAAATCGACCAGCGCAACCAGCGTCTGGCGCACGTCCTGGACGGGCTGTCCAGCCTCTTCCTGCAGGTCATCGAGAAAAAGGACTTCCGTGTCCGGTATCCGAACCCGGAGCTGAAAAGATGCTATGAGACCATGGGGTGCCAGGAGGAGAACTGCCTGTGCTTCGGTCAGGAGGCAATGGCCTGCTGGCGGTTCGTTGGCACGCTCTGCGGCGGCGAGCCGCAGGGAACAGTGGCAAAAAAAATCGCCAATTGCACGAACTGCGTTCATTTCCAACAGGCAACGGCTGATTTTGAAATCCGGATCAGCGAACAGTTCAACGACATGATGCACCTGCTGGAAGGCAAGAACCGGGAACTGCACGAGGCGTATGAGCAACTCAAGGCGACCCAGGCCACTATTCTGCAGCAGGAAAAAATGGCGTCCATCGGTCAACTGGCCGCCGGCGTGGCCCACGAAATCAACAACCCGATCGGCTTCATCGCCAGCAATCTCAACACCCTGAAAACCTACGTGGACAAACTGATGCTCTTCGCGGCGCGGCAGACTGAGGCCGACGGCGCCACCTCGATCGAGGAACTGCGTGCCCTGCGCAAGAAACTGAAGATCGATCTCATTACCGACGACATCAATGACCTGATCACGGAATCCCTTGACGGGGTCGAGCGGGTCAAGACCATCGTCACCAACCTGAAAACCTTCTCCAGGGTGGACGACGCCTCGGACCAGCCCACCGACCTCAACCAATGCATCGAAACCACCCTCAACATCATCTGGAACGAACTCAAGTATAAGGCGGTCGTGCACAAGGAGTACGGCGAGCTGCCGGCTGTCCGCTGCCGGCCTCAGCAACTCAACCAGGTATTCATGAATCTGCTGGTGAACGCGGCCCAGGCCATCGAGAAACAGGGCGAAATCAGGATCAGAACCTGGTCGCAGGATGGCGGGGTGCATGTCGCCATCTCCGACACCGGCTCCGGCATCGCCCCGGAAAACCTGGCAAGAATTTTCGAGCCTTTTTTCACCACCAAGGCAGTGGGCAAGGGTACCGGCCTCGGGCTGGCCATCACCTATGATCTCGTGAAAAAACATGGCGGCCGGATCACGGTGGAGAGCCGCGTCGGCCAGGGCACCACCTTCACGCTCACCTTTCCCGCCCTGCCGGAGAATGAATGACACAAAATTGTTGGTTAATTCTGGACAGATGGTTTATGAATCAAAGCAGTCGCGGCCGGATCGGAGATTGATTCACCAACACGGAAGAGCAACCAGGGAAGCTTGATGCAACTCGCCGACATCGAACAAAAGATCCAGGACCTCCCGACCCTGCCGACGGTCGCGCATCAGATCAACATCGGCACCAAGCAGGAATCCCTGACCGCCAAGGGCCTTGGCCAGATCGTCAGCAAGGACCCCTCCCTGACCGCCAAACTCCTGAAACTGGCCAACTCCGCCTATTACGGACTCATCAAACAGGTCAACACCGTTGACCGGGCCATCACCCTGCTCGGCTTCAACACGGTCCGGAACCTCGCCCTCACCGTCTCGATTTCCGGTTTCTTCGCCAAGGGCGCCGAGGCCGTCATTGACATGAAAGGGCTGTGGCATCACAGTCTCGGCTGCGCCGTGGCGGCGAAGACCCTGCTGGTTAAAGAAAATCCCGCGCTGGCCGAGGAGGCGTTTCTCTGCGGCATCATCCACGATATTGGCACCCTGGCGATTCTGTCGATTTCCACCGCCGAGATGGTCGGCACGCTACGGATCATGAAAGAGAAGGGGCTGACGCAGAGCGAGGCGGAAAAGGCGCATATCGGCTTCACCCACCAGTTTGTCGGCGGCCTGCTGGCCGGCAAATGGAATTTCCCCGACCGCTACACCGCGGTGATCAGGTTTCACCACGACCCGTTTGCCAAGGGTGTTGCCGCCTACGAAATGGACAAGAAGCTGCTGCTGGCGGTTTACGTCGGCAACCAGTTGGCCAAGGCCTTGAATCTAGGCACCAGCCTCGACATGGCAAACAGCAGCGTGCTGCCGCAGGCCTGGCAGTCCCTGGGCATTGCGCCCAAAATGCTTGCCGAACTCCGCCAGCAGATCAAGACGGAGTACACACTAATCATCGAATCCTGGAACCTTGCGTAATCGCTATTCCGGTTCGAGTACCAGAATCGTTCCGTGCTGGCCGTCAGGGGTCCGCAGACGCGCGCCCCTGACCTTGAGCGCGCGGCCGGCAACCGAGGTCTGCCGATTCCAATCGTTGCCCTGCAGGTCCGCGACCCAGGTCGCCAGCTCCTCCGGCAAAAGCTGCCTGAAATCCAGGCCGATCACCTCGCTGCCCGCCCTGCCCAGGAGTTCGAAGCCCAGGGTGTTGCACTGCATGACCATGCCGCTGGTATCAAGCCCCAGAACGCCGACCGGCAGGCAATCCAGCATGTTCTGCCCGAAGGAGAGCACCCTGTTCTGAAAAACCAGCTCCGCGGTCCGCTCCTCGACCATATGCTCGAGATTGGCGTTGATCCGCTGGAGTTCCTCGTTGGAATCCTCCAACTCCCTGGCCAACTGCAGGTTTTTCAAGCGCAGGGCCTGCACCTCCAAAGCCTTGGCAATGGTGTTTTTCAGTTCTTCGTCGTTCCAGGGCTTGGGGATGAACTTGTAGATCTGCCCCTCATTGATCGCCCCCACCACGGCCGCGGTATCCGCGTAGCCGGAAAGCACGATCCGCACGGTGTCAGGCCAGCGCTTGTAGACCTGCTGCAGAAAATCCACGCCGTTCATCCCCGGCATCCGGTAATCGGAAATCACCAGCTGCACATCCGGATTCTCGGCCATGCTGGCGAGGCCCTCCTCGCCCGACTCCGCCACCAGCAGTTCATAATCCTCTTCCATGAACAGCCGGCGCAGGGCCTTGAGAACATTCCGCTCGTCATCCACGCACAGAATTTTGACCTGCTGGGTTTCCATGTTATTTCTCCTCCACTACCGGTATTCTGACCACAAAGGTCGTGCCGCGGCCGACCTCGCTTGTCGCCGTGATTTCGCCGTGGTGTTTCTTGGTGACGATATCGTAGGCAATGCTCAAGCCGAGCCCGGTACCCTTGCCCACCGCCTTGGTGGTAAAAAAAGGCTCAAAAATCCGCGTCAGGTGCTCGGCCGGAATCCCGCTGCCGGTATCAGCCACCGAGATGTTGATGAACCCGTTGTCACACCAGGTCCGCACAATGATCTCGCCCTGTTTCTCAATGGCCTGGGCCGCGTTCACCAGCAGATTCATGAACACCTGGTTCAACTGCTGGGGATAGCAGAGGGTGAGGGGTAGCTGGCCGTACTCCTTCTTCAGGGTCGCTTTGTACTTCAGTTCATTCCAGACGATATTGATGGTGCTTTCCATGCACTCGTTGAGATCAACCGCCTTATGCTCCGCCTGGTCCACCCGCGAGAAGACCTTCAGATTCTGGACAATCTCCCGGACCCGCTTGGTGCCGTC
>MGTE01000022.1:12802-14007 GCA_001799275.1 Deltaproteobacteria bacterium RIFOXYD12_FULL_57_12
CACCTCGGCCTGGGCCCGGATGAACTCGGTGAACCGCTCGATATACTTGGCCAGGGTGCCGAGGTTGCTCGACACGAAGCCGATGGGATTGTTGATCTCGTGGGCAACACCGGCGGCCAGCTGTCCGATGGAGGCCATCTTCTCCTGTTGCAGCATCTGGCCCTGGGTGGCCTTTAATTCGGCGTAGGCCTTTTCCAGTTCTTGATTCTTGGTCTTCAGGATATGCATCATATTGTTAAACTGCTCGCCGATCAGGTAGATGGGATCGGCCGTGGCGGCCTGATACACCTCGCACCGGGCACAGTTGCCGATTTTCTTGGCAAACGCCCCCTGAACCTCGCCGCCGCAGTAAGTGCCGGCCACCTGCCAGCAGCGCTCTGCATCGTGGCCATAGCAGGGGCAGTCCTTCTGTCCGCACTGCTTTTCCTCCCAACATTGCAACAACCCGGGCCGCTCAAACTGCACGTCAAAATCCTTCTGGGCCGCCACCTGCAGGATTAAAGCGGACAATTCGTCCAGGCCCACCTGCAGCTTTGCCCGGCTCGTTTCAATCTCCAGGTTCTTCTCGGCAAGCTCCTGTGAGATCAGCTTGAGTTTCGTGGTATCATGGATGACCAGGACCCGGCCGGGCAGTTCCCGGTTGGTATTGTCGAGCAGGGGGTAGGAGCGGAAGAAAAACCAGCCCTGGCTTGCTTCATGAAAAATCTCGGCACCTTCATCCGCAAAAGCCGGGGGATTGAGACTGGTCAGCCGCAGGGCCTCCTCCCACGGCACGCCTAAAATTTCCGCAAACGACTTGCCCACAAATTTCCTGAAGGTGCTATTGCAGCGCTTGATCCGGCCTTCAGCATCGGTCAGCAGCACCATGGCGCCCATGCAGTCCATGGTGATCTCCCACTCCCGCTTGGCAAGCTCAACCTGCTTGAAAAGGGTACTCAACTGGTCATGCTTGACGGCCAGTTCATCCCGCTGTTCCAGCACCTGTCGTTCCGCAGCCTTGCGGACGGTGATATCCCTGCTGCTATGGACTGCCCGGACAATCCGGCCGTCTTTATCCCGAATCGGGGCCACGGAAACCTCCACCTCGATTTTCCGCCCCTGTTCATTGACGTGCACATGCTCAACCATTGCATGGCCAGTATCGGCGAGTCCCTGCGCCAGGGGGCAGAGATGGTCGGGCGGCGCGCAGGGGGTGCTGAGCTTGT
>MGTE01000023.1:0-9665 GCA_001799275.1 Deltaproteobacteria bacterium RIFOXYD12_FULL_57_12
GGCAAGGAACTGATTGCCGCCGCCATCCACAACTTGAGTACCCGCAAGGAACGACCGCTGATTACCGTCAACTGTGCAGCCCTGCCCCCCAATTTACTGGAGAGCGAATTGTTCGGCCGCGAGAAGGGGGCTTTTACCGGGGCCGAGACCCGCCAGATAGGCCGGTTCGAGATTGCGGACGGCTCAACCCTGTGCCTGGACGAGATAGGGGAACTGCCGCTTGAAATGCAGGCCAAGCTGCTCCGGGTGATCCAGCATGGCACGTTTGAGCGGTTGGGTTCGTCAAAGACCATCAACGTCGACGTCCGCATCGTGGCAACGACCAACCGGAACCTCGAAGAGGAAATCCTGCACGGCAGATTCCGGAAGGATCTTTACTATCGGCTGAACGTCTTTCCCATCACGGTCCCGCCATTGCGGCAGCGGACAGAAGACATTCCGCTCCTGGTCCAGGCCTTTGTGGAACGATATAGCCGAAAAATGGGAAAACAGATCACCTCAATCTCGAAAGAAACGATGCGGGCATTGCAGTCGTATCCGTGGCCCGGCAACGTCAGGGAACTGGAAAGCATCATCGAACGGGCCGTGATTCTCTCCCCCGGCCCGGGATTGCAGCTCGCGGAAAACCTCTGTACCCCATCCTCCTCCATCTCTTCCGAGGGAGGAACCTTGAAAGAGATGGAGCGAAATCTCATCATGAAGGCACTCTCGGAAACCGAGTGGCGCATTGAGGGAAAGAACGGCGCTGCCAAGATCCTGGGTCTTCACCCGAGCACCCTGCGGGCGAGAATGCACAAGCTCGGGATAGTGCGGACCGAGATGAAGGCGTCGGATTAAGAGCTGGTTTCCTGCCGCCTGTCGAGGTTCACTCAACAAGAGATAACAGAAGCGATGTGGCCGAGCGGGTTGTCGGCAGAGCGCCGTGCCCGGTCCTGACCTGGAACTCGTACCGATATTTTTTTTTGGATGCATTGCCAGGCATCCCGTGCTAACTTCGTCCGTTAATTGAATACCTCCTCTCGATCTTCAGGGTCATCCCCGCTGATCGCCAGGAGGTATTCTTTTGGGGGAACCACGATGCGAAGCAACCACCGAAAAGACAAAGGATTCCATGATCAACAAGCTCAATTTCCACATGATGCGACACATCAAGGCCATAGAAATGGGTGGCGTACTGATGCGGATCGCCAGTTTTTCCCTGATAAGCTGGCTTGGGCCGGCCAGCCCTTTCCTCTTTGTCTGGCTTCTCAACACCTGTGACGCGATCATCTTATCCTGGTGCGCCATCCTGAAACGCGACACCGCCTACACCGTTCTGAATGTCTTCTGGATCTTTGTCGGGATCGTGGGCATTGTCCGTGCCGGAGGCGTTCTCCATTGAGAAAATAGGCCGATCCGGCCAGAGAGCCGACACGGACAAACCAGCCGCCCGTTTCAATCTGATGCGCTACGCTATGCTGATACCGCAGGCCGTCAGCAATCAAGCTGCACTATCGATCGCTCGCCGGCCTCGTCGACCGACAGCTTGAGCAGCGCGCCGTTGGCGATCTTGACTTTCCGAAACTCGGCAAGCGGCAAGCTTTGGTAGTGTAGGACCAGACAGCGGAGCACGATTAAATGGCTGACCACCAGGATGCTCCGGCCCGGATGTGCGGCAAGCAGACGTTCGACCGTTGTCACCGCCCGAGCCTGGACCGCGGCCAGATTTTCGCAGCCCGGCAGGCCGAACAGGTGCGGCGTGTCGAGCCAGGTCGGATACTGGGGTCCGAATCGCTCCCGGATCTCATCCTTGGTGAGTCCGTCCCAATGCGGGATCAGCATCTCGGTCAGGGCCGGCTCCACCGCGACTGCCACGCCAAGTTGCCCGGCCAGCAGTTCGGCGCTCTGCCTGGTCCGGGCCAAAGGCCCGCAGAAAATACCGGTGATCCCCTCAGTCCGCAACCGCCCCCCCACCTGCTGGATCTGGGCGATGCCCTCGCTGTGCAACCCCGCCTCGGTCCGGCCGGCGAACCGATTTTCCAGATTCGCGGCAGTCGCCCCATGTCTTACAAAAAATATGTTGGTCCGCATGGCTATCGTTCCCGGATCATGGCCAGCAGGTCCTCGACCGAAACCCTGGCGCTCAAATCGCTGCCTTCCAGCAGGCGGTCGGCCAGTTCCCGCTTTTCGTTATGGAGCCTCACGATTTTCTCCTCAATGCTGTTTCTGGTTACCAGCCGATAGATGGTGACCGGCCGCGTCTGGCCGATCCGATGGGCCCGGTCCGAGGCCTGATCCTCGACCGCCGGATTCCACCAGGGGTCCATGTGGATGACATAGTCAGCCGCGGTCAGATTCAACCCCAGGCCGCCGGCCTTCAGGCTGATCAGAAAAATGTCGCCCTGCCCGGCCTGGAAGGCCTCCACCTCTTTCTGCCGCTCGCCAGGCGGTGTGGAACCATCCAGGTATCGATAGCAGACCCCCATCTGCTCCAGAAAATCCCGGATAATGGTCAGATGGCCGACAAACTGGCTGAAGACCAGGACCTTGTGCCGATTCTCCAGCAACTCGCTGACCACCTTGCCGAACAGTTCGAGCTTGGAGCTGACGATCGTGCTCTCCGGCAGCACCAGGCGGGGGTTGCAGCAGGCGAGTCGCAGACGCATGATCTCAGCCAGGATCTGCATGTTCTGGCCGGCGCCCGGCCCGATACCCTGCAGATTGGCCAGCGCCTGCCGCCGGAGCGCCTCGTAGAAGGCCCCCTCCTCTCGGCTCCTCTCCACATGCAGCACAATCTCGGTGCGCGGCGGCAACTCCTCCAAAACCTGCGACTTGATGCGCCGAAGGATAAAGGGCCGGACCAGCCTTCTCAACCGACGGCTAGCCTCTGCATCGCGATCCCGTTCGATGGGAACGGCAAAACGTCTGCTAAAACTCTCCAGGCTGCCCAACAGACCGGGATTGATGAAGTTGAACAGGTTCCACAGTTCGCCCAGATGATTTTCTATGGGCGTGCCGGTGAGCAGAAGCCGGAAGCCGCCGCTAAGACCCATGGCGGCCCGGGAGCGCTTGGTGGCCATATTCTTGATGGCCTGGGCCTCGTCCAGAACAATGGTCTGCCAGTTGATCGACGACAGCAACTTGGCATCCTGCTGCAAAAGGGTATAGCTGGTCACCAGCATGTCATGTCCCTTAAGCTCCTTGAGACGTTTTCTGCGGCCCCGGCCGCCAAAGACCACCACATTGAGGGACGGCGCGAAACGGGCTGCCTCGCTGCCCCAGTTCAAGCAGACCGAAGTGGGGGCCACCACCAGCGTCGGCCCCGCGGCGGCCCGGGCAAGGATAATGGCTAAAGCCTGCAGGGTTTTGCCCAACCCCATGTCGTCCGCCAGGCAGGCGCCCACGCCCCAGGCTGCCAAACGGGCCAGCCAGACAAAACCCTCCAGTTGATAATCCCGCAACTCGGCCTGCAGGGAGGACGGCAGGCAGGGCCGGTATTCCTGCAATTCCTTGAACTGGCGGAGCCTGGCCAGCCAGCCGTCATCCGCCTCCAGATCATTGATCCGGTCGGTAAAATCGGCAAGAATGGGCAGGGCCAGCGGGTGAAAACATACGCCCTTGCCCTTTTCCTCCTTCTCCTGGTTCGGAAAATCTTCCTCGAAAAAACTCAACTCCGCCAGCCGGCGCCGCAGTTCCTGGGTCAGGGCCAGGAACTGGCCCTGACCGAGCGGAATAAACCGCCCGGGATTCCTGCCGGCCAACGCCAGGAGCTGCCGCAAATCGAGCACCAGATCCTCATCCACCGCCAGATGGCCGCTCACCTCGAACCAGTTCTGCCGCTGCCGGATCCGCACACTGAGTTGATCAAAGGAAACCGGCGGGCTGATCGAAAACCGCTCGCCTTCCGGCCACTCCACTACAACCAGATCGCCAAGTTCCTGCAGCTCAAGCAGAATCTCCAGACAGTCGGCGACCTCATGCAGGTGCCACTCCCGATCCAGGTTGTCAAGCGCCGCCAGCCCCGGACAGGCAGCCTCCACCTGCCGGGCCAGGGCCTCTTCGCGCTCTAAGTTTCGCCTGGCCTGCAACCGCTGGCCATCGACCTCGGCCATGACGATTTCCACGCCGCGCCCGGGCTTCAGGCAGGGACCGCTCGGACCGCAAGGTCTGACAAACATCTTTAACTTAAAACCGGGCCCGAACGGCAGAAGCTGGATGCATATCCGTTCCGCCACGGCCACCTCGCGGATGGCGGCGGACAGCCGGCCGGCCTGATCCACGGCAATAGCCGAATGCACGGTCATGAACGAGGAAAGATTGCCGATGGCGATCATGAGCTGTTCCGCCGCGGCCTGCGGCACCAGCAAACCATCTTGGCCAACAAGTCGGGCAATGCACTGATGTCGGTCGTTGACCTCGATAATCCGGAACCGACTGGGATTTTCCTGGACGATCGTCACGCCCTCGCCGGCAATCTCACCGGCCATACGGATCCGCAGGTGGTCGCCCACCTCTTCCACCAGCAATTCGGGCTCGCCTTTGATGAATTCCACCGGCACCGACGCCGAGTTTTCACGAAAGAGCAGGGGATGGCCGATCATGGCGGGCAAGGACCGGTTCAAATCAAAATGATAGCCGACCGCCTGGCTGGGAAGATGCTCCCTGACAAGGGCTTCGCAGATCCGGCGATCCTGGTCGGCAAGAAAGCCGCACTTGCCGGAGTACAGCCGGCTCAACGCCACCGGCCGGCCCTTGCTCCAGCCTCCCTGGCTGGTGAATTTCTGTTCCTTGGGGACGATGGCAAGCCGATCACCGTCCTGGCGGATGAACCAGGCCAGGCGGGCCGGCCGGAAAACAGCGGCCGGACCGGTCTCCTGACCGGCAATGCTGATTAATGCCTGGAGCCGGCGCTGCCAGGATTCCCGGCCACCGACCACGGTGAGCAAAGACGGCAGAGAGGTCTCCGCCTGCGCGCTCGCCGCGTACTGCCGATATGGGTACGGTGCGGTATCGTCCAGCAATGCAAGCAGCTCGGCGTAATTCAACGCCAGCCACTGAAAGCCGTGGCTAACAGCCTTATTATAAAACGGCGCCAGATCTGCGGCTAGGGCACGGGCCGCCGCGCCCGTTGGCAGAGATCCGGTCAGCCAGTAGCGGACGAGGGCGGCAAACAACCGAAGAATGCCGTGATCTTTTTCTACTATCTGACCTGGCCGCGGCTCAGCCGCCTTCAGCAAGCCGGCCTGGAGGAAAGCCGCCTCCTCCAACAGGGCATGGATGAGCTGCAGCAACGAGCCCTGCGGCTGAGTCCGAGCCGCGGCCAGGTAATCCTGGATACGGCTGGTCAGATCGGAATCGGCAGCACGAAACAGTGCCAAGATATAAAACAGGCCTGAAATGTTTGAAAAAAATACCAGCCGGCGGCCGGTGAGTTTTCGAAGGTGCTGCAGATCGGCCTCAAAGGCAAGGATGGCCGATTCATTGCGGCCTTGGAGAAAATCAACACACCCGGTAAAACCGCTGGCGGCAAAGGAGGAGGGTTGCTGTCTGATCAGCGCGGCGACCTCCTGCGGCTGCCCCCGCCAGAGCAGATACTCGGCAAGCAGCCGGTCAAAAGGCAGGCGCTCACTCGCCGGCAGGGCATGCAGACTCTCAGCCTCCCGCAGATAGGCAACCGGCGCCTCGTAATGTTCGAAGCTGGCCAGTGAATGGCCAACTATCTGGTCCAGAAGATAAAACTGGAGGGAGACCGGCAACGTCCGAAACCAGGTGGGCCTAAACGGCGCGGCACAGAAGCGAACCGCCGGCGCCTCCGCCCCGATTACCCCTGGGCAGGCCGTGGCCAGCAGGGGTTGCAGATTTTCCAGCAACTTGATGTCATGGCTATGAATACCGATCCGATATTCCCGCAGGAGGCGCCAGCATTTCTGCGCACGTTTCCCGTAAAAATTCGCGAGCGGCAGTTCCTGCTGCACCGCCCTGATCAGGTCCGGATAGCGGCCCTCGCTGACCGCCAGCGCGGCAAGAAATGCCGCCAGCGACTCGGCGCACTGATACTGCTGACCGTTCAGAAAACCGGCTTCTTCCAGCCGATTGAGATGTGCCGCAACCGCGGCCAGGGTCGGTTCGTTGCCGTCCGGCCCGTTGATCCCGGCACGGCGCAGGCAGTTGAGAACGGTCGTTGGCCCGGCTGGCTCATAAATCACCGAGACGAACTGGAGCAGGACCTGCTCGAAGGAAGAGAGGCTCGCGTAGGCTGGAATCAGCCGGACATTTTCCCGCTTACTATTGCCCGCCATGCTCATCCTGTCTGGCTGGCCAACGGACTTGCCCAGCCAGCCGATTACGCCGCCGCCTCAGTGCCGGAGATGGCGATCAGATGCAATGCTCCACGATGCTGTCGACCAGTTCCGGTATCGTATGGGTGGCCGGCTGGACATGCACCGTCAGCCCATGTTTCTCCGCCGTTCTGGCGGTAATCGGACCGATGGCCGCCACCGTCACCCCGTTCAGCAGCTCTTGCAGTTCTTCCGGCCCGGAGGGCGCCAGCAGCTTGAGAAAATTGGTCACTGTGGAAGAGCTGGTAAAGGTAATGACATCGACCCGATGCTCGAGAAATTCACGGCGCAGCGCCTCCCGGGCCGAGCCGTCCTCAACGCCGGGCACGACATTCCGGTAGACCGGCACAACGGTCACGGCGGCACCAGCCTCCTGCAGGGTCTTGGGCAGCACCTCCCTGGCCTGCGCCGCTCTGGGGATAAGAATTTTTTTGCCGTGCATCCCCTGGGCCAGCAGACTGGCGGCCAACCCCTCGCCGGTAAACTCGTCCGGCAGCAGATCGGCTTTTATGCCGAAGTCAGCCAGCCTCTCGGCCGTGGTCCGGCCGACGACCGCAATCCGCGGCCCGTGCAGATCGCGGGCATCCATGCCCTGTTCAAGCAGCCGCCCGAAGAAATGGCTGACCGCGTTGATACTGGTAAAAACCAGCCAATCGTACTGGCCGATCCGGGCCAGTTCCAGATCAAGTTCCTCGAACGACTCAAGCGGCTCGATGCTGATGGTCGCGAACTCCAGGCAGTCGGCGCCCACCTCCTCAAGCCGGTTGACCAGTTCGCTCGCCTGCTCCCGGGTCCTGGTCACCAGGACCCGCTTGCCGAACAGCGGCCGCTTTTCGAACCAGTTGATCGTGTCCCGCAGGCTGACCACCTCGCCGACCACAATGATGGAAGGCGGCCGGATCTTCGCCGCCTGCACCACCTCGGTGATGGTCGCCAGCGTCCCGATCACGGTGCGCTGTCCAGCGGTCGAGGCCCAGTGAACCACGGCCACCGGGGTGTTTGGGTCCCGGCCGTACTTGATCAGATTGGCGGTGATGGCCGGCAGATTCTTGATCCCCATGTAGATGACCAGAGTGCCGATGCCGGTGGCGATCTTGTCCCAGGCGACTCTGCTGTCTGGTTTGGTGGGATCCTCATGGCCGGTGATGAAAGCAACCGTTGAGGTGAACCGCCGGTGGGTTATGGGGATGCCGGCATAGGTGGCCGCCGCCGTCGCCGAGGTGACGCCAGGCACCACCTCGAAGGGGATGCCGGCTTTGACCAGCTCCTCAATCTCCTCGCCGCCGCGGCCGAAGATGAAGGGATCGCCGCCCTTCAGGCGGACGACCGTGCGGCCGGCCCGGGCTCGCTCCACCAGCAGTTGGTTAATCTCCTCCTGGGTGCAGGCATGATGAACGCCGCCCTTCTTGCCGACATAGATGAATTCCGCGCCCTTGGGCACATACTGCAGAAACTTCTTGTTGGCCAGGTAATCGTAGACCACCACCTCGGCCCGCTCCAGCAGCTGCTTGCCGCGCACGGTGATCAGCCCCGGATCACCCGGCCCGGCCCCGACCAGGTAAACCAGCGGCTTCCTGGATTTTCCTTTCTCCGGCCCAACGGCCACGCCTGTATCGCAATTCACCTTAGTCCCTTAGTCCCTTAGTCCCTTATACATTGATTGTTAACAGATTGCGGTCAAAAATTTCGTAAACCCTACGCTCACTGGATATCAGCGTTAACTGCTGTTAAGGGACTTATCCAGCTCCGCTGGGTTAGGGGTTGATTATTAACAATTTGTGCCCATAAATCCCATAACCATCACACCCGCAGGACATTCAGATGTCCATGCTATTAAGGGACTTATCCAGCTCCGCTGGGTTATGCATTCTCCGCGGCCGCGCTGTACACCTCGGCCAGAATCTCACGGCCGCCGCCGGCCAGTATCTCTTCAGCCAGCCCGATTCCCAGGACCTCGGCCTGGCCCCACGGTGCTGACCGCTGTTTCTTGATCATCCGGCTGCCGTCCTCCGAGGCGACCAGACCGGTGAGCGACAAAAGCCGCGCCCCGTCGGCCCCGGTCTCCGTCTGGCAAAAAGCGCCGATCGGCACCTGGCAGCCGCCCTCCAGCCGGTGCAGAAAGGCCCGCTCAGCCCGCACGGTCATGGCGGTTACCTCATCGTTGAGAAAAGCAAGGCCGGCGAACAACTCCTCGTCGTCCCGCCGCAGTTCGATACCCAGGGCGCCCTGGCCCACGGCCGGCAGCATCTCCTCCGGGGTAAAATAACTGGTTGCCCGCGCGCTGAGCCCGAGACGGTTGAGACCGGCCGCCGCCAGGATGATCGCCGCATACTGGCCTTCGTCCAGCTTGCGGAGACGGGTATCGAGGTTGCCCCGCAGATTGTCGATCTCCAGATCGGGCCGCAGCTTGGCCAACTGACAGCGGCGGCGGAGGCTGCTGGTCCCGACCCGGGCGCCGGCCGGCAGTTCGGCAAGCTGCCGGTACTTGTTGGCGATAAAGGCGTCGCGGGGGTCTTCCCGTTTGGGGATAATCCCGAGATGCAGCGGATCGGGCAATTCGGCCGGCACATCCTTCATACTGTGCACTGCCAGATCGACCTCGCCGCGCAGCAAGGCCTCTTCGATCTCTTTCACAAAAAGCCCCTTACCACCCACCTTGGCCAAAGGCACGTCGAGAATCTTATCGCCTTTCGTCACAATCTTCACCAGTTCCACGGTCACGCCAGGATGCTGGTTCTCGATCTGCTTCTTGGTCCACGTACTCTGGGTTACGGCCAGCAGACTGCCCCGGGTGCCGATTCGGATTATCTTCTTCATCAACGCTTCCTTATCATCTATTAATTTGGTGGCACTGGCCTAAGAGCTTATCTACGGATAAGCTCTCAGTGACAGCTGCTGCAGTTGGAGCTGGAACAACCGGCGCAGCCGGAACCGGCGCCGCTACTGCCGCCCGCCGTTGACCCGCCCTTGGAGCGGTGCGCACACACCGACATCTGCTTGGCAAGGTCTTTGCTCTGGCAGGCCGGGCAAGCAGGCGTTTCGCCCCCCAGCACCAGCAATTCGAACTCCTTGCCGCAGGCCCGGCAGACATAATCGTACAATGGCATGGCAACCTCTCGTCCATATTAGAAAACACCGCCGGCCAAACACCCCACGACACCGTCAGGCCCGGCGCGACCCGGTCCCGCATCTTCAGAACCTGGCACGCACGACCATCTGACACTATAGCCCGGAGCAGGCGCCACCGTCAAGATTTTGCATGTTCTGGCAATTATTGCCGCCTGTCTCGGTAACATGCCCGGCGCACAAAAAAAAGAGGGGACGCACCTAGCACGTCCCCTCAAAAAA
>MGTE01000023.1:9731-9846 GCA_001799275.1 Deltaproteobacteria bacterium RIFOXYD12_FULL_57_12
GCAATACATACCACAGTCACCGTAGAGCAAACCCCTGACGGCAAACTTGAAGTGCAAAAACAAAGCAAGAGCACGATTGTTGACCATCGACAGTAGATCTGAACCGAGGATTGAG
>MGTE01000023.1:9854-9972 GCA_001799275.1 Deltaproteobacteria bacterium RIFOXYD12_FULL_57_12
GAAGATAGCAAATAGAGATTGCAGGGATGGGTGGTGGTGTGGTGGCAATGAGGCATGGCAAGATAATTGAGGCTGGATTATGAAGAGGCGATATACCACGTAACAGTGCGTGGTCACG
>MGTE01000024.1:0-870 GCA_001799275.1 Deltaproteobacteria bacterium RIFOXYD12_FULL_57_12
GATTCGGGAAGCGCGGCCCGGCCCTGCGCAAGGATTTCGCTCTCCCGGTCGCCGGCGCCCAACTGCCGGTAGGCAGCGGCGAGCAGCAGGAAGAGATCGGCGCTTTTTCCCGGCCGCGCCAGAAGCGGCTCCAGCAACTCCCGCGCCGCTTTCCCCTCCTTGGCCGCCAGCAGCAGGGTCGCCTTCAGGAGCAGGGCATCGCTATTGTCCGGCTCCCGGGCCAGGGCAGCCTCCGCCCGCTTGCGGGCCTCGTCGTATTCGCGGCCGAGCAAGAGCAGGCGGCCGAGCTCGATGTTGGCGCCCACGTGGCCGGGATCCTTGGTCACCGCATTCTGTAAGAATTTATACGCCTGCTGCGAATCATTCTTGCCAAGGGCGGCGCGGCCGGCCATATAGTAGCCGTCGGCGAATTCAGGGTCCGCCTTGACCGCGTTGCGGAAGTCGAGAAAGGCCTTTTCGTACTCGCCCTGCTCAAAGTTTCCCTGGCCCTGCTTGAAGTACTGCTGCCGTTTCTCTTCGGGTCCGGCGCAACCAAGCACAAAAACCAGCAGGACGAGAAGCAACCCAGCCACCGTTCTTCGTCTTCCGTTCATGTATCTCCCCTTAACCCCTTATGCGCTGCGTGGTATAGGTGGACAGTCTGTAGGTGTTTAGCATGGCAGCAACTGAAAACTGCCAGTGCTTGTACGTGTTACGCCTTAATTTTAATCGTTTTTTGCTAACAGACTACAGTCTAAACAACCTGAGTAGCTACCCATGTCCAACCGCCAGCAGGGCATCTCAGGCAGCCCCCTTCCGCCGGAGAACAACGAGCACGGTCTTCAGCAGGATCTTCATGTCATCGATGAACCGCCACTGCTCCAGGTACTG
>MGTE01000024.1:913-2841 GCA_001799275.1 Deltaproteobacteria bacterium RIFOXYD12_FULL_57_12
CACAGCCCGGTGATCCCCGGCTTGATGGCGATGCGCCGCCGGTGCCAGTGCTCGTAGCGCGCCACCTCGGCGAGGGTGGGCGGCCTGGTCCCCACCAGGCTCATCTCGCCCTTCAGCACGTTCCAGAACTGGGGAAACTCGTCGAGCGAGGTCTTGCGCAGCCACCTGCCGACCCGGGTGATGCGGGGGTCGTCCGCAAGCTTGAAGATGGCGCCCTGCATCTGGTTGCGGGCCATGAGTTCCTTCTTGCGGGCCTCGGCGTCGACGTACATGGTGCGGAACTTGAGAACCTCAAAGATCCGGCCATGGCGGCCCGCCCGCTTCTGCCGGAAGAGCACGGGGCCTGGCGCGTTGAGCTTGATGGCGGGCCCGACCACGAGGTAAAGCAACAGGAAGATGGTCGTGCCCACCAGGCCGCCGGCGATGTCGAGCAGCCGCTTGTAGAAGAGCCCGGTGGCACTGAAATTAGTGGTGGCGATGGTGAGAAACGGCACTCCCTGCCAGCACTCCGCCGAAATGGGAAGCCCGCCTTGCTTCCACAGGGCCGGCAGGATGCGCGTCGGCACCCCCATCTCCTTGCATACCGTGATACAGGCGCCAAGATCCACCTCGCACTTGCCGGCCACGGCAAAGATCACCTCATCCACCGCCTGGTTTTGCAGCACCGTTGACAGATCCTCCACCCTGCCCAGGGTGAGGGCGTCCAAATCCTCATCACCCACCGCCAGACGGCCAATCACCGTGTGGCCCCAGCTGAGCTGCCGGGAAAGGAGATTGGAAACCAGCTGGCCACGGGCCATGTCGCCCACCACCAGAATCTTGCGGGTGTTGAAGCCGCGGTTCGCCACCACATCCATATAGGAGCGGATGACCACCCGGGTGAAGGCCAGAAAGAGCAGGGTTGCCCCCCCGAAAAAAAGGATAAAATCGCGGGCGACATACTCCCGGCCGAAAAAATACAGGGCCGCGACCAGGCAGAGAAAACTGATCACCACCGAGCTGGCCACGGCGGAGAGCAGCTTCAGGTACGACTCAGGCCGCTGCTCGCTGTAGAGGCCGAACCGACCCATCACGTAGTTGTTGACGAACATGACCATGAGGAGCATGCTGGCAAACACCGAGTCCTCCATGCTCCAGAAGCGGCCGCTCCGGAAATACTCGGCGTAGAACGCCGTGTACCCGGCCACCACCACGCACAACGCGTCGAGCAGCATGAGCATGTTGTTGAGGATGTACACCTGTTGCTGGATCATTTCCCTTTTCCTCTCCCGGTTGCCGCCGCCCCGCCGCCTGGCAACCAAACGTCGCATGAGAGCTCTTTTCGTCCGACCCCGCTACTCCGGAATGTAGGCGGGCAGTTCCCGCCAGAGCAGCATCATGAATGCACCAAGCTCCTGCCGCGCCTCGAGCTCGGTCTGGCCCGGTGTCAGGAGCAACTCCACCCGCACCAGGGCGCCGTCGGTCCGGTGGCGGGCAAAGGAATCCCACATCAGGTAAAACTTGTTGGCCCACGGGCTGGTGATCACCCGGCCGCGCTGCAGAAAAAAATAACTCGCCAGCAGGCGGCTCTCCTCCTTGGCAAGCAGCATGGTTGCCGGCCTGATGGTGCGGCCCGGCGCCACCGTCACCGGCAGTTCCTGTTCCGTCAGGATGGCCCAGCCGCCGCCCAGCAGGCACGACTGCGGGGCATGCGCCGTGTGCTGCGTCGACTGGTACTCGTAGAACGGAATCAGCAGGTAGATCATGTTCCGTGAGCCCGGCCGGGTGAAGGTGGCGTCCACATAGTCGTCGGCCCACAGGGAGTCGAGGATCTTCGGGTCGAGAAAATGCCGCTCCCCCTGCCAGTCGCCGACCTGCATGGGAAAGCCGGTGAGGAGCGTGGCGCGGGCCGGCAGGTTGGCGGCCGAGGGGATCCCCTGCAGGACCCA
>MGTE01000024.1:2862-12641 GCA_001799275.1 Deltaproteobacteria bacterium RIFOXYD12_FULL_57_12
ATGGCCCGGCGCCGTAAGACCACTCCGGCGCCGGCATCAAGCCCAACCGGTGCCGCGGCGGGCGGACCGAGTCGCCGCAACACCCGGGCCGTGCCGTAGAGCAGGCCACCGGCCAGGAGGAAGATGACGAGCCCGGCCGCGTCGTGGGAAAGATTCTCGGCATACTCGCCGTAGCCGTGCGTCACCAGCAGGCCGGTAAAAAAAATACGGCAGCCGTTCGCCACCACCGTCACCGGCGCCACCAGGCCAAGGAGCAGGAGGCGCCGCCACCAACCCGGCGCGAAAAAATGGCCGATCAAAAGGGCCATCAGCGCCATGGAGATCACGTAGCGCAAACCGCTGCAGGCATCCACCACCTGGAGCTGCTGGCTGCCAAGGTCAATGATGTTGCCGTCCAGATAAACGCTCACCCCGGCCGCTCCGAGCATGACGGCCGAGAGCTTGCTGGCCAGGAGCTTGAGCTTGAAGGTGAGCACCCGGTTAATCATGGGCGGCAGCGGCACGATGAAGAAAAGCACGAGGAGCGGGAACCACAGCCGCCGCGCCCGGCTCCCGTAAAGGGTAAAGGCGACACTGGCGAGCCCGCCCCAGAGCCCGGCGTAGAGCAAGGTCTCCACCGAGCCGAATTCACCCATGAGCAGCAGGAGAACACCAACTCCCGCCACCAGCGGCCCGAGCCGGGAGAAGGAAAACTCCTGGAAGCGAAAATGCTGCCGCTCCTCCCAGAGCAGGTAGCAAACCACCGGGATGACCAGGTAGCAGTAGGAGTTGTCCTCGCCGTTCCAATGGTGAAAAAGTTTCTGAAAAACCGGCGGGTAGGCCACGGCAAAGGCGGCCAGCATGGCTAGCGGCCAACCGGCTGCGTACATATTGTTTCTCATCGACGGCATTTCATCAAAATTTGTCGGTTCCGCGATCGATTCAAGCTTCTTTCACAGGCAATCGACGAGCAATTGCCGCTCATTGGTCGACTGGGTCGTCAGGCGGTTGCGTTCAGCACGTGCGTTGATAGTGTCCGGCCGCAAGACCTGACAATAAAAAGGCAGAGCCAACAGGACTCTGCCTTTCACGATTCCGGATACATTGCTTGTTAACAGATTGCGGTCAAAAATTTCGTAAACCTTACGCTCACGGGATATCAAGTGGTAACCGGTGGCAAGAAACTCACACCCACCCCTCAAGGGGTACTCAAAAGAATCCGGCTCCGCTGGGTTGGGGCCACCGTCATTTTCACGTGTTTGGTTGTCCTGCATCCTGCCCCTGCATCAATCATCAATAGCAATAATCATCAATAGCAATAATCATACCGCGGCGGCAATTTTTGCTTTTGATTATTGTTATATTCATATGTTACAGTTAGTTATGGAATGTCGCACAGATGTGGGCAGAAAAAAGCCCAAGGCGTTTTCCGGAAAAGCGGACAACTATTTCCGGAACTCCGAAAAACTAAAGCGGGGGACAGGCGCCATCACGGAAAGCCGTGACGAACAGCTGAAATGCCACATTTTTGAAACAGACGGTTTTAGTGTAGACCTGCAACAGGACTTTGGCGGCCCGCAACGCAGAGAGCAGCCCCACCTGGGGAAAAATATCCGGCAACTGGCAACTGAAAGAATATTCCCCTGAAGCCTGGCGCTATCGCAGAGGGGAATATCGCTTCTTCTATTAACTAGACATGGTAATTCTGGTAATTCATCGAATCCACGATGTCCCCGACCCTGTCCCTGTTCCCATCAAAAAAAATGATCT
Source organism: Deltaproteobacteria bacterium RIFOXYD12_FULL_57_12 (assembly GCA_001799275.1). Taxonomy (GTDB): domain Bacteria; phylum Desulfobacterota; class Desulfobulbia; order Desulfobulbales; family BM004; genus YD12-FULL-57-12. Next base: position 4,612 of record MGTE01000024.1, read on the forward strand.
GTCTCGTTTCCCTGCCGGGTTTTCTTCCCGAAGTCATCGAATTCAACAACGTCCCGCGCGCATGCCCTTGCCGCGCTTGACAACGGACCAAGAACACCGCTATATTTTTGTTCAGGCCCAATCAACCCAGGAGGTTCCAAATGGCATCCATTCTAGAAAAAATCGAACACGACGCCCTGAGCCTTTCACGCCAGGAACGCGCCTTCCTTGCCGACAGGCTTCTCAGCTCCCTCGATGGAGACGCACTCACCGATATTGATGTGGCATGGGTAGCAGAGGCCGAGCGTCGCCACCAGGAATATAAGGAAGGGAAGCGACACGGCATTCCGGCACAGGAGGTCTTCGCGGAAGCAGATCGGCTACTCAAATGATCCCGGTGATTTTTGACCCGGATGCCCGTACCGAATTTCTGGCTGCCATCCGGTACTACGAAGACAGCCAACCCGATCTAGGCCGTCGTTTTCGATCCGCTGTTGCGGCAACTGTCCAGCGAATTGCCGAATCTCCACTTCGCTACCGCGTGCTGCATGCTCCCTTCCGGCGCTACCTTTTGTCTAAATTCCCTTTTGCCATTATCTACTCGATTGAACCGGATCATATTCGTGTCATTGCGGTGGCACACACCAAGCGCAAACCAGGCTACTGGCTTTCCCGCACCCAAGACACCGAGAAATAATGAGAGAAAAGGCAGGCTCGCTGGAAAACGGGCTAGCGACCTCAAATTCTCCGCCCGCCATTGTCAAAAAGAAAGATTTGACAAAGGGCCTTTTAATGGGTGACCCCCACGCCGATTCACGGTTGGCCCTCGTCGAGATAAAGAAGCATAGAACGCTGCTATCAAACGAATTAAGCAGTATCCTTCCAGAAACGGGCTTTTTCGAGAATCACCGGGTCACACTGCGGAAAAGCATAAAATCATGAAGTCCCCTGACCCCCGAACAATCCATTGGCAAAAAAATGAACGCCGAAGTTGAGCAGGCGGCGTGACAGCACTGATGTCCGAAACTTTTAATATGAAGATGTCCCTGACATCCTGACGGCATCTTCTTCTCCGGTTGTTGTGATACCGAGCAGTGCAACATGGTAATTCATCGAATTCAACAACCTCCCGCGCGCCGTTCCTTAAGTTATTAAACTAACTCCGTCCCCTTGAGCCTTAGGAGCTGGCTGGGTGCAAGAAACAAGTTGTCGCCGGCGACACAGTGTATTACGTTGTGTTCAGGAGGTTCCACCATGGCGACCACAACAATGAGTATCAGGCTCCCGGAAGAGCTGTCCAGAGAACTCGACACCCTGGCAAAGGCGGTCAACCGGTCGCGGTCCTACTGCGCGATCGAGGCGATACGAAGATTCCTGGCCACCGAAGCCTGGCAGCTCAAGGCGATCGAGGCCGGCCTCGAAGATGCGGACCAGGGCCGCCTCGTCGACCACGCAGCCGTCCGGCAATGGGTCGAGAGCTGGGACAGCACCGACGAAAAGGCCACGCCTGAATGCAAGTAAAATGGACGGCAAAAGCCGTCGCCGACCTCCAGGCCATCCGCCGCCATATCGAACAGGACAAAGCGCTGGCAGCCCGAAAGCTTGTTCTCCGAATCATCCGGTTGATCGAGGAAGACCTGACCCACCAGCCCGGTATGGGCCGCCCGGGTCGAAAACAGGGAACCCGGGAACTCGTCATTTCCGGAACACCTTATTTTGTCCCCTATCTGGTCCGCGGAAGCCAACTGGTGATCATCAGGGTCCTGCATGGGGCCATGCAATGGCCTGCTGAACCGGGCAACGTCGAAGGATAACACGAATAATTCGCCAAATAGGCAGCAAATGAGTCAAGCAAAGACTTGCCCCCACCTTTTCCCATCAAAAAACAAATCCCGTCCCCCAGGCCATAAATCAATAAATCAACAACGTCCCGCCCCCCCAATCCGCCGGGATCAGCTTGAACCAGTGGGCAACCAAGGTGCTCAAAGAAGCCGCCCAAGCCTGATCTGACCGGAGTGGCAATTGTAGCTATTGCTCCCTCTGGATTCCTGACGGCCCTTATAGCCCCCAGCCCTTATTCCTTACTGCCCTTTTTTCTCAAAAGCCAAAGGCAGACTTGATTCGGTATCCTGCAGGTGCCCAGGCCCGCAAAGAAATTGCGGCTAAGGCGTATATGCTGTATCTTCGATACTTATCCAAGAAAGAAGCTTACGGAGGCCACCATGCCTGCAGCACTACCAATCGACAAAATGACCCTCTCCGACAAACTCCAGGCCATGGAACTTCTCTGGGAGGACCTCTGTCGCACCCCGGAACAAATCCCCTCCCCTGAATGGCACGAAAAGGCCCTGCAAGAAAGGGCAAAACGAATAGCGGAAGGTACTGCGGAATTCTCGAATTGGGCAGACGCCAAAGAGGATATTCGGAAAGCCGTTACATGAACATTCGCATCCTCGACGAGGCACAGCAAGATTTAATCGACGGTTTTCAGTTTTATGAACGAAAAGAAGCCGGCCTTGGCGGTTATTTCCTCGATTCTCTTTTTGCGGATATTGATTCTCTGCAAAGACGCCGCAATCCATCCCCAGGTTTTCAGGTATCACCGAATGCTCGCCAAGCGCTTTCCGTTCGCTGTTTACTACCAGGTAGCGGAGCAAGTAGTTCTTGTTTACGCTGTGCTGGACTGCCGTCGCAGCCCAGCCTGGACCCGAAAAAAGCTGGCAGGCTGAAAACACGCAGTTCCTCCCTACTCCTCGCTCCTGACTGCAGTTCCCCAATCCTTAGCACTCAGTCCTGACGCAGTTCCTCCTGCCAGCCTTCCTCTCCCTAAAAGCCAAAAGCAGACTTGACCCGGCGCTCTATAAGTCAATAACTCAAGAACGTCCCGCCCAACACGCGCAAAGTTGTTTTAGAACCAGCGTCCCCTCAGCTCCGGCCACCTTGGTCTGCACCGGATCGACGCCGATCACCTCGTGGCCCTCGCTGGCCAGGATGCCGGCGGACACCGCGCCCACATAGCCCATGCCAAAGATGCTTATTTTCACGTATCTTCCTTACCTGTTGAACCTTCCCATATCCATAAAGTTATAACGGTGAACCAGACTCCCGCCCGGTATCGATTGGTTGGGCCATCTCTATACGCTGCATCCTCTTGGCATCATGCATTGCATTCCACAGATCGAGACGAAGCTGGGTATTAAGCCAGAAATCCGGAGAATTCCCAAAAACCCTGGCGAGCATCAAGGCGCTGTCCGCGGTAATGCTCCGCTTGTTCTTGCAGATCTCGTTCACTGTCCGTCGGGTTACCCCCATGGCATCGGCCAGGACCTGCTGGGTCAAGCCAAGGGGCTTCAAAAATTCTTCCTGGAGCATTTCACCGGGCGTCACAGGTTTTCTTTGCGTAAAATTCATTGGCTCACCTCATCTTCATGCCGTACTTTTTAGGTTAGGTGCCTGTCGGAGAATTATAATCGTAACGAAAAATTGAGGAATCGAGACCAGATTTTCTGGGATTTGAGGCGAATAGCAGCGCTATTTAACGAAAAGTCCTGAAAATATGGGCCGATTCTCTCGGGTTTGCAGTAGATTGGGAATTCTCCGACAGGCTCCTAGTGATAATCACAAAACCAGACATCTTCAACATGGCCATTTTCCCACTGAAAAAGGATACGATACTGCTCGTTTACCCGTATGGAATAATATGCTGCCAGATCACCCTTTTTCTTCTCCAGCCTGTTACTGGGGGAAACTCTGAGGTCGTTGAGGTCCACCGCATCATCCATAAGCTGGAGTTTCCGAAATACGATATCGTAGAGATCTGACGGAATTTTCTTTGTGTGTTTATCCTCTATATAAAAGTCTCGTAACCATCTGTGTTTCCAACTTTTAATCATTGCTCTCTCTTTCAGTCAGTGACATAATCTAGCCCACAGCCCACACAGTTACAATGTAACGCACCTGGGAACAAAAAGCAAGGCCACGCACCATAAGCATACAACGCAACTTGGCACTGGTTAACGGCGTACATTTTTTTCTTCCGGTGCGACAAATAGGATCGGTGATTTCGGAGCTGAATCCACCTCACCAGCCCATATGAAGATGTCCCTGACATCCTGACGGCATCTTCTTCTCCGGTTGTTGTGATACCGCGCAGTGCAACATGGTAATTCATCGAATTCAACAACCTCCCGCGCGCCGTTCGTTAAGTTATTAAACTAACTCCGTCCCCTTGAGCCTCTTGGTAATTCATCGAATTCAACATAGGATGTCCCCTTCGGCTATATGATGCATAGAAACAAGTTGTTTTAGAACCAGCGTCCCCTTCGGCCAGCCTTGGCACGGTATCTTCTTCTCCGGTTGTTGTGATACCGAGCAGTGCAACATGGTGATTCTGGTAATTCATCGAATTCAAGATGTCCCCAACCCGCCCCTGTTCCCATCAAAAAAAAAATGATCTGTCGCGGTTTCCTTGCCGAGTTTTCTTTCCGAAGTCAACGAATTCAACAAGGCGCCACCCCCGATGTGTTGCGTTCAGTTAGGCGTAGCGGTCTCTACGCGAGGAAGTAAACAAACCCGATGATCGCCACAAGATGGAGACTTTGATCAACGACATTGATAGTAAGCCAAGGGACAAAACTCGTTTTCATGAAAATCCTTGTCTCGTTATCCCCCTGTCCACCTAACCACCGCAGAACTTCTCTCCTTTTTAATATTTTGATCTTATCTCTCCCCAGCCATCTCGGCTCCACATATATCCGTGTAAAATCAATAATAAAATGAGCAATAAAAACAAAAAAGCCCGCAGTGATTTTACGCTCGATGCCTTGGGGCCACAACCAGACCCATACCCAACAGGCATGGACTAGACAATGAAATCCAATGGCCGCCACCCTGGAACGAAGTTCACCCTTTCTTTTCGCCTCAGAGACGTTATCTGAATAGACAAGAAGATCCCCGCAAAGATGTGCGGCTATAAGCAAAAAAAATAGATTCACTCCAGCATCATCTAAGAGAAATATGACTGCTTCCCTCGGCCAGCGATTGCTGGGATGCCTCAAGAATCTTCACAACTCTCAACCCACTATTGCCATCACATAATGGTTGTTCATCGTTCTCAATGCAATCAACAAAATGTCTTAATTCTGTACGGAGTGGTTCATCGCCGGTAATCTTCGGGATGATAATATCACCGTACTTATAGGAATATTGAAATTCCGCGAAGGTATCATAGTGCTCCGGTTTTTCAACACTCTTGTCATATATTCTTATTTTCTCTGTCGGTTGTACATCATCGTAAACCATCATCTTTTTACTGCCGACAACAGTCATGCGCCTGATTTTATCTGGGTCCAACCAACTGGTCTGAATAAAGGCGAGAAGGCTCTCTGAAAATTTCAGGGTCAACACGGCCACATCTTCTATTGAAGGGTTGATATGGGAAGATCCAATGGCGCTGACCGATAAAGGCTCCTGTCCAAGAAGATGGAGTATGATGGAAATATCATGGGGTGCCAGATCCCAGATAACATTTATATCCTGTTGAAAAAGACCGAGATTCAATCTCTGGGAATTGATGTAGTAGATTTCTCCAAGTTCACCGGAATCAATGATCTCTTTCATCTTGCGAACTGCTGCAGTGAAGAGAAATGTATGGCCCACCATCAGTTTGCGCTGATTCTGCCGGGCAATCTCGATCAAATCCTCACACTCGGCCACGGATGCGGCAAGCGGCTTTTCAACAAAGACATGTTTACCTGCAGTCAAGGCCTCTAAAGCAAATCGATGATGTGTCTTGACTGGAGTGGCGACCGCGACAATATCAATATCCGGGTCATTGATAATGTCCATATAATTGGTACAGGTATCAATGGTCGGATAGAGGGCCTTCATATGTTTCAGGCGGCGCATATCCAGATCAGCGACCCGCATGACATTACTTCTGTTTAACAACTGGAAATTCCTGATCAGATTCGGGCCCCAATATCCGCAACCGATTACGCCCACTTGTAACATTCTCGCCTCCTTTAAAAGCCGCCCTTGCCAAGAAAAATGACAGGAAATGTATGTAAGACAATCTTTAAATCAAGCCACAGCGACATATTGCTGATGTAATACAGATCAAGGATGACCATCTCTTCAAAACTGACCGTACTCCGCCCCAAGGCCTGCCACATCCCGGTACAACCCGGCAGAATATCAAGCCGTCTCTTATGCCAGTCATCATAACACTCCCATTCATAAGCGAGACACGGCCGCGGCGCCACCAGGCTCATATCACCCTTGAGAACATTGAAAAGCTGCGGCAATTCATCAAGGCTTGTTTTCCTGATAAACCGTCCAAATTTGAAAATCCGGGGATCATCGGTAATCTTAAAAACCTTGATTTTCGTGTTATCGCATTGCTTGCCCTTTCTGATGAAGTCCTTGACAAACTCCTTATGCTCAGAAGCATCAGAATTTATATGCATGGAGCGAAATTTATAAAAAGAAAAAGGCTTTCCCCCCTTGCCGATCCGCTCTTGCTTGAAGATAACAGGCCCCTTGGAAGAAAGTTTTATCCCCACTGCAATGGCAAGAAATACGGGCGAAAGAAGAACCAAGGCCACAAGTGAGAGATAGAAATCAATATTTCGTTTAACAGACCATGGATACCCGTCCAAGGGGTTCTGGGAAAGCATGATCACTGGAATGGTTGCATAGTTTTCAACCTTCATTTTCTTGGCAATAATATTGAGGAGATCCGAATAAATCCGCACCACCTTTCCAGTCTGCAAACACCTCTCGACAATATGGATCAACCGGGAATAGGGGGCATTGTCAATGGCGATCAGTATCTCATCAACATTTGCGGTTTTGAGAAGATCTTCAAGTCCGGCAAGGGTGCCGAGATTACGAAAACCATCCAGGATTACAGCGCCTTCTTCTTTGTAATCATCGACAAAACCAACAAGGTGAAAATTTGAAAAACTATCATTAAGTAAAGCCAAAGCCGTATGTTTTGCCGCCGTATCCCCGCCGATAATCAAGATCCTCGATTGGTAGATATTCTTTTTAATAAGAAAGCGAAGCGTCATCTTGGCGGAAAGAACCCTATAAACAAACAATAAAAACAGAGCTGACAATGAGTAGAAAAAAATCAGGCTCTTTCCATGCAGGACCAGATAATCGATGTTGGCAACGACCATGACCATCACACAGGTGATGCCGCCAGCCAACAGAGATTTCAAGATGAGGATAAACTGACGATACCGGGAGATAATCACATCTCTCTTGTAGAGGTTGTTAAACAGAAAACAAAAGAGATAAATAACCAAAAAAATGCAGTAGAGCAGGAAATGACTTACGCCGAAAAAGGCTTCCCGGCAGGTAATTTCCCAAAATTCAGGGATAGTTGTTTGCAGGGCAAAGAAAAAAGAACATGTGATGACAAGGATATCACCGCCCAGAAAAACATATTTAAATAACGGCTGATTTCGAATCATTCTATGGCGGCCCGGCGCTTGCTCTTCATGGCTCTCTGTTCCTGATGAGTTTTGCCGGATTGCCGACCACCACCGAACCAGGAGGTACATCCCTGGTCACGACTGCACCGGCACCCACCAAAGCACCCTCACCAATGGTCACCCCACAAAGAATGGTGGCGCTGGAACCGATGGATGCCCGTGATTTTACAAGCGTGGGAATGCACTGCCAGTCTGCCTCGGTCTGCAAAGAACCATCGGCGTTTACCGAACCCGGCTCACGATCATTAATGAACATAACCCCATGGCCGACAAAGACCCCATCCTCAATGGTTACCCCTTCACAGATAAAAGTATGACTCTGGATCTTACAGCGACGGCCGATGACAACACCTTTCTGGATCTCGACAAAGGTGCCGATCTTGGTCTCATCGCCAATCTCACACCCGTAAAGGTTGACAAAATTATAGATCTTAACGTCCCGACCGAGTTTGACGTCCGGGCTTATAATGACGGTATGGTTGTCCATTTTCGCGTACTCTTTATTGAAAAAAGATTATGAATAGAATTCTTTTATGTTGTCACTCAACT
>MGTE01000025.1:0-4653 GCA_001799275.1 Deltaproteobacteria bacterium RIFOXYD12_FULL_57_12
CCTTCATATCCGATTGTCAATAAATAAATCACAATACCAACTGAAAAAAAATATGCCCCGGACCGTGCCACAGCCGGGGCTTTCCCGTAAATCACCGGAAGAGTGTCCATATCCTTTTCAACGGGCAAACCAACACTGCTCGCGCCGGGTTTCCGGTTACTCCTTGAGAAACAGTAAGCCCTCGCCATTCTGTGACGCATCCACCATAATCCGATCACCTTCGACAAAGGTGCCCGCAAGAATCTGCATGGCCAGACCATCCTGGACATAACGCTGGATGGCCCGCTTCAACGGCCGCGCCCCAAAGGCCGGATCGTAGCCGATCCTGATGATAAATTCCCGCGCCGCTTCGCTGAGCCGGATGGTGAATTTCTTTTCAGCCAGCCGGCTGGTCAACAGTTGGATCTGGATGTCAACGATTTTAGCCAGATCCTCCCTGGACAGACTGTGGAAGATAATCGTTTCATCGATCCGGTTCAGGAACTCCGGCTTGAACTGCCGGTGCAGAATGTTCTCGATCTGCCGCTCAATTTCGCTGCGGTTCTTTTCACCCAAGTCCATGATCAGCTGGCTGCCCAGGTTGGAGGTCATGATCAGGATGGTGTTCTTAAAATCGACGGTCCGGCCCTGGCCATCCGTCATGCGGCCGTCGTCAAGGATCTGCAGCAGGACATTGAAGACATCCGGATGCGCCTTTTCGATCTCGTCGAACAGGATGACCGAATAGGGCCGCCGCCTGACCGCCTCGGTGAGATAGCCGCCCTCATCATATCCCACATAGCCTGGAGGGGCGCCGATCAGCCGGGCCACCGAGTGTTTTTCCATGAACTCCGACATATCCAGCCGGATCATGGCAGTTGGCGAGTTGAAAAGAAAATCGGCCAGGGTCCTTGCCAGCTCCGTCTTACCGACACCGGTTGGTCCGAGAAAGATGAAAGAGCCGAGCGGCCGGTCCGGGTCCTGCAAACCGGCCCTGGCCCGACGGACCGCATTGGCCACCGCCCGGATCGCCTCCTCCTGACCAACCACCCGACGGGCCAGATGCTGCTCGGCATGGACCAGCTTATCTTTTTCCCCGGCCAGCAGATTGTCCACCGGAATACCGGTCCACTTGGCCACCACGCTGGCAATCTCCTGCTCCGACACCTCCTCCTTGAGCATCTTTCTGTCCTTCTGGGTCACGGCCAGCCGCTCATTCTCGGCCGCGAGCTGCTTTTCAAGGCCAACGATCCTCCCGTAGCGGATTTCCGCCACCCGACTCAGATCGCCAATCCGTTCGGCCTGCTTTTCCTCGACGCCGGCCTCCTCGATGCTCGCCTTGATCCGCCTGATCTTCTCGATTATCTCCTTTTCGAGATTCCAATGGCCCTTCATGCCGGCAAGGGCCTCGTGGATGTCGGCCAGTTCCTGTTCCAATTTCTGCAGGCGTTCCTGGGATGCCTTGTCTTTTTCTTTTTTAAGGGCCTCCCGTTCAATTTCAAGCTTGATCCGCTTTCTGTCCACCTCGTCAATTTCAGTGGGCATGCTGTCGATCTCAATCCGCATGCGGGAGGCGGCCTCGTCGATCAGATCGATGGCCTTGTCCGGCAAAAAACGGTCCGTAATATACCGATTCGATAAGGTGGCCGCAGCCACGGTCGCCGCATCGGTGATCCGCACCCCGTGGTGGACCTCATATTTTTCCTTGATGCCGCGCAGGATGGCGATGGTATCGTCGACCGAAGGCTCCTGGACAAGCACCTGCTGAAAGCGCCGCTCGAGCGCCGCGTCCTTTTCGATATATTTCCGGTATTCGTTCAGAGTAGTGGCGCCAACGCAGTGCAGTTCACCGCGAGCAAGCGCCGGTTTCAACATATTGGAGGCATCCATGGCGCCTTCGGCCGCGCCGGCCCCGACCAGAGTATGGATCTCGTCGATAAACAGAATGATTTCGCCCTGGCGCTTCTGCACTTCCTTTAAAACCGCTTTCAGCCGCTCTTCGAATTCGCCACGAAATTTAGCGCCCGCCACCAGGGCGCCCATGTCAAGGGCAAGCACCTGCTTGTTTCTCAGGGTTTCGGGAATGTCACCGTTCACAATCCGCTGGGCCAGTCCTTCGACAATGGCGGTTTTCCCCACCCCCGGCTCGCCGATCAGCACCGGATTATTCTTGGTTCGTCGCGAAAGAACCTGCACCACCCGCCGCACCTCATCGTCACGGCCGATAACCGGATCTAGTTTTCCCTGCTTGGCGATATCGGTCAGATTTCTCGCATATTTCTCAAGGGCCTGATATTTTTCCTCGGGATTCTGGTCGGTCACCCGCTGATGGCCCCGGATATCGACCAGGGCCTTCAGAAAACTGTCCCGGGTTACGCCGCAGGCTTTAAGCGCAGCCGCCGCACCGGACTCCTTGTCGTCCAGGATGGCCAGAAAAAGATGCTCCTGGCTGACAAAGTCATCCTGCATCTCACGGGCGATTTTAAATGCCTGATCCAGGGTGCGCGTCAACTGCTGCGATGCATACACCTGCCCGAACCCGCCCCCTGAAACCCGGGGCAATCCTTCTATCTGCTGCCCGATCTCCGACCGGATTCTGGCAACGTCGGCCCCGATCTTCTGCAGTACCGGAACAATTACCCCATCGGTCTGATCCAGCAGGGCCTTGAGCAGATGGAGCGGCCTTATTTCCTGGTTGCCCCGTTCCGCGGCGAGTTGTTGTGCTGCCTGAATAACCTCCTGGGATTTCAACGTGAATTTATCAAACTGCATAACCGCTCCTCCACCATCTATCTCGTTTGCTAATTTCGCTATGGATTTCAAAAGACTAGACCAGACGGTAAGCTCGCTGTCAGCATCTGTCAAGGAAGGGAGGAGAGGGAGGCGGGTGGTTACGCGATGGCCCGCGAAGTGGCATTGCCCGCAGCACGCAGTCTGCCGCGACGACGCCACCGGATGGGCCGGTTGAACAAAAAATAATTATCTCCCGCAGAGGCGCAGGTCTCGCGGAGGGGAATCAATATCAAAAAAAATCTCAGCGTCGTTGCGTCTCTGCGCCAGAATAAAATTTTTGAGAATCCATCAAAACTGATAACGCCACAGAAAGTTGTGCACTTACTCCTGCGTCACACTCGTGCAGTCTGGCGGCCCACCATGCCGCTCATGACTTGCCGGTCAGCCGGCTGATCTCCTTTTCAATTTCCGGCGAAAGCTTCTCAATAATAAACGACGTCATGTTGTACGGCGTGTAGTTGGCGATATGCCGCAGCTTCAGGTAGAGCGGCTCCGGGATCTTCAACAACAACTGCTTCATGACGTCGTCGCGGACCTGCGCCTCTTCCCAGGGCAGCACCATCTCGGCGCAGGACAGGCCGGCCTGGGCGGCGAACTTTTCAAGGGCCTTATCCAGGCTGCCTTCTCGGGGAATCGGCGCACTGCGGAGCGGACTCGACTTTTTCTTAACCACGGCAGACCTCCTCAAAAAACTGATTCATTTCAGCATGCGCCTTCTGATCAAGGCCCCATTCCCCGATCGCCAGACCGTCCCGCGCCGCCTTCCGGAAGGCGATCCGGTCCTTAAGTGCCGACTCCATGAGGACAAGATGCGCAAACCGTTCAGTCGCCATGTATTCCCTGGTCTCACGGTCCTCCTGAACTGCGGGGTTGGCGGACACACGATTCAGCACCACAAAGGCCCGCAGACTGCTGTTGAGCCCCTGCGCCATTTCCACCAGGCTGTCCATCTGCCTGATGGTCCAGATATCAAACTGAAAGGGCTGCACCGGAATATAGGCCCGATTCGCCACGCCGAGGGCGTAGCGCAGTTCCATTGAATCGCGGCCGCCGGCATCAATGACCACCTCGTCATACCGTTTTTCCAGGTCCCGGATCTGGGCCGCCAGCCCCTTGCCGAACTTCTGCACACAGGACACCCGCGGCACAGACTCCGCCTCCTCGCGGATGGTCGCCCAGAACGATGCAGTGCCCTGCCGATCCGTGTCCAGCAGCAACACATCCCTCCCTTCGGCCGCCAGCATCGCGGCAATATTGGTCGCCATGGTTGTCTTGCCCGTGCCGCCTTTTTCTCCACCAAACACCATGATCCCCATAAAAAAACCTCCTGCCTCAAGGCGATACAGTCAATACTATATATACTATATATATCGATGCGGCAGCGGCCACATCCCCACTCTTGCGCGTGCCGCAACTCTAACGAAATTGCCCGCCTTGGTCAATACTATATATACTATATAGACTATAAAGAATGGTGCGGGCACCTCCCTACCGCAGGATCTGTTGCAATTTATGCAAAAATGGGGTCAATTAGCGCGGATTCTTTCATGAAAAATTTGCCCGGCACCGAACCGTATTGCCTTCGCCACCCTCCCAAACCGAACTGATTATGGACGACGCCACGACCATCACATTAAGAGGCATCGGACCGGTGCTGTTCGAGCGCAGCAACAGAGCCAAACGCCTGAACATATCCGTGCGCCCACCCGGGCGGATACGGGTCGCGCTACCGAGGGGAGTATCCCTGTCGTGGGCCGAAAAAGTAGTGCTTGCCAAAAGCGACTGGATCCGGAGCCAGTTGAACCGGCTGGATCAGGCCGCCGGGCTGCAGAAAAAACTGACCACGGAACCCGTGGCGGACAGCAGGATAGTGTGCCGCGC
>MGTE01000025.1:4665-15775 GCA_001799275.1 Deltaproteobacteria bacterium RIFOXYD12_FULL_57_12
GCTCAGCCGCCGACAACATAAACCTGAATATCAAACTGGCCAGGCTGCCGGCCGCGCTGCTGGATTATGTCCTTCTCCATGAACTGCTCCATACCCGGCTAAAAAATCACCAACCGGTATTCTGGCTTGCCCTCCAGGCAATCATGCCGGACGCCCTGGAAAGGCGCCGCCAACTCCGCCAGTATTCCCTTGCCCTGCTCTGATCCAAGGAAAAACATATCATGAAAATCGCCATCATGTCCGACAGCCACGATCATGTGCCGCACCTGCGCGCTGCTGTTCTGCACTGCAACGCCTTCGGGATCACGATGATCATTCACTGCGGCGATTTAATTTCGCCATTCATGCTTGATGAACTCGCCGCCTTTAATGGACCGGTCCATCTGATCTATGGCAACAATGCCGGCGATCAGCACCTGATCTCACAGTGGTGCGGAACGCGTTTCCCGACCATCACCCATCACGGCACGTTCGGGGCGGTAGAAGCGGCCGGCCGGCGCCTGGCCTTCGATCACTACCCGCAACTCGCCCGCGGCCTCGCCAGCCAGGGCAGTTTTGATGTGGTCTGCTGCGGCCACAACCATATGTACAAGGTGGAAAAAATCGGCAACACCCTGCTGGTCAACCCGGGTGAACTGCTGGGCAAGGACGGCCAACCGACCTTCTGCGTCATCGACTGCGCCAGCCTGGCGGCAGAACGGGTCGAGGTCGGCGCGGCCCTTGGCAGTTGAGCCTGCCGGTGCACTGATCTCTGCTGAACAGCAGCCATTTTTGAACTTGACACCCTCCTGTTCCTATTCTATGTTTTCCAGGCGGCAATGAATGACAATTCACCGGTTCCGCCCACGCAAAATCTGATGTTTCTGGGGAATGACAAGCCGGGCTAAGCGGCATTGACCTCGCTACGCCGGACGCGAGTGTCGGCGCATCGGTGTACCCTTAGACTTCATTCAACCATAAGGAGAAACTAGTGATGAAAATGCTAACCAGCAAAAAAGGATTTATCGGTTTGGGACTTACAGCCCTTTTAGCCATGGCGCCAGCGGTATACGCCTCATCGGGCGGTGGCCACGGCGAGGCGGCACCCGGTGCCAAGGTCATGACACCACCCGCGACGCTCAAAGCCGCGATCGAGGGCAACGACCAGTTCCGCGCCCACCACGAAAGCAACTATTTCGATGCTTACCAACAGGGCCAGACGCCCAGTCTCACCGTGATCACCTGTGCCGATTCCCGGGTACACACCCCTCTGTTCGGCATGGACCCGAATAACAATATCTTCGTCATCAGAAACATCGGTAATCAGGTGGTCACGGCGGAAGGCTCGGTGGATTACGGCGTCCGGCACCTGCCCACCAAAATCCTTTTAGTCATGGGCCATTCCAGCTGCGGAGCAGTTAAGGCGGCAATGGGCGACTACTCCGGTGAGACCAAGGGTATCAAGGCGGAACTCGACACCCTGCAGCCGGTAATCAAGGCCGCGGACAAAGGGGAAGGCGACGAAAAAACCCGCTGGGACAAAAACGTCGAGGCCAACGTGGACTACCAGGTACAGTCCGCGCTCACACTCTACAACATCCAGGTCGAGAGCGGCCAGCTGGCGGTGGTGGGCGGCGTTTATGATTTCAACAACAACTACGGACGCGGCCGTGGCATGCTGGTCATCACCAACATCAACGGCGAAACCGACCCGAACAAGATGATGCAATCGCCGGTGGTGAAGGATCTGACCGACGCCGAAATCGTCAACCACATCGGCAGTCTGGCGCCGACCGTGGAATGGTAGCAATTTTTTCACCTGCATAAGAAAACGCCTTTCAGGAAGCCCTGGAAGGCGTTTTCTTTATGGCCAATTGCCGCTGTTTGATGTATTTCTCTACTCCTGGCAGCCGAAGGCATCTTTTCCATCGAAGCGTGCCGTATCTTTCAACATGGCAATCGCCAGCGACCTGACCCGGAGAAAACCATTATCATGTCAGACATGGGTCTGATCGAAATGTTTCAGCGGATTGTCCGCCATCACAGTTTTGTGGCCGTCAGGCGGGACTGCCGCCGAGCGGCGGGCCGGGCGGCAGCCACCGTAGCTCTGCTCTGCCTGCTCCTGGCCATGGGCGGCTGCGGCACGAAGCAGAAGGTGGCAATTCCCCATCCTGAACCGGTTGACGCACCACTTCCTGCGCCGGTTGATCCAATGGCTGATGCCGCCGGCAGAATAAGGGTCTGGCATACTCTGATGCAGGAGAAACTAGCCGCCAGCCCGTTCGAGAAGCTGGAGTCGGTAAACCGGTTCTTCAACCAGTTACAGTTCCTGGATGATCTCTCACTCTGGGGCAAAGAGGACTACTGGGCAACCCCCACGGAGATGCTGGTCAGCAACGGCGGCGACTGCGAGGATTTTGCCACAGCCAAGTATTTCACGCTGCGCCGCCTGGACATCCCGGACGAACAGCTGCGGCTCACCTACGTCAAATCTCTCAAGCTGAACAAGCCGCACATGGTGCTCTCCTATTATGCCAAGCCTGATTCCGACCCCCTGGTGCTGGACAGCGACAAAAACTACATCCAAGCCGCCACGGAGCGCCGGGATCTTCTGCCGGTGTACAGCTTCAATGCCCAGGGTCTTTGGCTGAACAAACAACGCCAGGAGGTGCGTATCGGCGGGTCGGAGCAGCTCAGCCTCTGGCAGGACCTGCAGCAGCGCTGGCTCCGGGAGGCGGTGGCTGGTAGCCGGCCGACACAGTAACCGGCACTCCGAGATGGTTACGACCTGACTATGCACCTCAAAACGAAGAGGGGCCGCCCTTGGCTGAGGCAAAGATGAGGTTGCGAAGCTTCAGCAACAACTGTCAAAGCAAGTAACACTCGGACAGGAAGGAATAAAATGAATGGTTCTGTTCAACTGAGCCACGCAACTGCATCCCCCGCCGGCAGCCCTCACTTCTTGGGCGCCACTTTCTTCATTACCTCCGATTCGGCGGCAGCCGGCTTCATCGTACAGGTCATCGGATAGGTATTCTCGGTGCCATCCTGCCGCTTGACGTGGTCAGTGCCGACCAGCGTCTGTCCCTTGCGCTCAATTGTTACGGTCATCAGCGCGGTCGGACCCATGATGGCAAATTGCACCTTGTTGCCTTCCAGCTTACGGCCAGGCACCTTCAGGCCGCCCTGCACCTGCAGGACATAAGTACCATTCGGATATTGGGTAATGGGCGAATCGGTCTTGCTCGTGCGGCCATCGTCATTGGTGATTGTGCAGACCCAGTTCCCACCGACACTGGCGGCGGCCGCCGGCTCTGTCACGCTGCGGCCGGCCTCCCGGCCGGGAGAAGAAGGTGTGGCGCCCTGGCCGCCGGCAGGAACTGCAGCCGGCGCCGGCGCACCTGACGCAGCCGGGCCGCCGGTTTTAACGCAGTCGGCCAGCGAATCGCCCTTTAACGTCCGTTCCACGTATTCGCCCAGCGTGCAGAGCCGGGTCGAGGGATAACGGCCGCGGTTTTCCCACAGGTAACGATACCGGCTCCAGTCGGCGGGATGCTCCGGCGGGCTGGTCGATGTCGCCGCCTGCGAAAGCGGCTGCGCCCATTCATTGTAGCGCATGGTCACACCGGGTTTGTCAACGGGGGGGACGGCCGTGCGCAGCCATTGATCGAGCAACTGCTGCACTGCCGCATCGTTCCAGGGGTCAGGCCGGGCCAGGGCGGCCGGCAGCGCGCCACCGCCGGCCGCCGCCGTACCTATCCCCCGCAAGGCAATGGCCCGCTCGCCAGCTGCCAGCGACAAGGTCGGGGGAAACAAACGTTTGCCGGGCGCCTCCCAATTCTGATCAGCCCGGGCCAGCATGCGGCCCTGCAGGCTGACCTTGCCGGCCAGCACCTCAACCCGGGTCCGGGTTTCATCCACCCAGACCCGGTAACGCGTCCCTTCCTTGGTAATGACCGCATCCGGCGTCTGGACGCGCAATCCGGCACCGGTGCGCTCAAGCCCCTCGAAATCGGGGGCGGTCTCGATTTCGGCGCTGCCCTGGCGCAGATGCAGTTCCGGCTGCCGGTCCTGCTCGCTCTGGGCAACCACCTTGGCCGTGGAGTTTTCGCCGAGGCGGGCCGCGGTCTTGTCCGGAAAACGGATCGACACCCGGGAATCCTTGCCGGTCACCACCGTGGCCCCGGAAGGAATGGGGGTCTGCTGCGGCAGCGGCTGTTTCTCGGATAGCTTATCAAAAAAATAACCGACATCACCCATGGCCATTTCCGCTGCAAGGGTCGCGCCGGCCAGTGATCCAGAAGTCGGCGATGCGACGGTGGCAGGCGGTACAGCCGGCAAGGCCGCCGCGGTCGGCTGACCGCCGGCCGTTGACTGCGGTTTGGCGATCGGCCCTTCCTTGGGGCATTGCACCGACCAGGCATAGAGGATGTAACTCACCGCATATTTCCCATAGCCGCGCAGCACGGCGCAGATTGCCGCTTCACTCTGATAAACACCGAGGTCTTCGCCTTCCTTCCAGTACCAGCCGCCGCTGCCATCCGGAAACTTGAACACCCCTTTATCCCCTTCCACCTTGGCGTACAGCATAAATTCGGCCTGCGCTGCTTTACCCGCCTCCCAGATCCGGAAGAGATGCACCGGCTTGAGCGCATCCGAGGCGGCCGGGGCCGACGGACCGGCGCCAGCCGCCCCGAGCCGGACGACCACGTCTTTAACCACGCCGCCTTCCAGTACCTTGGCCCGGGTGTT
Organism: Deltaproteobacteria bacterium RIFOXYD12_FULL_57_12; assembly: GCA_001799275.1. GTDB lineage: Bacteria > Desulfobacterota > Desulfobulbia > Desulfobulbales > BM004 > YD12-FULL-57-12. Next base: position 9,397 of record MGTE01000025.1, read on the forward strand.
GCCCGTGGCAGTGCCCTGCGTGGCCGTAACCTCGATTTCCGCACCTTCGGCAAGGGGAGCGCCACCGGTGCGCGCCGTGAACCGGCCCGCCGCATCACTCGGCACATCGACCCCGCCGGCCGCCTGCGCATTGGCGCCGGCCGCAGCCTTGCCCGCCGCGTCCACCACCTGCCCGGGAACAAGCACGGTGGCATAGCGCTTCTCGACCTCGATGTCGGCGTAGCAACTGATTTCATGGCCTTCGGCTGCTTTGAGTAAGGCGGTCACGGTCACCGTGCCCGGTTTTTCCGTGGTGACATGGCCCGTCGTTGGGTTGACCAGCGCCACCTCGTCATTCGAGCCCGACCAGGAAACCGCCACAGCCGGCAACGGCTTGCCGTCGGTGCCCTCGGTTGCCAATTTCAAGGTGATGTCACCACCCCGCGCCACCATTTTCTTGGGAGCGTTGACAATGCGGCAGACGCCCAGAACAGCGCCGGATTCCACCCGCACCGGCAGAGAGGCGCTCTGGCCGCCATAACGAACAATGATTCTGGCCTCGCCGCGCGACACGCCGCTCACCTCGCCGCGCGCATCAACGCTGGCGATCCCGGCCGCGCTCGATTCCCAGGAAACTTTAGCATCGGGGATCTCCTGGCCGTTGCCGTCCAGGACCGTGGCCAGCACTTCGTAGCGATCACCGACATTAAAGGTGAGATAGCCCGGATCAAGACGGATGGCAGCCGGCACGACCGGCGCGACGACCACCTCTTTTTCCGGGTCCAGAAAAAGGGTGACGCTCTTGGTCTCGCCCATGGCCACCTGCACCTGCATGCTGCCACCCTGGTAAGACTTGCCGCCGATCTGGCCCGGTGCGGCGCTGACCGTGAATCTGCCTTCTTTGACCTGAAACGTTGCCGGCGACTCGCGCCAATCCTGCCGAGTATCAGACGCGACCTGCACCCTGACGCCGGCCAGTTCACCGCCCGACAACCGATCCAGCACGATCACATGCAGCACGGCATACCCTTCCACCAGTTCCATGTTAATGGTGCTTTTTTCGCCGGCCTGCAACTCAATCTTCTGACTCTTGGTCAAATAGCCAGAAGCACTCGCCTCCAACTCGTAGGCGCCGGCCGGCACCTCGATTTCCTGACCGCTGAAAAAGGTATAGACGACCCGGGTTGGCTCGGAACCACCGGTCAATTTCAGCGCCGCGCCAAAACTGCCGCCCGGATCTCCAGCCACCCTGGTGTAAACCTTCAAACTGGCCGGAACAGCCGCAACCCCGACAGGGGCAGGAGCTGCAGCTGCCGCCGCTGCCTCAGCCTCCCCGGCCAGTTCCGCGTATTTCATCCGGACATGGGTTTTGACCCGGCGGTTTGCCCAAATGCCGGTGTGGGCCGTGACGCCGGTGGGATCGATAAAACGCAGGATGCTGCCGGAACCTTCAACCTTGTTGTTATCCGCTCCTTCCAGATTGTGGGAGTCATTGGAAACCGGGTCGGCAACATCCCAAAAATTGCTCCAATGGTCGACCACGGCCGGCCGGCCGGTCGGTACCTGGACATTGAGCTGGCGGAGATTGACCGGCACATTGGCATAGGCGCGGCCGAGCGGCGAGCCCAGCGTGATCCATTCCTTGATCCGCACGCCATCAAGACGGATCGGGTCCACCTGATAGTCGTTTTCCTCCAGAGCCCGGGAAGTACCGCCGCCGCTGCCGCCGGCAAGCGCAATCGCCGTGGCGACCGACCCCCAGGAATGGGAGATGATCATGACCGGCCGGCCGGGATTGGCCTCGATCTTGGCCTTGATCTGGTCCCGCACCTGAATCGCCCAGTCACCGGCCTGGATGGCCATGTCGGTATACGACTGGAAGCTGCCCCGATCCGGATAGCGGAAGGTTACCTCTTCCAGCCCCGGCACCCCCCAGTCGGTGACCGTGTCGTTGGACCAGCCGTCGGGCCGGTTGCCGCCGCCGACGCCGTGCACGACGATGATCATCGGCCGATTCGGCGAAACCACCGGGGTTTCCGCAGCCGCCAACCCCGGAATGCACATCAGCAGAACAAGCACTAGCCCGAAAAATCGTCCCATGGCAGTTCCTCCCTGGCGCATTATCACGCCGCCGGCTAAAATGAGTTCATGTCCCTGTCCGGATATCTCTGCACTGCTTACCCTCGGCCCTTTCCATATCATTTATCTTTCGTTCCAAATCCCTGTCAATTAAAAACTCGACAATACTTAGAAAACACCCCCTTTGGCCAAGCGCACGGCAGACCGACGCAACAAGGTGGAACAGCCGGAATTATCGAAGGCGGCCAGCAGGTGAACTTCGAGATGATGGACGAAGAATACAGGAGGTAAAGGCGTGCGGTTCACTCAGAACGTGGTTTTAAAAAAACGATCAGGCCGCCTTGGGGAAATCGCGGGGCGCGGTCCAGATATCCGGGGTCAGCGGCGGCAGGCTCCAGGCGAGTCGCGCCCGATCGCACCACTCGTTGGGAATGTCCTCGGCCCAGGAAGGCTGAAAGGAGCGGCAGATGGAAGATCGGCGGTCATAGATGGCGCAGTGGACCCGGGTGCCGACTGTGCCCATCAGGGCAATACAGCGCGGCTCCTTCTGGTCGGTGCCCCGCATGACCCGGCGAAAATCGGTGAGATCGGCGGTCATCCCCACCGGCACGCCGCCCGGGGTGCAGTCATCGGCCTCGCCCCAATAAAAGGAGGCCCGGAAACAGGCGCAGCAGGCGCCGCAATCCATGCACGGGTTAGTCTCTGGCATAAAAATTCCTGGCAGCTGGTTTCAGAAAACCATTGTATCCCGCAGAGGCGCAGGATACGCAGAGGGAACCCCTTAAAAACCAAAAAAATGTTTTTCCTCTACGTCGCTGCATCGCTGCGCGAGAATAAAGTTTTTACGAATTCATCAAGGTTTAGAATAAACTCGGCTCAAACAAACACCGGCTGCAACTATGCGGCAAGCAGGGTTGCGAAGTCAAGACAATTCCCTGGACTGCAGATGAATTCTGCGGCCGTCCTGGGTGGTCAGAGTGCCAATTGCCTTCCATACCCTGAAGAACAGTTCCGGATCAAAACGGGTCACCGGCCGCCGGCCGTTGCGGTCAACGGCATACAGTTGTTTCTCGGCAAAAAGGGTGGCCAGCAGAGAAAGGCCGAGCCCGGTCCGGTCGCGCTCCGGCGCGGCCCCGGCCAGCAGTTCGGAAAGTATCGCCTCGTCGTTGGCAACGGTAAGTCCTTTCAAAAAATTAAGGATGCGGGCGGTAACAAAAAGGGTAAACAGCTGATCGCGGCGGCAGTGTTCCGTCTCAATGGCCATGGCTGTGGAGCGGGAAAGAAAAAAATCGGTTGCCGTCATCTCCGGAAACTCGACGGCGATCGGCGCACCGGGCGTCAGATAGAAGACCGACACCCCGATCAAGAGCGGCTGCCGGGCCAGCAGGGCCAGGGTCTCGATCATCGAGGCCAGTGATTCCGAGGGCAGGCCCAAAATCTGATGGGCGACAATCCGAAAGCCAAGCCGGGCCGCCGTTGCCACCACCTCTACAAACTTGCCCACGGTGTGCGGCCGGCGAACAGCGGCCAGCACGCCTTGATCGGCGCTGACCAGGGCCAAGTTGAGATGGGTGAAACCGGCCTGCCGCATCAAGGCCAGACACTCATCATCAAGGCTGGCGTAGGAGATGCCGTTCATGGCCAGCAGTTCGAGCTCGCAGCCGGCAAAGCGCTCAATAATCAGCCGGCACAACTCCTTAATTGCCGCCAGATCAAAAGTGAGGTTGTCGTCCTCAAAATCAAAGACCCGATAGCCGGCCGCATAGCGCTCTTCCATCTCCCGGACAATGCTCGCCGGGCTGCGGCGGCGGTAGCGGCTGCCAAAGGTAAGATGCACCGAACAGAAGGCGCAGCCGTGCGGGCAGCCCCGGGAGGTGAGCAGGAAACAGACCGGCCGCCGGCCGTACAGGTAGCGGCCGACCGGCAGGTCCGTGTAATCGGGCGACGGCAGTTCGCGCAGGGGAAAATTGGCCTCCAGCGGATTGAAGATCAGGCCGCCATTCTTCCTAAACCCGAGGTTGGGCACGTGGGCAAGTTCGCCGCCCCGATCGACAGCGGCGAGAAACTCCACGAGCGGCCGTTCGCCTTCGCCGCGCACGATATAATCTACGCAGGGCTCCGCCAGGATGGATTGGGGCGCGCACGAGACATGGGAGCCGCCCACCATGATCGGCACGTTTATCTTATTTTTGATGGCGGCGGCGCAGGCCAGCACCTCCCGGTAGTAAGGCGTGAACAGGGCGGAAATCCCCACCAGATCGGGACGGGCCGCTGCCACCTCGCCGGCGATCGCCTCAAACGAAGCGCCGAAATGGGAATACTGGCTGAATGTGCAGAACGGGCTGCGATCCGGTCCGGTGTAGTAATCCCGCAGATAGGCCAGTTCGGCCGGCAGCGCAATTGTGGAGCGACCCCGGCCCTGGTGAAAGTCCCGTACCTCCACCTGGCAGGCTGGCAGGTATTTGCCGACCGCCGCCTTTAAAGAACAAAGGCCGATCGGTTGCAGCCGGATCGCGGTGTCGTAAAAATCCCGGACCGGCGGTTGCAGAAGAAGGATTTTTCGCATGATGTTGGCAAGAGAAGCTGGCGGCGCAACGACAGGCCGGTTGTCATTTTCTTCGGCGCACTATACCCGGCAGCTTACGGCAAGGGAATCAATTCCCTTAGACAATGACTTTGAATCTCAATTCGCCATTCTCCGTAAACTCAGGCATGGCTCCCAAGCCACTCGACAGTTTCTGTAGCATAAACAAGAGAGGCGTTGATCTGATTCACCAGCATTTTTTTCAGCCGTGCATTTTTGGGACTTGCGCGCTTATATCCAATTCAGTATATTTAAGACATGAAGCTACTACGATTCCTTGGCGACTCGCTCACCTGCTTGCGGGCGTTCCCCGAGGACGCCAAACACGATGCGGGCTACCAACTGGACAAGGTACAACGCGGGGAGCAGCCGGACGATTTCAAGCCGATGCCTTCCATCGGCAAGGGCGTCGAGGAAATCCAAGTACGGGACGACTCTGGTGCTTTCCGAGTGATCTACACGGCCAGACTGGCCGATGCGGTCTATGTGCTGCACGCTTTCCAGAAAAAAACGCAGGCTACAGCCAAGCGCGACGTCGAGCTTGCAAAGAAGAGATTCACCGAACTGATGAGAGGTGTCCAATGACCAAGACCGAGACTTTCAGCAGCGTGTGGGACGCGCTTGCCGACACGCCCGAACAGGCAGCCAACCTTCAGGCACGGGCCGAACTGATGCGGCAGATCGCCGCCATCATCAAGGCCAACGACTGGAAGCAAATCGAGGCCGCAACCCATTGCGGTGTAACGCAGCCGCGCATCAACGACCTGTTGCGCGGGCGCGTGTCGCGGTTCTCCCTGGATGCCCTGGTGAACATCGCCACGGCCTTGGGCCGTCGCGTGCATGTGAGGCTGGATGCGGCGTAACGCCACCCGGCATGCGGAACCGACTATTCCGATGGCAATCAATAACGCCAGAGAATAAAAGCCAAAGGCAAACTTGTCCTTTTCTCCATCCGGCAGTGTCGATGATCTTCAAAAAACAAAGGCCGATCGGTTGCAGCCGGATCGCGGTGTCGTAAAAATCCCGGACCGGAGGTTGCAGAAGAAGGATTTTTCGAAGGAAGTCGGACGTCTTCTCAGATCTCTACGAAGAAGTCAGCCCGCCGGCTTTGGTCGCGTCAGAGTCTGCGCCGGTGGTCGTTCGCCGCAAACGCAGCATTTCATTGCCGCCCTTCTGGAACTCATAGGCGACCCGCTCAATACGTACTTCATAACCATCGCTCGAAAGCTTCGCCAGCACCTCATCAATATGTCGCGACCTTTTCGAACCAAGCTCCAGGATCGGGAAAATCCGTACATCCCGCGCAACCCGGCAAAGCTCTCGCAGTGACCGCAGGTGAAACCTTATGTCAAGCTGCGCGCTATAAAGAAACAAGAAATGGGAACAGAGGGCAAGGCCAAATGCCTGGTCGGGAAAAGGCAGATCCGGCAACTCGGCAGGGATATACCGGCCTTCATCTTTCCCGCCCGGGAAATCCGCCAGAAAATCCCGCATGGCCCGGATACGGATTTTGCCAAGCTCTTCCGGGGATCGGATATGGGACCAAACAAATTCGTGAGCGTTTTGCCGGGTTTGTTCCATAATAATGTCATAGGTTTTATCGATCCGCCGCGCGATTTCTTCGGTTGTAAAGCGATAGATCGGGTCGACAGATAGTACCGAGCCACCTCGCCTTGAAAACGTTGCATTAAAACTGGCAGGTCCATCGCCGCAGCCAAGGATTTTTTGGTCAAGTTC
>MGTE01000026.1 GCA_001799275.1 Deltaproteobacteria bacterium RIFOXYD12_FULL_57_12
GAGACCCTTTACGTGACCGACGCCTTTCACGGCGTGGTGCTCTGTTTCTCACCGGCCGGCACCTATCTGGGCGGGGTGCAGGATGCGGCAGCGCCCATGCTGACCCCGCTTGGCCTGACGCTAGCGCCGGAAGGCAACAAGCTTTATGTCGCCTCGCCGCCCCCGAAGGCAATCAGGGTGTTCAAGAACAGCCAGTATGTGGCGCCGGTCCCACCGCCGCCCGATGTAACACCGCCGCCCGATGTAACACCGCCGCCCGACGTAACACCGCCGCCCGACGTGACACCACCGCCGGCGCCAACGCCGGACCCGGACGACAAGCAGCATGGCCATGACAAGCCGGGCAAAAAAGATAAAAAGGACAAAAGAGACAAGTCCAGGCAACGGTAGATAACCAGACTACCGTCTGGCCATATTTCAAAAACAAGGAGAGGGGAATCATGACAGCAAGACGTGTTGCAGGCCTGGTAGCGACCCTGGTCTTGTTTCTTGCTATCGCCGGCATATCGCACGCCAAGCTGGCAGGCCCGCATAACGCGGCCAGCGGCATCGGCTGCTACAACTACTGCCACATCCTGCCCGATGTCAAGTCGCCCTACTGGAACTGGGTGCCGGCCGACATCGACGACACGCCGACCAACCATCTCTGCAATTCCTGTCATACCAGATCTTCCGGCCCCTATTCCATGACCAACGCCCCTGCGGTGCAGACCCATTCCAGCCTGACCACGGATGACGGCTACGGCAACTGGACCATTGGCTGTACCTCCTGCCACAGCCCGCACTACCAGGAGCAACTGGAGTGGCTCAAAGACGGCGACACCGCCATCTATCTGGCCACCGGTGAGTTGACCGCCGCCAGCTACAACTCAGGCACCGGCGAAAGCCTGCTCACCTACTCGTCGATCTCCTACAAAACCGGTTGGAACGCCGCGGGATTTCTGGCCAAGACCCTTGATTACCGCCGCGTTCTGTTGATCCCCGACACCTCCACCCTGTTGCCCGACACCTCGGACAATCTCAGTTTTCAGGTGATTGCCATTGACGCGGATGCGAAAACCATCACGGTCAGAGGCGATGTCACCGAGACCCCGGCGCTTGCCGGCCTGCCCGCCGATTTCGGGGTGATCTACGGCCAGTTGCTGAGGCAGTATGTCAAGACTCCGGCTGGCTGGAACAAGCCGGTCAAGTTCTACGACAAGACCGCGGCTGGCGACGGCGGCTTCACCGATCAGGACGATTTGCTCTTTCCCAAGGGTGTCTGCCAGGTGTGCCACACCCAGACCAGCCACTGGCGCAGCGACGGCAGCCGGCAGAACCATTACACCGACCGGGCCTGCATGGAATGCCACGACCACACCAACGGCTTTGCCCATGGCGGCGGCGGTGGCACCAACTGCGAGACCTGCCACGGCCATGATGCGGGCTACGAATATACCCCAGGCCAGTTCAGCGCGGGCGCCGGCTCCTTCCAGAGCCACTCCACCCACACGGAAAACGACACGGATGACGCCAAAGGCCCGCATATCGCCTGCAGTGGTTGCCACGACACCAACAATTTCCCCTATTTCAAGTCCGGCACCGACGCGAACAGCGACGGCAAATACACCTTGGCCGAGACCGATGTCTGCAACACCTGCCACAGTCCAGGCGGCACCTATGACGGCGTGAATAATGCGACGTACGGCGCCAAGGCCCTCTGGGATGCGGGCGCCTATGCGGCCACCAACGACAGCACGTTGCAGGCCGGCAAGGAGAAGTGGTGCGCCACCTGCCACGACGAGGTCGCCTCGGTGATTGGCGGCATCACCGCGCCCAACGTCGTCGGTGACGAGGACGGCGCCTATACATACGGCGCAGGTTGGGGCTACTACAAAACCGGTCACGGCTTACCCACGGCTACTTCCTACGCTTCAAGCGGCGGCCGGGTCTACGGCGCTGGCAAGGAATGCGCCGACTGCCATGACTATTCTTTTACCCACACCGACGGCAACGCCAGGACCTATTCCGCTGCCAGCAACAATTACCAGGCAGGCTACCGTTTGAAGAACATCGACGGCTATCCCCCCATGGACATCCCCCTGCCGCAGAACATCGATAACCACGATCCCGGCCATTACGCCCTCTGCTTCGCTTGCCATGACTCGAACCGCTACCTGCTGAAAACCCCCAACCCGGTGACCACCAGCTTCCGGGACGACCTGGACCTTGGCCCCTGGGACGGCGGTGATCCGCCCATCAATATCCACGAGTATCATCTGAACCTTAACAGTCTATCCTTCGATTCCGACTGGAGCGGCGGGGGCGACAGCCTGATTTCCTGCGTCAACTGTCATAACGTCCACGGCTCGACCCAGCTCTCCATGGTCCGTGACGGCCATCTGGTGGGCGGCGACGGCATGCCGGTCTATTACGACAACGTCCTGACCCCACCCACTGTTACTTCGGCCACGGTTCCAAGCCCGATCACCACCCTTGACCAGAGCACCGGCACGCTCTTCCGGGCCGATAGCCTTGGCGATATGTGCGGCAACTGCCACGGTGGTCAGTGGGCCAAATGGTACCGCACCCCGCCCAGCGCCCCGGCAGCCCCGACCCTGGACTGGACCGGCGAGGCCAATTACACCACGGACGGCGTCAACCCGAACAGCGGCCAGGGTGGTGACTATTTCACCTTCCGTATCAAGTACACCGATGCCAACAGGCAGATTCCCCGGGCAATCCAGGTCTGGGTGGACGAGAATGACAACGGCACGTACGATGACAATGAAAAGCACAACATGTACGAGGTGGATTCCAGTGACATCGACGTAAGCGACGGCAAGCTCTACCGGGCGATCCTGCCGGTGGCGAGCGGCGGCGACGGCACGCTCACCTACCGCTTCTTTGCCTCGGACGGCAAATTCGACGCCACCGGTGCGCCGACCCATGCCACCAGCAATACCATTTCCGTGAGCAACAACGCGCCGGTGCTGGCCTGGACCGGTGAAGCCGGCTATACCGCCGACGGCGTCAATCCCAATTCCGCTGCAGCCGGCAGCAGTTTCACCTTCCGGGTCAGGTACACGGACGTTGACAACAATGCGCCCTCCTCCATTCAGCTCTGGCTCGATAAGAACGATGACGGCGACTATCTTGATGCCGGCGAGAAGATTGACATGACCGCAGCCGACGGTGATGACACCACCTATACCGACGGCAAAATCTACACCAAGGATGTGGCCATTGCCGCAGCCGGCGACAATACCCTGAACTACCGCTTCTCCGCCAGCGACGGCCAGGCCGCCACCGGGGTTCCGACCGTTGACAAGACGGTGAGTGTTACTACTTCGAACAGCGCGCCAACCCTCGCCTGGACCGGCGAGACCAACTACATCCTGGACGGCGTCAACCCGGATGCCGGCGTGGGCGGCACTACCTTCACCTTCCGGGTCAACTACACGGATATCGACAACAACCCACCCTCCTCCATCCAGGTCTGGGTCGACAAGAACGACGATGACGACTTTCTGGATGCGGGCGAGAAACTCGACATGACCGCAGTGGATGCCGAAGATACCGAGTACACCGACGGCAAGATCTATACCAAGAGCGTCACCATCCCCGAGGCCGGCGACGGCATCATCAGCTATCGCTTCTCTGCCTCGGACGGCACTGCCGAAGCGACCGGTACCCCGGTCGAGGGCGGGATCGTCACCATCCTGATGAGCGCCATCAAGGTCTCCTGCCCGGGAGTGGGCGACTACGACTACACCACAATCCAGGAGGCCATCAACAATGCGGTAAACGGTGATACGATCCTCGTGGCGGACGGCACCTGCACCGAGCGGATCACCATCGACAACAAAGACCTCACCATCAAGTCGGTAAACGGCGCTGCCTCCACCACAATCAACGGCAGCGCCGGCGGTGTGGTCGTCACCCTGACCAACGGGGCCGACACGGTCTTCGAGGGCCTCACCATCACCAACGGCTACAAGAGCTCCGGTTACGGCGCCGGCGTTTCGGCCACCAATTCCTCGCCGACCCTGCGCAATTGCTTCATTTCAAATAACCAGAGCCAGTACGGTGCCGGTATCTACATGGCGAGCGCAGGCACAACGCTCACCCTGACCGATTCGACCCTGACCGGCAACAACACCTCCCTGAACGGTGCAGCCATGTATCTGGCGAGCGGCACCTCGGCGAATATCTCGGGAACGACCTTCCACAACAACTGGACCGGCGGCAGCGGCAGGGGCGGAGCCATCGGTTTTGTCACCTCGGCGAACGCCAATCTGACAATCAGCAGTACGACGTTCACAAAAAACACAGCCAATATCGGCGGCGCGATATACGGCGAGTTGAACGGCGGCACAGCGAACCTCTCTTTCGACGGCTGCACCTTCACCGCGAGCGACACCACCGACAGCAGCACCATCGCTGCCACCCGCAATAGTTCGAGCAATCGCGGCGGCACCATCCACCTGACAGACAGCGGCGCGACCACCAGCTTGAACATCAGCGACACCCAGATGCTTTACGGACATGGAGAGTTGGGCGGCGGCGCCCTGCACCTGACCAATCTGGATGCGACCGCGATCAGCGATTCGCTGTTCGCCTCCAACACCGCCGGCGGCTCCGGCGACAGCGGCCCGGCCCTTTATGTGAACAACGGTTCGGCAAACACCCTCACGATCACTGACAGCATTATCCGTGACAACACCTCCGACGCCGCCTACGGCGGGGCGATGAGGATTTCAGGCGGTGTTAACGTTTTTGAGCGGACCAAGATCACCGGCAACCAGTGCGTCCAGCGCGGCGGCGCGGCCTATATCTCCGGAGCCGCCGGCGCGACGGCGACCACCACTATCAGAAACTGCATCGTTTCCGGAAACAAGGCCAGCAGTTTCGAGGGCGGCGCTTTTTACCTAACCGACGATGGCAACAGCTCCCATACCGTGAACATCATCAACTCCACCTTGAGCGGCAACTATGCCGGTACATACGGTGGCGGCCTCCACTGCGGCGGCACCGCGGCGGTTACCATCAAGAACAGCATCTTGTGGCGCAACCGGGCCGGGCTCAAAAACTACGAGATTAACGGCACGGCCACCGCCTCCTACTCGAACATCAGGCAAACCGGGTTCTCGGGCAACAACAACCTCAACATCAATCCGCTGTTCGTGGATGAGGTATCCTATGCCTCAGCCCCGACCTCGAGCGGGGATTACCACCTGCTCCTCGGTTCACCGGTGATCGACACGGGGACCGCCACCGGCGCCCCGGCGGATGACATCGACAACAATGTCCGGCCCATCGCCGCGGCCCATGACATGGGGGCCGACGAGGTGGTCACCGTGTCGAACACCGCGCCTACCCTGACATGGACCGGCGAGGCGAACTTTACCGGCGACGGCGTCAATCCCGACCTGGCAGCCTCCGGCAGCAGCTTTGAATTCCGGGTCAACTATGCTGACGACGACAACGACGCCCCCTCCGTGATCCAGGTGTGGATCGACAAGAACGATGACGGCGACTATCTCGATGCCGGCGAAAAACTCACCATGACCGCGGTGGACGGCGGCGACACCACCTACTCGGACGGCAAGCTCTATACCAGGACCGAGACTCTGAGCTCTGCCGGCGACGGCGCACTCACCTATCGATTCTCTGCGGCGGACGGCTATGAGGCCGCGACCGGCGCCCCGACTGCCGGCAGGACAGTCACCATCAACTCTGCTCCTACCCTGGCCTGGGTCGGCAGCGGCAATTACATCAGCGACGGCGTCCATCCGGACAGCGGCACGAGCGGCACCAGCTTCGAGTTCCGGGTGACGTATACCGATGCCAACAACGACCAACCGAAAGCCATCCAGGTCTGGGTGGACAAGAACGACGGCGGCGACTACCTGGATGCCGGCGAAAAGTTCACCATGAACGAGCTTGACCCCGGCGACACGGTCTGCTCGGACGGCAAGGTCTATTACCGGACCGTGCCCCTGACCAAGGCCGGCGACGGCGTTCTCAACTACCGGTTCTACGCCTCGGACGGCCAGGTTGCCACGGGAACCCCGACCGGCAACAAGACGCTCACCGTGTCCAACAACATCCCGGCACTCGCCTGGACCGGCGAAGCGGGCTATACGACCGACGGCGTCAACCCGAATGTCGATATTGCCGGCAGCAGCTTTACCTTCCGGGTGAAGTACACCGACGCCGACAACGAAGCGCCGCCCGTCAAACAGGTTTGGGTGGATGCCGACAACAGCGGCGTCTATGATGCCGGCGAGAAGTACGACATGACCGAGGTGGATGCCGGCGACACCACGTTCACCGACGGCAAGCTCTACACCAAGTCGCTGACCCTTAACACCAGCGGGACCATCAAGTACAAATTCGTCTTCAATGACGGCACGGACACGGCGAGCGGTGCCCCGGCAGGGGATTCGACCCTTACGGTCTCCGGCGCCAATACACCGCCGGATCTCAGTTGGACCGGCGAAAGCGGCTACACCACCGACGGCGTCAACCCGGACAGCGGGCCCGGTGGGGCAAATTTCACTTTCCGGGTGAAGTACACTGATACTGAGGATCAGGCGCCTACCTCGATCCAGGTCTGGGTGGACAAGAACGACAACAGTTCATACGCGGCGGACGAGAAGTTCGAGATGACCGCTGTGGATGCCGGGGATACGGTGTATACCGACGGCAAGCTCTATACCTACACCCTTGCCATACCCTACGCCGGCGACGGGTCCCTGAACTATCGCTTCTATGCCCACGACGGCTATGACCCGGCCACGGGAAGCGCCACTGCCGACAAGACCATGACCGTCGTCAATCCGATCACCGTCTGCAAGGCCGGGCATGCGGATGCGCCGTGCAGCTTCACCTCCATCCAGGCGGCGATCAACGACGCCGGCACTACGAACGGCAAGTTCGTCAAGGTTTCGGCCGACACCTACAGCGAAAACATCAATTTCAACGGCAAAAACATCACCATCTACTCAAAGAACGGCGCGGCCTCAACTACTATACAGGGCAGCGGTGCCAACAGCCCGGTGGTGACCTTCAGCACCTCCGAGAATGCGAGCGCTGTGCTGGACGGCTTCACTATCAATAACCAGGGCAACAGCACGTCTACCAGAGGCATCTCTGTCTCCGGAGCCACGCCGACCATAAAAAACTGCATCATCGAGGGGAACGATGCTCCCAACGCCGCGGGCGGCGGCGGCGGTGTCTATATCACCAACTCTGCGCCGACCTTTGACTCCTGCGTCATCAGGGCCAACTCGACACTGAACAGGTCCGGCGGCGGCATCTACATTACTGGGGCGGCCAGTGGTGCGACCTTTACCAATTGCACCATCGGCGGCGACAATGCCGCGGACCAGAACTACAGCAACAACGGCTCGGCCGGGGCGATCTACTTCGGCGGTTCCACCAGCGGTGCGCTGACGATCACCAACAGCACCATCAAAAACAATGTGGCAGCAACCGACGGCCCCGGTATCTACCTGACCGGCATCACCAACGTGACAACCATCACCGGTTCGACCGTGAGCTACAACAACACCAGCAATGGCCACGGCGGCGGCATTTTCAGCAGCGGCTCGCCGGTGCGGGTCACTAACAGCCATATTGACTACAACAGCATTCCCACAGGAAAAAACGGGGCAGGCATCTACCTGACCGGGGCGGCAGCCTCGCTGGTTGTGGAATCAAACAGCTCCATCAACAACAACACCCAGGCGGCAGCAGGAGGCGGCATCTATATCACCGGCTCGACCGCCGCCGTACCGCTTTCAATCAGCAACAGCACCCTCAACAGCAACACGGCGGCCCAAGGTGGCGCCGGCATCCAGATGAGCACCCTGACCAACACCTCATCCTTTACCAATGTAACGGTCAACGGCAACACGGCGAGCAACAACTACGGTGGCGGCATCTATGCCATCGGCGCGCCGTTCACCATGACCGGCTCCACGATCACCAACAATACAGCCCCCGGTATCAGGACCGGTGGCGGAATCTGCATCGAGAGTACCACGGCCGATATCAGCAGCTCGACCATCGAGAGCAACACCGCTGGTGGTGGTGGAGGCATCGGCATCCGGGGTACGGCGCCGACTGTTACCCTTACCAGGGTCAAGGTGCAGGGGAACCACTCCAACAATAATCTCGGTGGCGGCGGCATACGGCATGAAACCGGCACCGCCACCATCACCAACTCGATAATTGCCGGCAATATCAGCCCGGACGGCTCTTCCGGCGCGGGTGGCGGCGGTATCTACAGCTCCGCCACCCTGAACCTCTATTTCAGCACTATTGCCGATAACTACGCCGGCCGATATGGCGGCGGCCTGCGGGCATCCGGCACGGAGACCGTCAGAAACAGCATCATCTGGGGCAACGTCAACCCCGGAGCGGGCGGCACGGAAATCTACGACACGGCAGAGACCCTGTATCTCACGGAATCGTCTACCGATCCGCACTTTGTCGCTCGCGACACCGCAAACAGCACCACCCCGAAGACCGGCGGCAATTACCGGCTGCAAGCCGATTCCAACTGCATCGACACCGGCGATGCGACCAATGCGCCGGCTGACGACCTCGACGGCAAGAGCCGCCCCATCGATATCTCCGGCAAGGGGGACGGAGTCGCCGACTACGACAAAGGGGCCTACGAATATGGACCGTGACCGGCAACGACTTCCTGATTGTCTCTTGGTCGCCGTTCTGTTATAGACAAGGGATACCTTTAATGTCATCCACTTGAATCCACAGGGAGAAGCGTCGCAATGCCGAAAAGACTGCTCGCAGCCGCGCTGTGGCTGGCTGTTCTGATAATCCTGCGCACGACCACACCGGCCTTGGCTGTTACTGGCGCCTGCGTCAACTGCCATACCATGCACAACAGTCAGGACAACAGCCCGATGGCAACGTTTCCCGCCAAAGGGGTGGCCGGGACCGGGCCGAACAGCTTTCTGACCCGCGGCACCTGTATCGGCTGCCATGCTCAGGGCTCCGGCAGCAACATCGTTACGATCGGCGGCAGCGAGATACCCCAGGTCTTCCATACCAACGCCACGGATCTGGCCGGCGGCAATTTTGCCTATATCGACGGCACCAAGGCCGGCGCTGGCAGTGCCTCCGGCCACAACGTCACGGAACTGTTCGGCGTGAACTCGGACGCCAACCTTAATTTCGCGCCGGGTGCATCCCATATAGTGGTGTCGGACTCCAATCTCACCTGCAGCGGCAGCTACGGCTGCCACGGCACCCGAAACAGCAGCAACATCGGGACGAACTCCCTGAAGGGCGCCCACCACGGCAACGTAAACGGCCAGTTGAACACCGCCGATACCGTGGCCAACAGCTACATGTTTCTCTATCGCGTCAAGGGGTATGAAAACACCGTGAATAAATGGCGTAATGTCGATGCAAACAGCCATCATGAGTACTTCGGTGCCACCACGCCGATGCCCACCTTTGACTGCTTTAACTGCCACACCTATGCCGGGGCCGCGCCGGTCAACCAGACGATCAGCGGCTACTGCGCCACCTGCCACGGCGCCTTCCACGATCTGGGCGGCATCGGCGGCGACGTCACCTCGCCGTTTGTCAGACACCCCACCGACGTCGTAATCAAAAATTCTGACGAGTACGCCGCGTACACCACCTACAACGTGCTGGCCCCGCCTGGCCGGCCCGCCGTGCCCGCCGCCGCCAGCAACACCGTCGTTCCCGGCACCGACGTGGTTACCTGCC
>MGTE01000027.1:0-4784 GCA_001799275.1 Deltaproteobacteria bacterium RIFOXYD12_FULL_57_12
CTGGGACAGCCCCTGGGTCAGCGAGGCAACGGGCACATAGTCGATGGCGGCGAGAACCGGCGAGCAGAGGCAGAGCACAAGGCCGGCGAGCAGGCCGACTGTGGCGGCCAGGGTCTTTGGGGTGTTGCGGCGAGTGGTCATTTTCTGGGTCCTCATTTATTCTTTCCGGGTAATTCTTTTTTTCACAAATTGCCAATATAATTCATACAGAATTACTGTGTCACCCTCAAATAATGCCGAAGGAGTCATCTTTATGTTATGCAAATTTTAAACCAAGAGGAATTGTTATTTTCTGTATACCGATGTGGTATACTGGGCAAGGATTTCAGGGTTTCTGGGATTTTCTATCAGGTGGGAATAACGCTGTAATTTTGACAGTTATTGTCGGAAGCGCGGAGAATGTGACCAGAAATGTCATGCGTACGAGGTGTTGCTGATGCTTCTGGTTGTTATGAATGGTTTGTCAGGTGGTTCGCGTTGCTATTTACGTGAGCGCCAGCCAGCCATTCATCTTTGATCTACCTCTGTCCAGAACACTGCAAATGTGGTCGGTCGGCGTGTCGGCGATGTCGAGGGCTGCGTAGCTGGCTGTGTTGCTGTTGCGGCTGCAAATGGTGTCGGTGCCATGTGTTTGATATTACGGATTATATACCACCTCGACATAGACTTCGGTAACCATGTCCTGATTACCCATGCCAGTCAGTCTCTTAAATCCCACGACAAGATTGTTGACATCAGAGCAGGTCAAAGCACCGCCGTCGGAATTCGTTGAATATACAGGCGACTGTGCCAGGGAATATCCCGAAGTGTTGGCAGGGATGGTTGTTGTCCCGCTCCAGACAAGATTGGTGCCGGTCTTGTACCCGATATCAAAATCAGCAGGCAAATTGTACGGATTTGTACCGCCGAGGGTTGGACTGACATAGGCGCTCAGCCTGATGTTCATCACTCCTGAACAGCTTCCCAAATTGTCCATATCCACATAGAACGCAGATACACCCGAACCTCCAGGGATATAAACCCATGTCATGCCTCCGTCATTGCTGTCAAGATATGTCGCCCACTGGCCAAAAGCATTCCATAAGCCGGCGCCCAACGCCGCATTCAGACCGGAGGGATGAAGAATCGCGACCGAGCCGGCGGCGGTGGTGAATGAATATGCATAAGACGAGAGCGCGTTGCCGACGGCATCGCTGGTACTCAGGATCACCGTGATCACCTCACTGGTGCTGAACGAGGCATCCGGGGTCACGGTTACATTATATTGCGCGGCCGTGCCGGTCTTGGTCACCTGCGGGCTTGAGGAATTATAACTTATTGAATATCCCTTGCTCCCGGAGAGCTGAAGGGTGAAGGTGGACCAGTTGATTCCGCTTGCAGGGTCTGAAAGGGTGAATTTCACGGTACTGTTGGTAGGCACAATGACCGCACCATTGGACGGGGTTAACCCTGAAACAGCAGGCGCTGCACCATCATAATAGAACGGTCCGTAGCTCTGAGTTCCATTAGCTACGTTCTCTCCATTAAAGGATTTTACATGCAGGTACCATGATCCGTCAGCGGTTGAAGTCATCGTCAGCGTGCCTGAAGACCATTGAGTCTCTGTATTGTTGAAGGTATAAGTCGCGTTCTGGTTCCAGACATACCGGTAATACTGCAGACCGCCTGCGCCAAATCCGGCTGCGTTGGTAAAGACCACGTTCGGAGTCGTGTACCAGGTCGAAGTCGTTTTGTCGGCAGTAACATTCGGAGCAACAGAAAGAGTCCATCTGCTCGAAACCGCACTGCCAACCGAATCACCCACGGCATTGTATGCGTGGACATGCCGGTTGTAGAGCCTGTTTGCGGTCATGCTGGTCTCATCCAGATAGCTCAGGTTCGTTGTTGCCTGTTCGACAATCACTGTGTCTACGCTATTATGGAGCCTGAAACCGATCTCATTTGAGGCGTTGTCAGTAAAATTCCATCTCATCGAGTTCGTCGTCACATTTGATGGAACTCCCATTGTCGGAGCAGTTGGGAGTCCTGCCATCGAATATCCGGTGTCAGTAGCATACCCTGCGCTAAAGACGCCTGAAGAGTTTCTTGAATACAGGTAATAGGTATGGGTGCCAGTCACAACATCCTGGCAGCTTGTAGCAGCTCCGGTATAGATCAGGGTTCCGGAGCCGTACGGCCCGTCTCTTAATACGGCATATGATGAAGATGCCCCATCGTGCGTCCAGGAGATATTGACTGTCGCCGCAGTGCCGTCGGAGGCAGTGACGCTCGTCGGGACAGCAGAATAAGTAACAGCAGACTTGTAGTTGGAGTATGCTCCGTACTGAGCGGTGTTGTCATAAGCCCTTATCCGATACCAGTACTTGGTGTTTGGCGATAACCCGCTATCAATAATATAGGTGTTACCGCCAGCTGGCCAGGTCATGATTTCGGCAAAAGTCCCGGGTGACCCGCTGCTGTCAGGGGCCCTCTCTATCGAATAGCCTGCGGTGCCGGAACCCGAATCGATAACTGAATACCAATAAACGTATATGCTATGAAGCGGGGGGGTAACTTGATAACTGACATATGGGTCAATCTGGGTCACTTCAGGAGGCGGCATACCGTCATATCTGTACGGCCCGAAATGCTGGACCCCGCCGGAAGCATGAACCGCACTATATGACTTCAGATGGAGATACCATGACCCGTCGGCCGTGGATGCCTTCGTGAGTGTTCCGCCGGACCAGTGCGTCTCAGTGTCATTGAATGCATAGGTTGCGTTCTGGTCCCAGACATACCGGTAGTACTGCACGCCGCCTGTGCCAAAACCTGCCGCATTTGTGAACACGACATTCGGCGTTGTATACCATGTTGCCACCGTCTTGTCGGCGGTTACGTTCGGCGCGGCGGGAAGCGTATACGCTGATACAGGGGCGCTCTCCGGGGAATCCCCCGTAAAATTATAGGCATGGACATGACGCGCGTACTCTGTGTTTGGCGAAAGCCCAGTTTCGTCCACGTAGCCGACATTCGGCGTTTCCTGGAAAGCCTTTACTGCATGGGATGCGTCGTGGACCCTGAACCCATCCTCTGTGGCTGCCGTATCGGTAAAGTTCCAGCGAATGGAGTTTGCACTCAGGGAATTCGGGGTGCCGATGACCGGTGCTGCAGAAGGCAGGGTCAAATCTCTGGTGGTAAACGACCACACAGGTGCGCTCATGACATTGCCGGCATAGTCGCTTACTACAGCCGTAACCGTTATTACCTCAACAGACCCGAAGGCGGTATTCGGTGTAAGCGTGACATTGAGTACCCCTGGGCCGGAGCCAGCTGATTTCGTAACCTCCGGACTTGCATAAATATAATGACTCCAGGCATACCCTTTGTTTCCCTCCAGGTTGATGATGAGCGTCGACCAATCGATGCCGCTTTTTGTGTCAGTCAGAGTGAGTGTCAGACTTGTGTTCGCCGCCACATTGACCGCGCCGTATGCCGGACTGAGGTTTGAGGCGACAGGAGCAACAGTATCAGATTCCATTTCCGCGCTCCCATGTGAGTGGCAAATCGCGCAGTTTTTACTGGTAGAATCCATAAAGCTGACATGACAGTCAGAACAGGTTCTGCCCAGACTGTGATGTATATTCTTCACGCTCTGAACAGGCCCATGACATCGGAAGCAGAGTGAATCCCATTCCCTGTTGTTGTTTCCGCTTCCATTCTGCGTGACAGATACATTTCCGTTATTTACCTGTGTTCTCACAAGGTAGTTATTGCTCGAACCATGCGCTTCGTGACAATCCGTGCAGGATAATCCATAAGAACCCATCTGCCCGTCAGCATAAGGGGCAAGGAGTTCGCCGAGAGACGCATAATCACTGCCCAGATAACTGCCGTGCTTCTCAAGCCGCCATGAAAACGGGTAAATGGTCCTGCCCAGCGCAGGGCTGTTCAACGTATTCGCCGGTACATTATTGTGGCAATCAGAGCAGAAGGTGGCATAATCAGGCAGCTGCACACCCGTTGGGGTATCTCCTGAAGGAGTCTGGTACAGCCCGGAGATGTCATAATCAGCCATTTTCTGGCCAGCCGAGACGCCCCACGCCTTGAGGTTGTCCGTAAACCGCGAGACCGGGCTCTTGCCGGTCGCCGCTTCCGAGAATTTTCCGCTAACGACATGCACGTTATGGCACGAGATGCACTGGAGGGAGTAACTCTGGCCGCTTACAGTAAAGGTGGCGCCGAGGCTGTGTTTTGACAACAGGCTGAACGCCTGCTGGATGTCGTTGGCCATGGCCCCGCCGGAGATGGTGTTGTTCTGGACGCCTCCTTCGGTATGGCACTGGAAGCAGAGGTTTTCGCGCGGTGCCCTGGTCATGCCCGCATAAGGGCCGATGGTGCCGTGTACGTCGTGGCAGTCGGTGCATTTTTTGCCGCGGTGCGCGGAGTTCTGGTAATCAGCGTTCGAGGTAAACCACTGGGGATCGGCAACTGCGGCCGCGCCCTGTTTGTGGCATTGGTTGCAGTTGGCGTTGCCGGCGTTGTTTTCGTAGCCGCTCTTCAGCCGCTTGGCGGCGTTGCTGAAATGGTGCGAGGCCAGATCATGGCAGGCGCCGCAGCCCTGGTTCGCGGCCGGGTTGCCGCTGGCGCTGTTATCCTGCCAGGAGAGACGGGCATAGTTGCCGGCCGCCTTGCCGTGGCCGGTCACGAAGTAGCCGTAGGTGATCTTGTCGCCCATGATGTTCTGGGCATTGGCGCCGCTGCCATCCTTTTTGGAGTTGCCGGGTGTCGCGTCGTGGCAGGAG
>MGTE01000027.1:4798-27922 GCA_001799275.1 Deltaproteobacteria bacterium RIFOXYD12_FULL_57_12
TGCCGTAGGTGCCGAAATAAGCCTTGGCGTCCGCGGCGCCGTCGGCGGAGTGGCAGTTGTTGCAGACAGTTGTGTTGGTCAGGTCCTGGCCGTCGGCGAATTGCGGATAGCTATTGGTGTTGTGGCAGTCGCCGCAGGCGATGTCGACCATGGCGCCGGTATGGGCAAGATGGGTCTCGTGGGTGCCATGGCATTCGATCGCCGTGCCGCAGCCACCACTACTGCCGCCATGGCCAAAGCCGTTGGTGTGTTTGTGGCAGTCAACGCATGGTTGGTCGGAGTAATGGTTCTGGCGGCTGCCATCATACCGCCAGTAGCTGGTTCGGGTGTGGCACACCTGGCAGACGCCTTTGGGAGGCACGGCGTTTCGGTCGGTTAAGCCGTCGGCTGTCTTGTCGTATAATTTGATCGCTTTGTTCCAGCCGCCCGGGGTCTTGACATACTGCCGG
Organism: Deltaproteobacteria bacterium RIFOXYD12_FULL_57_12; assembly: GCA_001799275.1. Lineage (GTDB taxonomy): Bacteria > Desulfobacterota > Desulfobulbia > Desulfobulbales > BM004 > YD12-FULL-57-12. Next base: position 5,248 of record MGTE01000027.1, read on the forward strand.
AGCAACTGGCCGTAGATGATGCCGAACTCAGCCGGTGTGCTCGCGATAGTCTCGGCGCCGTTGACATCGCCTTTAACCGTGATGGTTTTTGCGCCCACGTCAATGGCAACAACCTGGAAGCTCAGGTTGTTCGAGGTATCGGGCGGCAGGGTGGAGGTGTCGGGGATTAACAGAACGCGGCGGTAGTCAATGGTCTTGGACAGGAGTAGCGCGGCATCCCAGCCGGTCTTGTAGGAGATGGACGAGTAGGTGAGCAGGCTTTCGCCGGTGCCGGCATTGTAGCTGTAGTTGATGAGCGTCCCGGTGGCCAGGTAGATGTCGGTATCGCCGGTATTGATCCACTCAAGCTGCTCCTGGTAGTGCGGGCTGTTGCAGGAGGTGCAGCCAATGGTCCAGTTGCCGTAGCCGTTATCCGTGGTCAGACTGGAATGGGTCTTGACCATGGGGGCATTGGTCATGGAATAGGGGCCGGAAGACTTGGTATGGCAGGAATTGCAGAGATGGTTGGTCGGTGTGTCGTCGATGTCGGTCGGCACCCAGTTCCAATACGGCGACTTGACATCGGGCAGGATGTGGCAGTAGTTGTAACAGCCGATGCCGCTGGCCGCGTTGTGCGGCCCGGCCAGCTTGGCGGACGATATGCCGGCCAGGCCAAGCACCAAGACCAGGGCCGCTCCCAGGCCTGCGAAATGTCTTGCGGTCATAATTATTCGTTCCCTGCTTCTGGACAATATGTCTGGGTTTGTCCTTTTTTCTCACCTCGGCCGGTTTCTCATGGCCATTCCTTTCGTTCTGGTTCGGTGGGTCAGCCTGGTTTTTGTTTGCGCTAGCGTGTCATTAAGTCGCTGGCTATGGACAAGTGCCGGTGCCAGTATCCGCCTTGCACCGCGCCTGGATATCGGCCGGTTGCAGGACAAAGTCGTACACGGCGATGTTGTCCAGGGAACCTGAAAAGGGCGAGCCAGTGGCGGCAATGCCAAAATTCAGAGCATCGTTGCCGGTCACGGCATTGGTTCCCAGAATGGCAATATTCTGCTGATTTTCATAGACGCCATTTTTATAGACCTTCATCACCTGATTGGTCCGGTCGACGGTCCAGGCAAGGTGAGCCCAGGTGTCGCGGGTTAGTGGGCTTAAACCCACAGCCACCCGGTGCGGCCACTCGGATTCCTGCATCCCCGACACACAGCCAGGCAGATTTCGCTAATTGCCACCTGAAGCTATCCTCCTTTTTACTGGCATTACGGGCATTGCCCGGCGCCTTTCATCGCCTCACAGCGACCCCGCACCTCAGCAGCGCTCAGGGCGGTGCTGTAAATATTGACCTCATCCACTGCGCCGGTGAAGTAGCCGTACGGCGCTGCGTCGGAACATACCGAGTCCGTCACGTAGACGTTGGTTCGGGGAGAGGCGAGACCGGTGCGAACCAGGTTGCCGTTCAGATAAATCCTGGGCTGTTTGTTGGTATAGGTCACGATCAGATGATTCCACCCGGTCCCCAGGGAGCCGGAATAGACGGCAATTGGCGGCATGTAGCCCCCACTGTGTTCGTAGACCGAGATACCGTTCATGCCGACGGAGACCCCCATGCCGGCATCTGGAGCATTGTAGAAGTTGGCACCGAAGACATACTTCTGACCGGCGGTGCCGCCGGTGGTACTGGTGGACTCCGCCTCAACCTCATGATTGACGCTGGTTTTGACCATGGCCTCGAGGGAAAAGGTGTTTTTCAGCCGGCCTTCGGCATAACTCCAGGAAACCCGGTCGTTGCCGTCGCAGTTGAGTCCGTTGCCCAGGAAACTGGCGGCGGCAAAGATGTTCGTGCCGCCGTTGATAATAGTGCCGGCATTGTTGCCCGAAGAATCAACGGTGGTGTTGCCGCTGCTTTCGTTGAAGTGGTAGCCGGTGAGCAGGTTCGTGGTCGTGAAGGAGCTTTCGGCGGCATAGGCCGACCACGTGCCCTTGCTATCCTGGTAGCGCACCTTCCAGTAGTAGACAGTATTAGTCGTCAGCGTAGTGGCTACAGCATGGCTGATCGTTCCGGCCGCGGTACCGCTGTCATAGACCTTGTTGGCATCGAAGGCTGCGCCGCTGCCTGTACTTACCTGCCACTGGCTGGCCTGGTGAGCGTCGCCGCCGTCACCGTCGACAAAGGCCGATGCGGTGAGCGTCGGTTTCCTGGCGACTCCTGTTGCACTGTTTGCCGGAGTTGCGTTGACCGGTTGATTGGGGGCCACGTTGCTCACGGTGGCGAAGCTTGTCTCGTTGGAATAATCAGACCATCCACCCTTGTTGTCCTGATAGCGCACCTTCCAGAAGTAGGAGGCGCCGAACGTGAGGCCGCTGGTCATAGTGTGGCTGTTTGTCGCGGTGGCTGCACCGCTGTCGTAGAACACATTGGCATCGAAGGCGGCACCGCTGCCGGTGCTGACCCGCCACTGGCTGGCATAATGGGTATCCCCGGAATCAGCATCCGAAAAGGCCGTTGCGGTCAGCGTCGGCGTCAGGCTGGCGATATTGCTGGTCCCGTTTGCCGGCGAAACATTCGCGGGCTTGGTAGGCAGCGTGTTGGCTGCGATGGTGGTTTGGATCTGCGAGGCATGATTCGTCCAGTTGCTGCAACTTCCCGATTTCATCGGATAGATCCGATAGCAATAGGTGGCTCCCGCTTCGAGACCTGTGTCCTTGAATGTCATGCTGTTGTCAAAGACGGTTTTGACCTGCGCTGCGGTCAGGGCCCGGTCATAGATGCGTACATCATCAAGATTGCCGGTGAAGTACTGACCGATGGAATACGCTGATGTCCCATGGTCATACAGCGTTCCTGAATACGTACTGGAGTTTTTCGCCTGTCCGTCCACATACAGAGTTATGGTCTTGCTGACATCGTCGGCAACCCCGACAACATGGTGCCATGCGCCGGGTTCATAGGGCCCCGCATCGGTCACGGTAGTCTGCGTGCTGGTCGTGTTGTTAACGTAGAACTGGTATCCCTTGCTCGTGGTATAGACGAGCGCGGTTTTGAATGGAATCGCGGTCGGTCTTCCCAGGATCACGGAATTGGAAGTGGCTGACGACGCCTTAATCCAGCCTGCAAACGTGAAGCTGCCGCTGGTCGCGGCCTGCAGGCTCCCGCTTCCCGGGACGGAAATCGATTTGTTGGCCGAGAAATAGCCGACTCTGCCGCGTTGGCTGTCTGTCGCCACGGAAGGAATCCAGTTGGAATACAGGGCCGATCCATGGTTGCTGCCGGCGGCGCTGTCTTTCATCTCACCGGCCGTTCCATTCCAGGAAGCCTCATTCATGGCCAGATCCAGCTTGGCCACAGGCAGGCCGCCAACGGTATTGAAACGGAAGTTGTCAACGTCGGTGGTGATATTCTGCCCGCCAGGCTCATTACGCCTGGCGTGCTGGACAACGCCGGTCCAAACTGGCTTAAGATCGGCGGTCAGCGGCTGGCTGTGTTGATACAGCAGGATCCAGTTCGAGCCATCCCAGAAATAGCCGGACATTTTTCTGTTGCTGCGAACCATGCGCAAGGTGCCAGACTGGGCGGTGGTCGTGATCCCGCCTGATTCCTGGACCCCATTGATTTTTACGGAGAATTCAACGCCATCCCTCATCCTGCCGACGTACATGTTGTTTTGTCCGCCAGCCGTGTCGGGCAGATACATGTCAAGCCGGACATAGGAAAAGTATTGAGTGGCCGCAATGGTGCCGTTGGGCAGGGAGAAGTCGACCTGTATGTCAAAGTCCTTGTCACCGATAATCTCGGCGTAATTCTTTGGCTCGATAAAGGCGAAGTTGTATCCCGTGTTGCCTACGTTGTTGGCGACGTCATGCAGACGGATAGCGCCGTTCTGCCAGCTTACCGAGGATGTGCCGCTTGCGTCCGAGACCACTGTCGGGACAGATTTGGTGCTGGCAGTCTGTACGTTTGCCTTTGGCACCCATGCCGTCAGATCAAGGCCAGTAGCAAAATCATCATGCTGGTAAATGGTTTCGACCGGCGCAAAGCTGAGCGTATTGTCGCTGCAGGCCTCTGCCTTTCTTTCTATCCGATAGCTCTGTTCGCCGGTCATGGTGTCGTTCCATGAAAGCACACCTTCAGAGAGAAATTGCTGGGCGGTATATGCCATTGCCGCCGGCTGGTAGTATACCGGCGGCACGCAGGCATCGCCCACGCCATTACAGTCCAGGTCTTCCTGGCCGGCGTTGGCTACGCTCACGCAGTTGTCGCAGACGTCACCGCGCCCGTCACCGTCGGTATCGAGCTGGTTCGCATTTGATGTTGCGACGCAGTTGTCACAGGCATTGCCGACTCCGTCGCCATCGCTATCGAGCTGGTCCGCATTGGCGGTATATGGGCAATTGTCTGATGCTTTGATTATGCCGTCGTTGTCGGTATCCAGTGGGCAGGGGCCGGTTTTATAGAGATAGAGATCGAGTTGCTGGAAAGAAGTGTCGATACGGGTATCGTAATAGCCGGCTACATACGCATTGCCGGTTCCATCAACTGCGATGCCCTTGCCGGCGTTATTGAAGGCGGATCCCCTTTCTCCCTGCCAGAGCAGGTTGCCGGTCGCGTCATAACCGCTGATGACTATCTTGCCGTAGTAGACGCCTGGCGTTGGGGTTTTTTGATTTATAAATCCGGTTAGATAGATCTTGCCTGAGGCATCAATCGCAATCCCGTTGCCCTGATCATCATTTTCCGTGCCCATCTGTTTGGTCCAGACAGGGGCCCCGGTTGCATCATATTTCCTTATGAAAATATCCTTGCCGCCCTTGTTATCCCATGGGACCAGCGGCACGATGGTGTAGTTTGGCGGGACGACGCTCTTGGTATAGCCAGTGACATAGCAGTTGGAGGCGGCGTCGACCGCAATACCCAACCCCTCGTCATCATAGGTTGCGCCGAACTGTTTTACCCATACCTCATTGCCGTTCGTATCATATTTGGCAACGAAGACATCCTTGTTGCCTTTATTCTGGCCTGCGACCAGCACGCCTTTTGTGTATCCGGTCACATAGCTGGCGCCGGTCGCATCCACGGCAATAGCCAGGCCGAAGTCATCCGCGGTTGTGCCAAGCTGTTTTGTCCACAACTCATTGCCGGCAGCATCGTATTTCCTGACGAAAATATCGAACAAGCCCTTGCTTTGGCCGGCGACCAGTTCGCCGTACGTTGTGCCTGTTACATATATATTGTTTGCGCTGTCAAGGGCAATGCCGCTGCCATAGGTTGTGCTTGGAGAGCCGAACTCCCTGACCCACTGCTGGACGCCATTCGTATCATACTTCACCAGCCGCGCTTTACTGATGCCAGGGGAAATACTTCCCATGCCAAAGCTGTTGCCGCTTGCGTCCACAGCAATGCCGTTTATCTCATCGGTACCGCCGGACTCATAGAGCACCTTCCATTTCTGATTGCCGTTGGCGTCGTATTTCGTGAGAATGGCGTCCGACCAGTTGCCGTTTATCGATTTCACAAAGGTGCCGCCCACATAGATATTGCCGGCCGGATCGACGGCGATGCCGTTGCCGTTATCATGATAGTCCGTGGCCGCGTTCATTTTTGCCTTCACATCCCAGATGGGCGTGGGTTCCGCACCGCACACAGGTTGCGAGTCGCAGCCATCGCCGATGCCATCTTCATCAGTATCCGTTTGGTCTTTGTTGGCCGTGTTCGGGCAGTTGTCACAGGCATTGCCGATTCCGTCGCCGTCGCTGTCGCTCTGGTCTGGGTTGCTCATTGATGGACAGTTGTCGACAGCATCCGTTGCGCCGTCGCCGTCCATATCAGAGTTCACAAGGTATTTGCTGGAAAGGTCGATGAAAGGCCTTAAGTACCAGTTGTCAGGCATGGAGTTGTTCCATTCCGTTCCTTCAGTGGTAGGCAGTCCCGAGGCCAGTTCTGCTGTGGTAAGCACGGATAAATCAGTGTGACAAACAGCGCAGGCAAAATCCACTGCCGCACCGCCCTTGTTTGCCGAAGTGTTCCACTGGGCAGGGTTGGCAAGCTCAAGATATTTGCCCAATCCGGTATCCCATCCGAGCAACCTGAATCCTATGTTTTTCGACCCGGATCCTGATTGGCTCCAGCCAGTTGCAGTCATTCGGGGAGTTATCGAGCCGTGGACATTATGGCAATACGTGCATGTCGGCATCATTGTAGTTGAAAGCGCATGCGTCGCGTGCAGGTTTCTGTCGATATGGGTGCCGCTATACATCTGTGTGGAATCCTGCCTAAAATTCGTCGTGGTAATTGGTGCGGTAGTCTTGGTGATGGCAGCCGCGTCATGGCAGGACATACACAACTTGTAATCATTCATGTCGGGCAGGCCGTATGTTCTGGGCCGCATCTCCTTGCCGTCGTAATAGCGGTAGTTCCTGGAGTTCGCCACATGGTCGATATGGGGTTTTTTAGCGGAATGGCATTGGATACAGGTTACGGCCGGGTTCCGGCCATGGCCGGTGATATTGAAACCGTAGGTGGAGTTATCTCCCATGACGTTAACCGTGGTGACCCCGGAGCCGTTCTGTTTGGAGTTGGCCGGGGCGTTGTCATGACAGCCGGCGCACCATGCTTCCTTGCCGGGTTGCAGGCCGTAATCGCTGTAGACGCCGCTGCGCCAGTTGTCTTTTGCGCCTACAGAGCCATTTGTCGAGTTGACGCCATTATATGATCCGCCCGGACTGTGACAGGAATTGCAGACCGTGGTGCCAGCGAGATCCTGGCCATCCTTGAAGGCTGGGAAATTGTTGATATCGTGACAGTCATTGCACAGGAGGGCTGGGCCTTTCATGTCGTCCGCATCGGCTTCCGTGTGTGTCGAATGGCTTTGAACCGTCCCGGCCTTCATACTATGTAATCCCGGGCTGTATTCGTATCCGGCATCATGGCCGTGACAAGTCTCGCAGCCGCCGCCGCTGGAGGCGAAATGGGCAAAACCGTTGGTGTGGTCGTGGCACTCCATACAGGCCCGGTTGTTGAAATGGTTTTGCCGGCTGCCGTCGCTGCGCCAGTGGCTGGTCTGGGTATGACATACCTGGCAGATACCCTTTGCAGCCCGATCCTCCTGGTCGGTGAAACCGCCGGTACCGGCCGCAGTGCTGTCGTAAAATTTTACCAGTTTGGTTGAACCGGCCGGAGTCTTGACATACTGCCGAAGTAGTTGGCCGTAGATCATCCCGAAATTGGCTGGGACCCCCGTAATCGTTCCGGTTTTTGTGACATCGCCTTTGACCGTGACGGTTTTCGCTCCTGCGTCAATGGCCGTCACCTGGAAGCTCAGGTTATTTGAGGTGTCGGGCGGCAGGGTGGAGGTATCGGGGATTAACAGAACGCGACGGTAATCAAGAGTCTTGGCAAGGAGCGACGCGGCATCCCAGCCGGTTTTGTAGTTGATCGACGAGTAGTTCAGTAAACTCTCGCCGGAGCCCGGGTCGTAGCTGTAGCTGTTTAACTGGCCGGTAGCCAGATAGATGGCGGTATCGCCGGTGTTGATCCATTCAAGCTGTTCCTGGTAGTGCGGGCTGTGGCAGGAGATGCAGCCAATGGTCCAGTTGCCGTAGCTGTTATCCGTGGTCAGACTGGAATGGGTCTTGAACGCGGGGGCGTTGGTCATGGAATAGGGGCCGGAAGTCTTGGTATGGCAGGAGGTGCAGAGGTGGTTGGTTGGCGTGTCGTCGATGTCGGCCGGTACCCAGTTCCAGTAGGGTGACTTGACATCGGGCATGAGGTGGCAGTAGTTGTAGCAACTGATGCCGCTGGCCGCGTTGTGCGGGCCGGCCAGTTCGGCGTACGATATTTTGACTAAACCAAACGCCACGGCCAGAGCCGCTGCCAGGCCTGCAACCTGTCTTGCTGTCATGAAAACTCCTCTTGATTTATTGAGATACGACCAACCAGATGACTGCTATCGTTGATTTTACTTGTCTTTTTTGTTTTTTACCTTGGCCGGCTTGTCATGGCCATGCTGCTTGTCGCCCGGCGCCGGCGGTGGCGCCGGCGGCGGTGTCACATCGGGCGGCGGGTCTGGCGTCGGGTCGGGGGTTGGTTCAGGAGCAGGCGGCGGGTCCAGCGTCGGAGGCGGGGCCGGCGCCACATATTGGCTGTTCTTGAATACCCTGATTGCCTTCTGGGGCGGCGAGGCGACATAGAGCTTGTTGCCTTCCGGTGCCAGGGCCAGGCCAAGTGGGGTCAGCATGGGCGCGGCCGCATCTTGCACCCCGCCCAGATAGGTGCCGGTCGGCGAGAAACAGAGCACCACGCCGTGAAAGGCGTCGGTCACGTAAAGGGTCTCCTCGTCGGCGGCAATACCCTTGGGGCTGTAAAGCTGGCCGGTGCCGGCGCCGTAGGGCGAAAAGCTCCGCAGCAGGTCCCCGGCCCGGTTGAAGACCACGATCCGGGTGCTGCGGCTGCCGGCGCCGAAATTGTTGCCGACCGCGGTCTGGTCCAGCAGGAAGATCTCGGTATCGGTAAGGGCGATATCCTGGGGCTCGGCGGTCGGGTCGTCGACGTTGCCGAGCCACTGTCCATTGGCCGTGTAGATTTTTACCTGTCTGGCCAGCAGATCAACGACATAGACATTGCCTGATGTGCGGTCAACGGCGATGTTAAGCGGCATTTTGAATTCGGCGGCGCCATTACCCAGGACGCCGACCACGGTGCCGGATTGGTCGTATATTTTCACCGACAGGTCGGTGTTGTCCGCCACATAGATGGAATACTGGCCGGCAGCAACCGCGGCCGGCTTGCCGGCCGGAAAGCTCCGGATGCCGGCGCCGCCGGCGTCAAAGACCACGATACGGTTCAGGGCGCCGTCCACCACATAGACCAGGCCGTCCGGCCCGGTTGCCACATCCACCGGCTGGGACAGCCCCTGGGTCAGCGAGGCGACGGGCAGATAGTCGATCGCGGCGAAAACCGGCGGGCAGAGGAAAAACACAAAGCCCGCAAGCAGGCCGATAACTGCTGCCATGGTTTTTGGTGTGCTCCTGTGGTCAGTCATTGTCCGTATCCCTTGTGTTCTTTTTTAAGAGCCTCTTGCAAAACGAACCATCTACTCCGATCGGCTAAAAATCTTCTGTGCGGCGTCTTCCTTGTGAAATCGTCCTCAACGTAGCGCCGCTACGCTTCCGGGCGATTTCACAACTCATCCTTGCACAGAAGATTTTTCTCTCGATCTCGCTACGACGTTCATTTTGCAAGAGGCTCCTAAGAAAACGGTTTCTGCTTCTTGGTCGCGTTGCTCTCCTCGGCTTAGTGAGAGCACCAGGATAAGTATGCAATGTGCGCGCCAGGTGTGAGCTGAAAATTAGTAATTGCCGCCGCGCCGTGTCAGATAAGGCCTGTGGCCATTTTTTGGTAAAATCCTTCAGGATTATGCCAGATAATCTTAGGCTTTTTTGACAGTAATTGTCGAAATCGAAGAGAAAAATGCCAAAAAATGTCAACAAAGGCAACGGATTCAACGTGGTGTTTTGGATAGGAATGACGGATCAAGGAAGGTGGCCGATGGTCTGAGTGGCTGGCCGGCTGGGAACAGGTATCAGTTATCGGCCAGATGCCAGATAAGCCGGCCCGATGAAGGATGTACACGGGCGGCGGGATAGCGTTGCGCTGCTTTTGTCGGATTTGCCATGATTTCATTGAAAATTTTTAATTTTTCCCGGCCAGCCGCCAGGAAAAGGATGCAGCGGCCATTGTTGAGAACCGGCAGGGTCATGGTCAGGCGGGAAACCGACGGCAGGGCATGCTTATATTCGACCGGCACCACAAGGCGGTCTTCGATTGCCAGACTCGGAGAGTCCGGAAAGAGAGAGGCGGTGTGGCCGTCCACTCCGATTCCCAGGAGAATCAGGTCGAAACGGGGCGGTATCCCAGGGTGTTGTCGAACTCTGCTATGCTGGATAAGTCCCTTAACAGCATGAATATCTGAATCTCCCGTGGGCGTGGGGGTAACGAAATTGCCGACCGCAAACCGGTTGCAATCAGCGTATAAAGGACTAAAGAAATCAAGCAGTTCCTCTTCGTGAGCGACGGCAGCGGCCAGCGGGTCGGCGAGTGCGGTGGACATGGGGTGGACATTGGCCGCCGGCATCGAAATTTTCGAAAGCAGCGTGGCAACAACCATCCCATAGTTGCTCTGGGCATGCGTTGGCGGCACCAGCCGTTCATCGGTCCAGAACAGATGCGTCCGCTGCCAGGGCATCTGGTCCTGGAGCGGCGCTTTGGCAAGCATTTCGTAAAGTAAACGAGGCGTTTGTCCGCCGGCCATGACCAGGGTGAAGATGCCTTTTTCGCGCACTGCGTCCCTGGCCTGGTCGATGACGAACTGCGCCGTGTCCCGACTGCATTCCGCCAGGTTCTGATAATGTTTTATCTCCGGCGTCATTTTTTTGAGAGGAAGTCTATGAGGTAGTCTTCATCCGGAAATGGCCTTTCCGGATTTTAGTATTCAGGATTCAGAATTCAGTATCCAGAATAAAACCTATAAGAACAGTCCGTTATTCTGACTACTGACTCCTGAATACTGGATTCGTCTTTCATATAAAAACCCCTTCAGACTATCAAGCTGAGCAGTTCCGATTTTCTTTAACAAGGCGTTGCCTGCACCTCAGGCATTAATGGCGCCGCCTCAGGTGAAGCCGGCGCCGGCCGTGCAGGTGAAGCAGTGGTCGGCAACGGCGATCTCGCTGCCTGGCGCGGGCAACTCGCGCAGCTCCGAGATATGGGTGCGGCGACCGCTCATGGGCAGGTCCACGGCCTGGTTGAAGTCGCAGTCATAGAGATAACCGTCCCAGGCGACCGAAATCAGGGAGCGGCACATGAGGCCCTTGGTGGCGCAGGGGTTGAAGCCAGCCGCCAGCTTCCGCATGTACCCCTCCAGGTTGCCGGATTTCACGAGCCAGTTGTGGAATCGCCCCAGCGGGACATTGGCAAAGGTGTACAGGTTGTTGAAAACAATGTCCCATTTTTGGGCGAGAACACGGCGGAACCGTTTTTCAAGTTCGGCTTGGCCGGTCGGCAGAAATGCACCGGCCGGGTTGGCGACCAGGTTGAGTTCGAGATTCGAGTCCGGCTGGCCGTATCCCAGTCCATTCAGTTTTTGCAGGGTGGCGATTGATTTATGGAAGACGCCGCGTCCTCGCTGGGCGTCAGCCTGCGACTCATCCAGGGAGGGAAACGAGGCGGCAATGACTATCCGGCGGTCACGGCACTGTTCCAGCAGCGAATCCCTGCCGTGCTCGGCAATGGCCGTCAGATTTGAGCGGAGGATGACAGTAGGGGCCAACGGCGCCAGCCGCTCAATAATTTCGTTGATCCGCGGATGCATCTCAGGCGCGCCGCCGGTTATATCGATCAGCGAGAAACGATGGTGTCGGGCCGCGGCCGTTACCAGGTCGATGGTTTCCGGCGTCATCATTTCCTGATGACAATGCGGTCCGGCCTCCAGGTGACAGTGGCGGCAGGACAGATTGCAGAGCAGGCCGACATTGATCTGCAGAATTCGGGTCTCGTCCCGGGTCAGGGTGATGGCGTGGCGGGCCAGGGTCTGGCGAAACGATTCGGGCAAGGTGAAACCGTCGGTCGTTGCCGTGATATCCCGCGGCTGTTCCGCGGCGTTCTGGCTTGATAATTGTGCCATCTCGTGGAGTTCGTCAAACATATTTTTGCTGATCCCGCGGGGTACTTTGCATCGGGCTTTACCCTGCAACCTTCATTGCGGTCAACAGTCGCACTATCTTATTTCTCCTCTAGGGGTAACTGCTCAGGCGGATAGTCTGTTAGCAATAAACGATTAAGAATAATGGTGCAAGGCGTACTATTTCTGATATTTCTCAGTTGCTAATAGACTAAACGCCTACAGGCTATTCCCTGAGTAGTTACCTACAGGGATATCTTGCCGGCAACATTGCGCATCTGAACGCCATGCACCAGAGAGGCGCCGCCACGGATGGCCGTGGCCACGTGGATCGCCTCGGTCATCTCATTGATATTCGAGCCTTTTTCCAGGCAGGTCTGGGTGTAGGCGTCGATGCAGTAGGGGCACTGCACCGCATGGGCCACAGCCAGGGCGATGAGGGCCTTTTCCCGCGCGGTCAGCTCACCTTCGGCAAATACGGCGCTGTAATAGTCGAAAAATTTTTCAGCCAGGTGCGGCGCCGCTTCGCCGATCTCCGCGAATTTCATCAGGTCCTTTGGTTTGTAGTATGTTTCCATGCCGCTCCTTCTCCTTCAAGTAATGGTTTTCTATAACTGTTCTGTTTGGTTAACCAGTTGGACGAAAGGAGATAGAATGTCGAGAGGTAGATATTTTTTAAATAAGTACCTCCAGCCTACAGACTAAACCCCTACAGTCTATCAACCTGGCTAGTCAGTTCGGTTCGTTGATCAGTTGCAGCCAGGCGGCCGCCTGTTCCGGGCCCCAGGTGCCGGCTGGATAGGGATGAAGCAGGCCCGCCTGGTCGCGGCAGGTTTCGCAGGCCGCCAGGATCGGCGACAGAAAAGACCAGCAGAGCTCCACTCCGTCCTGGCGCCAGAAAAGCATCTGATCACCCAGGATGCAGTCCAGTAAGACCTTTTCGTAGGCATCTGGCGATGGCCCTTTGAATTTTTCGTCATACTTGAAGTCCATGGTCACCGGCTGCAGGCAGACCCTGGCGCCAGGCTGTTTGGCCTGAAAGGAAAGGGTGATCTCCTCCTGCGGATGAATGCCGAGCACAAGCCGGTTGGCGTTGATCTGCCCGCCCAGGACGTCCCGGAACATGGAGTGCGGCACCTCCTTGAACTGGACCTCGATCCGGGTAAGCTTGGCGGGTAGCCGCTTGCCGGAGACCAGGTAGAAGGGTATGCCGCGCCAGCGCCAGTTGTCGATGAAGAGACGCATCATGGCAAAGGTCGGGGTTAATGAGGCAGGGGTGACGCCCGGCTCGTCCCGATAGCCGGGCACGGGCATACCGTCGATCCGGCCTGCATTGTACTGGCCGAGAATAAGATTTTCCTGCAGGCCATCGGCGACAAATGGTTTTAACGCCCGGTACACCTTGACCTTTTCGTCGCGGACCCGGTCGGCCTCGAACAGGGAGGGCGGCTCCATGGCAATGAGGGCGAGCAACTGCATCATATGGTTTTGAAACATGTCGCGCAGCACGCCAGCCTGTTCGTAGTAGCCGGCCCGGTGTTCAACGCCGAGTTTCTCGCCGGCGATGATGCCGATAGAGTCGATGAAGCTCCGGTTCCAGAGTGGTTCGAAAATGGTGTTGGCGAACCGCAGCATCAGAATGTTCTGGACCGTCTCCTTGGCCAGGTAGTGGTCGATGCGGAAGATCTGGTGTTCGCGAAAATTCTGGTGCAGGCGGCGGTCCAGTTCCATGGCGGTTGCCAGGTCGCGGCCAAAGGGTTTTTCCACGACGATTCGGGTCCAGCCCATGTTGTTTCCTTCCGTTGCCAGGCCGACCGTGCCGAGCAGACCGGCGACCACCGGATAGAGCGAAGGGGGAATCGCCAGGTAGAACAGCCGGTTGCCGCCGGTTTGGCGTTCTTGATCCAGCTCGGCAAGAAACCGGGCCAGTTCAACAAAGGAGGGTTGGCTATCATAGACCAGTGGCTGGTAGAAGAGGCTGGCGGCAAAGCTCTCCCAGCGTTCAACGGTAAAGGCGGGGTGTCCGGCGCAGGCTTCCCGGAGTCGTGCGCGGAATTCCTCGTGGTGCATGGCGGTGCGGCTGCAGCCGACGATGGTGAACCGCGCCGGCAGGCTGGCGCTGCCATGCAGGCTGAAAAGCGCCGGGATCAGCTTGCGGTTGGTGAGGTCGCCGGAGGCCCCGAAGATGACGATGGTGCAGGGTTCACCGGAAGCCTGGCCGGGTAGGGCGCAGGCACTCCCGGCCTGCTGAACGTATGTGTCTGCCGCTTCGTGACTTGGGAGTGCCATGCGTGATTCCCGGAGCCGCTGAGTTTAAAGGAAATCTTTGCCCATCAGGCAGAAGCTAACTGCGGTTCATCAGTTGCAGGTAATGAGATTTCTACGTATGTATTCCACCGATACGATGACGATTCCGAAATAAAAATTTCAAATCCTTCAGGCAAACTGTCAAACAATTGTTGACAAGGGAAAACACCTTCCCCGGTTGCAACCTGCCTGCCGATAATGTTGGGAAAAACAAAGTATCGGTTAATTATTTTTTCAGCCAATTTTTTATGTTTTGCACAATTCTGCTTGGTTTGTGTTCGACAGTCCTTTTGCAGCACATGCTCAAGAGTAAGATGACTGCCGCAGCCCTTGGGGTAATTGTCGTTGAAAAATATATGTTGTATATTCTTCTGGTACGACTGAATCAGTCTATGCATTGCATTTTGATGATCATCAAAAATGACAAGGATCTTCCCCCTGAGGGAGGAGACATCGAAATCCTTGAAGTCCACAAAACCCTTGCCGACATAATAATCAGCCCCTTTAACTTTACTGGCAACAAGATCTTGGGGATCTAAACAGATTATCCTTGCTTTTGGTCCAATGGCCTTCCTGATCAACCAAGTAGTTGCTCCCCGCCACACACCAGACTCAATTACGATATCCGGTTGGATTTTTTTCAATAAAAAATACAAACTGAACAGATCAGGGGACTTCATCCCTCCCTCATTGTTCTTTATTGGGCTTTTATTGTAAATCAATAAGAATTCCGATAGATCGTTTACTGATATTTCGAATAGTTGCTCGGCATTGTCTGTTTTGCTGCGGCTTTTCGCGACAGGTGGGGCTGTTCTTTTTCCAGGGACGGGAAAAGATTGTCGCCCCGCCACCTTCATCTGCAACATTTCAGCGAATTTCCGTTCGAGTTTATCTGCCGACCGCTCAATGTCGAAAAATTTCATTGCCCTTTTCTGGCCTGCGGCTGCAATCCGATGCCATCTCTCCCTGTCTTCGAGCAGTTGCAGAAGGGCTTGAGCCAGGTCTTGTTCATCCTCGGCCGGGAATACCAAGCCGCTCACTCCGTTTTCAACTATCTCTCCTGCACCCCCGGTCCCGCTGGTGACCACGGTGAGGCCGGCCGCCATTGCCTCAACCTGACTGATACCAAAAGGCTCCTGAAATACAGAGGGAAAGACAAGGACATTATGCTTCGCAAAGCAGCTTTTCAGCGCCTCTCTGTCCAGATGCCCCAGGAAATGGACCTTGCGCTCCATACCAACGCTGCTGACAAACTCTTTCAACCGGAGAACATAGTCCGGATTTGTGGAAGTTCCTGCCACCGAGCATGAAAAATCGATCCCCTTTTCATGCAGCCTCCCCAAGGCATCAATAAGAGTATGGCACCCCTTGTACGGTAGCACGATACTGGCATAGACTATGCGCAGTTTATCTGTTGCCGGCAGGACCTGCATTTTGAAATCGTTCACGAACGCGCCAGGATACACGACGCTTGCATCATGCAAAGGATACCCCTGTCGGAGAACCTCCTCCCGCAGCCAGTTACTGGCAGATGCGAGATGATAGTAATTGCTCGTCGGAGTTCCTTGAACAGCATAGCCTGGGACTTTGTTTCCCAGATGATGGATGACGGGGATTTTTTTCTTTAATAGAGGATTAAAGACTGCGGGGGAAACAAGATCAATGTTTCCAAGCAGGCAGACATCAGGCGAAAAGGATTGTATCACTTTTTCCACCCGCGCATGATTTCTGGAGATGATATCAGCAATTTGTTTCTGGTCGTCGATGGGTTTGCAAACCCCATCACGCCAACTGCCGTACAGTTCAAGCTCCCTGTTGAGCCACGGTTCTTCCTGCTCGATCTTCCCAAGATAGGGAGTATCAGAGGTCAAAACATAAACTGAATGGCCTCGTGCTTTAAGGATATTGGCAAAATCATGCAACAGCCGTCCATACCCCCCCAGTTCCTGGGGAGGGTAGAGGTTGTTGATGACAAGGATTCGCTGCGGGGCCAGAAGCGGACCGCCGGAGGAGTCCTGCTGCCTGGTCATGGCTGCGGTCGTTTCTTTTAGCGAGGCTATCTTCTCGGTCAGCTCATTATCACCACCGCCTAGTTCCATGACCCGTTGGTACGCAGCAAGCGCCCCATCCATATCCCCTTGCTGTTCCCGGCAATACCCCAGAGAAAGCCACAATGAAAAATCGGCCTCCGCCAGGGATACGGCTTCACGCAATATCGTCGCCGCTTCATCAATACGCGCCAGTCCCAGATAGACTTGGGCGAGATTCGTCAATGCCGTCAGATCTCGCCGATCCAGGCTTACGGCTTTGAGAAAAAACTTCTCAGCACTCTCCAGTTTGTTAAAATTAAATGATATTACACCCAAATTGTTTAGGGCATTAACATGGACAGGATCTTCAGCCAGCACCTCATCAAAGCACCTGACTGCGGCTGCTGCCTGATTGTCAGCAAATAACATTTCTCCCCAGAGGGATCTGTCTTGCCAATAAAATGCTTCCAACTCATCGGAGCATTTCTCAAAACCTGCCGTCTTCAGGAGTTCCCTGATGTCATCGGCCGATCTTTCTGGTAGAGAGTCAAAGCCATCCGCGACAACAAGCCACCTGAACCGCAACATCGTCAAAAGATTTTTGACGCCAAACAATAAAAGCTCCGGTGCCGTAAGGACAACGACGGCCAGGGTGGCGGCCGTTTCCTTCAGATAGGCCGTGGTCACAGGCTTTATTCGATCAGCGACCCCGGTATTTTCAAAAAGCTGCAAAGCGGAGGGCGAGATATCATTCCCATCGTTCTTGATCCACAAGCGCAATCGTGGCAGGTCCACTAAATCGCAAGCCAGACGGGCATCCACCCCCGGCCATAACAACACAGAGGCAAACGTGAAATTAAGATGAATCCCCTGCATAAATTCATAGAGGGCGACTCGCTTGAAGAGTTCCTCTTTCGAAACGCTGACCACATAAATGCTGCGCTTATCGGTTTCAACCCGATAGAGTGGATCGATTTCGTCGTGATAGAGATACGCCATCAACTCCTTGATCTTTTCTTGCGGAGTGTGACGCCTTTTATATTCCGTATAACCGTTGCAGGCAATAGCTTTTGCCTCTTCTGGATGCTGCAGATAATAGTGTATCTTGTTTACCAAGTCCTGTTCATTCTCAAAAGAGACAAAATGCTCGCCATCCTTGAAGATACAATCCAGCATTGATTCGGGGCTCAGCTTGTCCGTCAGTAAAAAACCGCCGCTGGAAAGTACTTCAAAAACACGAAGATTCAGATCTCCGTTCAGACTGATATTGAGGTTGATCAATGACCGGGCGTAGATGCTTGCAGCATCAAGATGAGAAGCTCCTGTCACTGTGAGAGGAATACCTTTATCGTTTAACGTTTGTATAATATGTCGTCGATAAGGATGCCATTTGCCAACTTGTCCGACAAAGGAAACTTGATATTCATGTTCCTCCGGCCGTTGCTGTTCATGGGGGAAGTTATTAAACCCCGGGATGCAGAAAACCTTGGCGAAACCGGCCTCCTTAAAATAATGGAGATGATGACATTTATGGTCGGACATCACAAAGTCGAATTTTTCCTGCAGGGCATACTTGATTAAGTTCTGGAGCGGTTCCCGCAGATGTTGCGTATTCCCGACTATAAGCAGCTTCTTGCAGTTTGCCTTGTCGAGATTGACAGGAAAATTTCTGCCGGTGGCATCGGCTTTGACGATGAGAAGTTCAGGGTGCTGCGCCGTTGGCAGCTTCTGCAGAACCTCTGCTATATCATAAACACCGACTGGTGTCTTTATGCTCCGGGAGAGCTGGCCATCCCACTCAGTTTCACAGTCCGGTCCGCAGAATATTTCACGCGGTGAAACAATAACCGGGCGATAGGCCTCTCTTTGCGCAAGAAAACAGAGAAGGGTGACTGGGGACGGGATTGAGGGATCAACATCCGGACTGGTATGCCCAGTGCCTGCCTGTGCTCGCTCTTTTATGATGATGCGTTGTGGAGGTATCGATGGAGGTTGAGTTCGACTTGCGTTGTTTTCAGGAGCAGCCGCCATGGGATACTCTTCAACGGTTGCGTCCCTGAAAATGGTTTCACTGTTCCATGGATCAAATGAAATCAGCTTTCGGGTTGGGAGGTGGGGACGCGAAAAAAAACGGGCTCTTTCGTTGAGCATGGCTGCTGCAAACGAATAAGAACTGTTTGAGATGGCCAGCACGTCACATTTGCTGAGCAGATAGAAATCAGGATAACATTCCGCCTCCGGCAGGTACAGATCAAGATCTCTTGAGGTAACCGGATCATATCGGGCAAAATCATTGAGAACCTTTTCCGGCTCATCGCTGGCAATGAACAGTATTGGTTTGTCCAATGTATCCCAGAAGCCGTCCAGCCATTCAAGATACCATTGACTGGGCGCCACAAAAAAATAGCCATACCCATAGTCGCCGCGCCTTAAATGAAGACCGACAACGGTATTGCCCCTGGCCCGGAGCTTTTTTTCAGCTTTGGCAAGTTTTGCCTTAATGTCAGGCACGGGCCGGAAAAGTTCCCTGAATATTTTCTTGTAGGGCGCATAAAAACTAGTGTGATACTGAAAATAACCCCAGAGATCCACGTTTTTGAACGGTTTATCCGTGTTGGGGAAAAGCGCCTCTGCGAGTTCATTGCTCCTCTCCCGAACTACGGGAAGCGATCTGGAAACCTGCGGGTTATCACAACCAAACAGCCGGTTGCCGGTCCACGGAGGTGTCTCATACCCCAGACCGTTTTCATGGGCATAAATCCGCAGAAAGGCATACTGGAAAATCTGATTAGCAAAGCGCCCGTTCAGGCCAAGGGTCGCCATGGTTACCACATCTCTCCGAGTATAAAAGGCATCTCCCCAGGAGGCATGGTATGGGGTGGCTGTGGCAATCCGGCTGAACCCGTACTGTTCAAGAAAATCGTCCAATTGATCGATAAGCGCGCATCCTTCGTAAAGCTCCTCAAAATTCACTTCGGTATTGATCGCTTCAATATATTTGAGGGTATCAGCCGCACCCTGCAGCGCCAGCAACTCCGCTCCCTGGATGTCAATATTCAGGAGGTTGAATTCGTGAGGGGCTAAGCCGAGTCTTGCCAGCAGGGTATCCAGTGTCATTGCCTCAATGGTGACTTCTTCCTGCACCTTGATGCCCGGATAAATTTCGGCATGGTCTTTGAGCGGAAGGAGTGAACTGCTCTGGTCCATTGAGGTGACTAGCAGTTTGACCGTCCCGTTTTTGTTGGTGATCGCGCAGTTGACCGCCTGTATATGTGGCTTCCCCTGGATATTTCCCAACAAACGTTTATAGACCGTCGGGTTGGCCTCGATCAGAAGAATTTTGCGCACTCCCATTTCAAGATATTTGGCCACTTCCTTGCCTTCATGGGCACCGACATGGATGACGCCACGAGGTTCGACATCATGCTCCTGGCAAAGACGGTGAAGATCAATCATCGCCGGTGCTTCTTTGAGAAAGATGGCGCGCATTCGGCCGTTCACCGCCAGAAAATTGGCATATTCATAATTTTCGTATGCAGGCAAAAATGCCGGCAAGTACTCCAAACCCTTAGCAGAGAGTCTGAAAATGAGAAAGCCAAAACCGGTCAAATAGTCATAAACCTGAGTCAGTTTAATCCCGGCATCCTGAAATGTGCCTCCATATTCAAACTGCACCAAATCGATTTTATCTTTGCGGAAAAGTTCCTTGGCACCTGCCAGAACATCCAATTCCGCCCCTTCCACGTCGATTTTCAGGAAATGGATCCGAGAAGTGGAAGATCGCCGGCAATAGTTGTCAAGTGTAGTAGTAAAGACCGGGGTCCGGACAGGTGCGGCAAGCGAATATTCCGCCTCAACTGCTGTTCTTCTATAGAAAGTACTCCAGGTAGGGTTGTCTCCATAATAAAAGAAATCCGCCACCTCTTCCTGGCTGCCGACTGCGCAATTATTAACAACCACATTGCCTCTAGCCAGATGGCCATGGATATTTTTCAACAGATTCCTGTGATTCTGGAAGGCCGGCTCAAACATATGAATAGTAAGATGGCCATTTATCCCTAAAACTCCATTGGTCCAGGCTCCCATATTTGCCCCCACATCAAAGATCACCCCCTTGGCAGGGATGATTCTTGCCTGAACCAGTGTCTTTATGAGCGACATTTCACTGGTAATATTCTTGGCGACGGAGTTACCGACCGTACTCTTTAATGCAACATCAGAATTGTCATCAATGCCGGATCCATCGCCTTTATGCAAACAGTATCTAGCAAAGATATCACCCCACAGAGACGAACTGTCCAGACCGTCAAGATATGCAGCAATTTCATCAGGCCCTACCCAGCCGCAGAAAGGCCCCTTCCCGGATTCGCCTTCAGCTACAAAAAAATCCTTATAGCCCATCTGTTGCAAAGTCGAGATGCACCGTTTGGCATCGTCAATGAATTCAAACGTAAACTCAAAGGAAACATATTCAATTGGTTGCGAGAGCCCTTGCAACACCTGATATTCAAAGCCCTCAACATCTATTTTGCAGTATTTCGGTCGTCCATATGCATCGATCAGTCGATCAAGCGTGGTCATTTCCACCTCAACAGACTCATCCCACTGATAATTTGCGAACCTGCCGGTTTTCCATTTCTGTGAAAATGTCGAAAGAACATTTGCCTGCTTGCATATTGCCAGGGTCAGCACACCACTTTCCGCAGCGAGCCCCTTTGCAACAATCTGGACATCAGGTCTATGGTCGAACTTTTTTTTCAACAGATTAACGCAGGCTGGTTGCGGTTCTACACAGATCACTTGAGCGCCTTTTTCAAGGAATTCTTCCGTTTTGCCCCCGGTATTACAGCCGACATCAAAAACGATATCGCCGGGTTTTATAAAATCAAGCAACTCAAGATGCTCTCTCTTCTTCCCAACATTTCTCAAGGGTTCGCCATCTTTGATGGTTGGCTTAACTTGCTGGTTTGAATATTTTTTTCGCATTGATATTCCTTGTCGGCCCGGCTACCACCGGCGCGGGGGACCGGGAGTCTCCGCCGGCCCGGCAGTCATGGTTTTCAGATAGTCAATCTGGCCCAGTATCGAACGAACGACCCAACCGCCGATGTCTGCACCTGGATCAATGATTTCACTCTGTGGGTTCGCGAGGATGAATGGCTCATCCAGGTTCAGGCTTTCATTGGATTCAAGCAGCCCGGCCACATAATCGAGGGCCTGCAGGGCGTTGTCATACTCGCCCAGTTCGGTAGCGACTCGGGCAAAGGATTGCAGGGTGGATATATTGCCGGCGATATCGATCAGTTTGAGCAGAAGATGGTATGCCTTGCTCAGATAAATCAGCCGTGTTTCCTCCGGCATTTTTTCGCTGTGCGCGGTCGCGTAATTATCGAGCGCCATCTGGTGCAGGCGCCAGGCGGTATCCCCGGCGTGCTCCCGGAGATAGCTCTCCCATTGCAGCAACAGCGGTCTGGCGTACGGAAAGCCGGCGAGATAGCTGATCCAGAGGCCAGGCTCGGCTTCTTTGCGGTCCAAGTTTTCCGCCGGCATGTCGCTGCCGTCTTGGGCTTTCGCGTCATTGCCGGATGCTTCATCTGTCATGTGATTGTTCCCGGTGGTGGCTGCAGGTTGTTCGGTCGCTTCTTCGGTGGGTGGAATCAGGCGTTGCGTTGTCCTGGATTGATTTTCACACCATTTGTGCCACAACGCGCGGTAGGCCTGCTCCAGGGTGCGGGTGAAGTCCTCCGCCCGAGTAAGATGAGAGGCCAGCAGGCGGTCTCGCATGGTAGACCGGAGCTCTTGCAGATGTCTCAGGTCGTTTGCCAGCCGCACCGCGGTTGCGATATAATTCTCCTTGGTGTCGGCGATGCATTCCGTCAGTCCGATATTGGTAAGCAGGCTGACCCCGACCCGTCCGACATGGGTTTTCCCGGCCAGGACAACGACCGGTACTCCCATCCACAGCGCCTCGCAGGTGGTGGTGGTGCCGTTGTACGGGAAGGTGTCCAGGCCGATGTCGATCCGGCCGTAGAGGGCGAGATGGTCGATGCGGGCAGCGGTGCGGGCGAGGAGTTCTATTCGTGAGTTGGGAATTCCGTGGCTGGCAAAGGCGTCAAGCATGCGTTGACGCGTGTTTTCATCAGCGAAAGCCCCGGTTTTGATGATGAGCCTGGAGGCGGGCACGGAGTTCAATATCGCTGCCCAGGCGGCAATGGCTTCGGGTGTTATCTTGGGAAGAGTATTGAATGAGCCGAAGGTGACAGCGCCGGTTTCCAGGGCCGGGGTCTGGTTGACCGGCGGGGCGTCGGCGTCGGGCTGGTAGCACAGAAAACCACCCGGCAGGCGGATGAGTTTTTCGGTGTGAAATCGGTCGGTCTGACCTTCAGGATCGGCCCAGTTATCCGTTAGTCGATAGTCCATGGTCAAAAGGCCGGTGGTGTTTGGATAGCCGAGATACGTCACCTGGATCGGTGTCGGCTTGTGGGTGAAAATCAGTATTCTGTTGCTGTCCGTATGGCCGCTAAGGTCAACGAGAATATCGATCTGGTCTCTGCGGATCATTTCCACAATGTCAAGCTCGGGTATGCCGTTGATCTCCCGCCAGCCATCCGCCAATCTCTGAAATTCTTCTGTTTTTTTGTCCGGCGGGTTGGCTACGGAATAGCAGAATATTTCAAAGCCGTC
>MGTE01000028.1:0-7074 GCA_001799275.1 Deltaproteobacteria bacterium RIFOXYD12_FULL_57_12
AGCGGAGATCGATGCCGTAGCGGTTGTTTTTTTCCGTATTGGCCTGGTCCACGATCAGAATGGCATAGTACCTGACCAGCATCCGGACACGCGGATCCCGGCGGAAGAGGTAGGATTGACCGCCGACCGTATTCAGGAAATAACCGGCGTATCCGTAAAGCCCGGCGAGCGGCAGGTCCGGGGCCGGCGCTAAATTTTTACCTGCCTGCCGCCGGCATTGCGGCCCGAGCTGGTACCAGCGGTAATAGAGAGCCAGGGTCGGCTCGATCCTGTCGCCTTCCTCTGCGAGGATATCCTTGATCAACTGAATGTCGCGGCTGCCGAGCACCCGGTAGAAATGCGCCATGTTTTTCAGGATGGAGAACAGATCGTCGGTCTCGCCAGCCACGATTGGCGGGTTGGCCAGCAGTTTGTGGATTATTTCATTGAAGTGCCGGCGGCTTCCTCGGCTGAACTGGTAGTCCGCCACATAATTCTGCTGGTCGAGCTGGTCATAATAGGCCAGCAATTGCTCGGTAATCTGCCGGCAGGCATCCGTCGCCGGAGCTGCGAGGGGGTTGACCTGATCGGGCCCCGGTGGGCCGGGTGTTGTCTGCGGGGTTGGTGGCGAAGGCAGGGAGGCGCTATCCGGCAACGGTTCCTGTTGTTTGGTGGCGGTCTGCGGCGCAGTACTCCGGCCCGGTCCAAGCCAGCGTTTGATGGTGGCGCGATTCATGACCAGAACCGCAGCCAGGAGAGCGATGGCCAGCAGCAGGATGACCCCGGCTCTGTTGGCGGATTTTTTTTGTGGGTTTCTGGTCATGTTTTCCGGATGTGTGTTCCGCCGCAATCACAGGCAACTGAGGCGCTGCGCTGCTTTCGGGGTGATATCCGCAGAGGAAGGTTGTGTGATTTTGAGTGTATCGCGGTTTGCTTCGCAGGTCAAACAGAAATATCTCCATGTTTTTTGGTCGTTGTCATCGGACGTCAACGTCTTTTTTCTTCTTGACTCGCTGCATCTTTGGCACTAATATTCCCGCAAATTATGAATCATGATTCAGCCCTTGCGTCCGACATGAAAGGGGCTGAAGAGAGATGAGACGCGTGTTGTTGAGAATTTTAACGTATCAAGAACACTATACAAAACAATTTGAAGGAGGATTACGCCATGTCTGTTTCTGTAGTCGGTCATTCCAACCCTGATACCGATTCCGTCGCCGCCGCCATTTCCTACGCCAACTATCTGAAGGCCACCGGTACCGACGCTGTCGCCTGCATGCAGATTGCTGCTGACAAACTCAACCCCGAGAGCAAGGTGGTGCTTGCCAAGTTCGGCCTTGCCGCGCCCCAGGAACTCACCGACGCAGGCGGCAAGGACGTGGCCCTGGTCGATTTCAGCGATCTGGCCCAGGCCCCGGCCAACATCGGCAGCGCCAATGTCGTGGCTGTTGTCGACCACCACAAGATCGGCGATCTTACCACCAACGGTCCGATCTTCTTCTACGCCAAGCCGGTGGGCTGCACCTGCACCGTGCTCTTCGAGATGTACAAGACCAACAAGGTTGATCTGCCCAAGAACATCGCCGGCGCCATGGTTTGCGCCATCTTGAGCGATACGGTCAACTTCAAGTCGCCCACCTGCACCGACGCTGACAAGGCCGCGGTAAAGGAACTTTTAACCCTGGCCGGGGTAACCGACCAAGATGCTTTATTCATGGAGATGCTGAAGGCCAAGTCCTCCATCGACGGCGTACCGATCAAGGACCTGATGTTCCGCGACTATAAAGATTTCGACATGAAAGGCAAAAAGGTTGGCATCGGCCAGATTGAGCTTGCCACCCTGGAACAGGTCGCCCCCATCCGCGCCGATTTGTTCAAGGCTCTGCAGGCCCAGAAGGCCGATGGCCGTCATTCGGTGCTTTTCATGCTTACCGACGTGGTCAAGGAAGGCACCGACCTGATGGTGGTTTCCGACGATCCCGCCATGATTGAGAGTGCCTTTGGCGCCAAGATCGAAGGACAGTCCATGTGGGTCAAGGGCATGATGAGCCGCAAGAAACAGACCGTGCCGCCGCTGCAGAAGGCGTTCGGCTGCTAAACAGCACTGAAAAATCCGCCAACAGCGGGCAAATGGGCCGGAGGAGTCACCTCCGGCCCATTTTTTTGTATTTCTCTAAAGTTGCGAGATTTTTCAGAGGCCAGATCCCTGACGACGCACATGTGCCCTTAGGTTTATCTTGATCTTTTCCCTCCGATATTGTGAAATAACTGCCAATAGTTATTCGTTCCGCAGAACGAAAGGGGAGTTCATGGAAAGGATTCTGATCGTTGAGGACAGCAAGTTCTTCGGTTCGATGCTCATGAAAAGAATCGAAGTCGAGTCTGATTTCGAAGTCAGATGGGCACAGAGTTACGCCGAGGCCGAGGCGTTCCTTAATGAACAGTCCGCCGGCTTCTTTCTGGGACTCCTGGATCTCAATCTGCCGGATGCGCCAATGGGCGAGATTGTCGATCTAGTCCTGGGCCGGGGAATTCCCGCTGTGGTGTTTACCGGCGATCTTACCGACGAGGCCCGGGACAATATCTGGTCGAAGAATGTGGTGGACTATGTTCTGAAGGAAGATGCCCAGAGCATCGACTATATTCTTGCTCTGATCGCGCGGATCCGCCGGAATAAATCGGTAAAGGTCATGGTGGTTGATGACTCCCGCCTCTCCCGCAAGATTATCTGTGATCTTCTGCGCGAACACCAGTATCGTATTCTTGAGGCAGAAGACGGCGTTCAGGCCGTGAAGATTCTTGAGCAGCATCCGGATATCAGTTTGGTTCTCACCGACTACAACATGCCGAACATGGACGGTTTTGAACTGACCCGGACAATCCGGGCCAAGTTCCGGCAGGACGAATTGCCGATCATCGGCCTGTCAGGTCAGGGGAGTAATTTTCTGTCCGCGCAGTTCATCAAGAATGGCGCTAACGATTTTATCAACAAGCCATTTCTGAACGAGGAGTTTTACTGCCGGGTGAACCAGTCCATCGAAATGGTGGAGAACATCAACAAGATAAAAGACATGTCCAATAAGGACTACCTGACCGGTCTTTATAATCGGCGGTTTTTCTTTGAGGTCGGCTACAAGATGTTTGCCCGCTCAAAACGGAGCAGCGGCTCGACAACCGTTGCGCTGATCGATATAGATTTTTTCAAGAAGGTGAATGATACCTACGGCCATGACGTCGGCGACAAGGTGCTTGTCGCCCTGGCCGGGTTTCTGAAGGATCGCTTCCGGGAAACCGATGTTGTTTCCCGATTTGGTGGCGAGGAGTTCTGTCTGTTGCTGGCCGATATGGGTGAGGAATACGTGCCTGACATCTTCGAGGATCTCCTGGCCAAGATTGCTGCCCTGGAAACAAAGGCCGGTGATCGGATCATCCGTTTCACGGTGAGCATCGGAGTCTGCACCAGATTGGGTGTGACGTTGGAGGCTATGATCAAAGAGGCAGATCTGCTGCTGTACAAGGCCAAATCCGGAGGCCGGAACCGGGTGGAGCTTGACATCTGACCGCGGTTTTTTTCGGTAGCGAGTTGATTTGAGGGGTTGATGAGTATGCGAACGCAGGACGACGAAACCTTGCAGGTGTACATCGATGAGTCCATCGAGCTTCTGGCCGACGTGGAAAACGATTTCCTGGCCATCGAGAAATCCGGTGCTGAAATTGATCTGGGTCTCGTCAACAAGGTCTTTCGGACAGCGCATTCCATCAAGGGCGGCGCCGGGTTTCTCGGGTTCGGCAACGTCAAGGAGCTGGCCCATAAGATGGAGAACATTCTGGGTCTGATCCGCAGTCGTGAACTTCTGCCGGACAAAGGGATCATCAATGTACTCCTGCTGGCCGCCGATGCCTTGCGCGACATGATCAACAACCTCCGGGAGAGCAGCGCCAAGGATATCTCCCAGCACATCGAGGCGTTGAACGCCATTGTTGCCGGCCGGGGGGCAGGGGCTTCTTCGGCGGTGCTGGCCGGCGCCGGCCGGGTTTCGGTCGAGCCGCCCCGGGCGGAGGCCGTAGCACCAACCTCTCAGCCTGAGCCGGTTTTGCCGGCAGCAAGTCAGGAGGTGCCGGCGGTCCCGGACAGGGCGCCGGCCAGAACCGTTGTCCCGGAGGCGGCGCCCCCGACCAAGGGTGCCGGCGCCGAGTCAACCTTGCGGGTTCACGTCTCCCTGCTCGATTCCCTGATGAACATGGCCGGAGAACTGGTGCTCGGCCGCAACCAACTGCTGCAGGCCATCTATGCCCGGGATAGCCGGATGCTCGAAGTCGTTGGCCAGCGGGTTGATCTGATCACCACCGAACTCCAGGAGGCGATCATGATGACCCGTCTCCAACCCATCAGCAACGTGTTCGGCAAGATCCCGCGCCTGGTGCGGGATCTTGCCAATGAGGTGGGTAAATCCGTTGATCTGGTTGTGTCCGGCGAAGAGGTGGAGCTTGACAAGACAATTATCGAAGCGATCCGCGACCCTCTCACCCATCTGATCAGAAATGCGGTGGATCACGGCATCGAGCGTCCCGAGGAGCGGATAAGGGCGGGCAAGGATCTGCGCGGCCGGTTGCTCCTGCGGGCCTCCCACGAGGCCGGCCAGGTCACCATCGAGGTGGCGGACGACGGCCGGGGATTGGACGTTGACAAGGTTGAGGCAGCGGCTTTAGCCAGAGGCCTGGTGGCCCGCGAACAGGTGCGGGAGATGTCGGCCAAGGAAAAGATACGGCTGATTCTGCTGCCGGGTTTCTCTATGGCCGACCGGATTACCGACGTCTCCGGCCGGGGGGTCGGCATGGATGTGGTCAAGACCAATGTGGAGAAGCTGGGCGGTCAGGTGGAAATTGATTCCCGCCTGGGGTTGGGAACAACGATCGGCATCAAGCTGCCGCTGACCCTGGCCATCATTTCCTGTCAGCTTGTCCGGGACGCGATGACCCGTTACGCTGTCCCGCAGGTCAATCTGGTGGAATTGGTCAGGATTCCAGCCGAGCAGGTCAAAAAGCGAATTGAAAAGGTGGGCGATGCCTCGGTCGTCCGGTTGCGCGGCCGTCTGCTGCCCCTGGTCCGCCTGGCCGATGTCCTTGAGCGTGAGCGGCGCTATCATGATCCCGACGGAGTGGAATATAAGATGGATCGCCGGCAGCGACTCGCCGACCGGCGGTCCCGCGATCTTCTGTCGCCCGGCCAGGACGAATCGGATTGCGCGGACGCGAGCATGCGAAACAATGGTGATCGGCGGTATCGGGCGGCGAGCGCCGTCAATATCGCGGTCTGTGCAGCTGCCGGCGGCAAATTCGGCCTGGTGGTCGATGAGTTGCTTGATTCGGAGGAAATCGTTGTCAAGCCTCTCGGTCGGCATTTCAAGCACATCAAAATATATGCCGGCGCCACCATTATGGGGGACGGCAGTGTCGCCTTGATTCTCGACGTGGCCAATATCGCCCGGGACGCGAACCTGATTACGGTGGAACATCTTGAGCAGAGCAGGGCGGCCGGGCAGGATGCCGACGACGGTATCGCTGAAAACGGCCGGCAGAATCTGTTGGTCTTCAGCGGCGGCGAAGGGGAGCAGTTTGCCGTGCCGATCGATCAAGTGCTGCGGATTGAAAAGATTAAAGCTGCCCAGATAGAGGAGATCGGCGGCAAGCGGATTTTGCAGTACCGGGACCGTACCCTGGCCTTATACAATGTCGACCGGGTCGCCAGGGTCAAGCCGCTGCCTGATCGGGAGAATCTGCTGGTGATCATTTT
Source organism: Deltaproteobacteria bacterium RIFOXYD12_FULL_57_12 (assembly GCA_001799275.1). GTDB lineage: Bacteria > Desulfobacterota > Desulfobulbia > Desulfobulbales > BM004 > YD12-FULL-57-12. Next base: position 5,774 of record MGTE01000028.1, read on the forward strand.
TCAACATGACGACCGGGAGGTTGGTCTGCTGGCCGTCGAGCCGGTGAATACCTCTGAGATTCCCGCGGCGGTCGATGAAAAGACGCATCGGCAGCCCGGTATCCGTGGGTCGGTGATCATCAATGGCCACGTTACCCTGCTGGTTGACATCAATGAAATTCTGAAAGGGTCCGTAGTGGAAGCCCGGCCGGGCGCGGTACCTGCCGTGGTTCCGCTTGCCGGCTCCGGCACGATTCTTTATGCCGAAGACTCCGCCTTTTTCAGAAGCCAGGTGACGGGTTTTCTTAGGGAGGCAGGCTACCAGGTCCTTGAGGCGATCGACGGGCAGATTGCCTGGGAACTGCTGCAGAAAAACGTTCAGGAGGTACGGCTGGTGCTGACCGACGTTGAGATGCCGAATATGGATGGCCTGGGGTTGACCGCGAAAATCAGGGCTGATAAGCGCTGTAGCCGTTTGCCCATCATCGCCCTGACTACCCTGGCCAGCGAGGAGGATATTGCTAGGGGCAGGGAAATCGGGGTTGATGAATACCTGATCAAGCTTGACCGGGAGAGCTTGCTGGAGCGGGTGGCGGCTCGTCTGGATCAGAAATGCTGAATGACAGCGCGAGGCTGAAACGAGGATGACGATGCGATTGCGGGGTATCAAGCCTAAATTGCTGTTGGTGGTCGGCGGCCTGGTGGCGCTGCTGGTGATTTTGTTTCTGGCCAGGAGCTATCAGGAAAAAAATGCCATCTCGCTGTTTGATGAAAAGGTCAGGCTGACCGCGGAATATGACCAGATTCTGCATCTGGTGGACGAAAGGGCTCGGCAGCAGCTTGCGCTGGCGGCCATGCTGGCCGGTTTGCCCGAGGCGCAGAAGAGTTTTGCCGGGCGGCAGCGGCAAGAACTGCTCAACCTGGCCCGTCCCCTTTTCCTTGCCGTGCAGGAGAATGCCGGGGTTGATGAGTGCCAGTTTGATCTGGCGCCGGCCGTCTCTTTTTTGCGCGTGCATGATCCGGAGCGGTACGGCGATAATCTGGACGGCACGCACCTGTCGGTGTTGGCGGTTAATCGCGCCGGCAAGGCGGCTGCCGGTCTGGATCGAGATGAAGCCGGTCTCATCGTTCGGGGAGTTGCCCCGGTTTCCCATGACAACAAGCAGGTCGGCACGATTGCGTTCGGCAGTCGAGTTGATCAGGCGTTTCTTTCTGCTTTGCGGGAGCAGAATCATGTCGAGGCCGCGATCGTGGTGCCGGCGGGCGACGGCTTTCAGATCGTTGCCGCCAACAGCGACATCAAACTTGGTTCGGAATTTTTC
>MGTE01000028.1:7118-9622 GCA_001799275.1 Deltaproteobacteria bacterium RIFOXYD12_FULL_57_12
TGACGCGGGGTCCAGCAAGGCCCGTAAGGTTTTTCTTGCCGGGCCCCTGCAGGATGTGAGCGGCAAGACCGTGGGGGTTGTGGTTGTCGCTGGCGGCCTGGACGATTCGCTCGCCGAGCACCAGCGGGCGATTTTTTCCTATCTGACCGTCGGGCTGCTGCTGATTTGCGTGTTGTTGTTTCTGGTGCATTTTACCGTTGAACGGCTGGTGAGCAGACCGCTCCGGGAGATGGTTGCCAGGTTCAAGCAGGCCGGTGCCGGTGACCTTACCCAGCGGATGCCGGTCCGGGAGGTGAACTGTTCGGCCATTACCAACTGCGGGCAGACTGCCTGCGTCATGTACGGCAAGGCGGGCCACTGCTGGGAAGAGGCTGGCTCCCTGGCCTATGAGGTGCAGTGTCCGAAGATCAAAAATGGTGTGTATGAATCCTGCGCTGTGTGTCGGCCGGTGTTCTGGGAGATGGCAGCCGATGAAACCGCTGAACTTGCCGCCTATTTCAACTCCTTCATGAACAAGATGAACGCGATGATCAAGAACACCTACGATCATAACTGGACTCTTACCCAGTCTTCCCTCAATCTGGCGGCCATTGCCAAACAGATGTCCGGTGGTGCCGAGGTTACTTCATCAAAATCGGCCATGGTGGCTGCCTCGGCCCGGGAAATGAGTTCCTATTCCACCTCGGTTGCGGCAGCCGCCGAAGAGTCTTTAGTCAGTGTTAAAGGAATTGCCGGGGCGATTGAGCATATGTCGTCCATCATCATCGAGGGTGCGCGGCATTCTGACCAGGCCCGGGTGATTACCGAGAATGGCGTATTGCAGGCCAGGGATGTTTCCGCAGCAGTGGCGGATTTGGGCCGGGCAGTAAACGAGATCGGTGAGGTGACGGAGTCAATATCCGAAATTTCGGCGCAGACCAACTTGCTGGCCTTGAACGCCACCATCGAGGCGGCGCGGGCCGGGGCTGCCGGCCGCGGCTTTGCGGTGGTGGCCAATGAAATCAAGGAGCTTTCCAGGCAGACCGCCATCGCCACCGGTGAAATAAAGCACAAGATTAAAGGGATTCAGGATTCAACCAGCGAGACGGTCAGCCGGATCGAGCAGATTCTGCAGGTGATCAATAAGGTCAACGAGATCGTTTCGGACATCGCGGTAAACGAGAATCGTCAGGCGCTTATTTCCGATGAGACGGCCAGCGGCGTCAGTCAGGCCATGCAGGGCATGGAGGAGGTCACCAAAAAAGTGGCACAGAGTTCCGCTGTAGTGGATGATGTCTCCAAGGATATCGTCGAGGTTAGCGTGGCGGCAAGGCAAATGGTCGCCAGCAGCTTTCAGGTTAGGAAAAACGCCGATGAACTGCTGGAACTTGCCGAACAGTTGCAGGGTTTCATGAAAGTTTTCAAGGTCTGATTGGCCGGCGGTTTGCAGCCGGAGAAGATTGGCAAAGAGGAATGTCGAATGATTGAGGCTACACAGAAAACTGCGCTTGAGAGTTCCGGCTTTCGGGATATGGTCGCCTTTTATCTCGGGACAAACCAGTATGCGCTCGACATTGCCAGGGTGAGGGGGATCAATAAGCTCCTGCCGATCACCGAAGTGGAACGGGCCCCTGATTATGTCAAGGGGCTTGTCAATCTGCGGGGTCAGGTGGTGACGGTTCTTGATTTAAATCTCCGGCTCGGCCAGGCATCGACCTCTGTCACCCGTGACAGCCGGATCATCATCGTTTCCTCGGAAGAGGAGGGCGTTGGTCTTCTGGTGGACCGCCTGAACGATGTGGTGCATGCCGCCTCCGACTTGATTGAGGCGCCGCCTGCCAATCTCGACGGTATCCAGGGAGATTTTTTTGTCGGCGTCTACAAGGCGGCCGAAAGTCTTATTGGCATCCTCGATGTTGATGAACTCCTGAAAACTTCCGAGTAAGCATGATGATATCTGAAAGAGAGCCGTTGCGCGTTCTGATTGTTGACGATTCCGCATTCTATCAGAAGGTGGTCAAGGACATCCTCGTCGGGTTGTCGAATGTGCAGGTGGTCGGCGTTGCCCACAACGGCAAGGTCGCCCTGTCGAAGATTGATGCCCTGCAGCCGGACATCATGATTCTTGATATTGAAATGCCGGAGATGGACGGCCTGGAACTTCTTTCGCGTTTGCGAGCGATGCGGTCGACGGTGGGGGCGATCATGCTCAGTACCTATACCCGGCAGGGCAGCCGGTTAACCATCAGGGCACTTGAGCTGGGGGCCTTTGATTTTATTCCCAAGCCGCAGACCGGCGGTGCCGAGGAGAGCAGGGCATACATCCGTGACCGGTTGATTCCCCTGTTGGACTCCTATGCCCGGGGTCTTGAATTCCGCAAGAAACGGGGCAGGATGGTTCCCGCCCCGGTGGTGCGGGATCCGCATCTTTCTTTGGCCGACATTTCGGAGTGGTCGTCGGCACCACCGTCGCCGGCGAGGCGGGAGAGAGTGGAGGTCGTCGGTATCGGCATCTCCACCGGCGG
>MGTE01000028.1:9629-13768 GCA_001799275.1 Deltaproteobacteria bacterium RIFOXYD12_FULL_57_12
CGTGCCCATCCTTGTTGTCCAGCATATGCCGGCAATTTTTACCCATGAACTGGCTGACCGGCTTGACACGCAATGCGCCCTGAAGATCAAAGAGGGCGAAAACGGCGAGTTCCTGCAGCCCGGCACCGTTTATATTGCCCCTGGCGGCCGGCAGATGAAGGTGGTCGAGGGCAACGGCCGGCGGTTGCTCCGGCTGACCGATGACGAGGAGGAGAATTCTTGCCAGCCGTCGGTGGATTATCTGTTTCGTTCCATGGCGCAGGCTTACGGGGCCAGGGCGGTCGGGGTCATCATGACCGGTATGGGCGCTGACGGGGTAGAGGGGTTGAAGCTGATGAAACGCGGCGGGGCTATCGTTATTGCCCAGGACGAGGCCTCATGCGTGGTGTTCGGCATGCCCAGGAAGGCTATTGAGGAGGGGATTGTCGACATCGTGGTGCCGCTGGAGAGAATTGCCGCCGAGATCGTCCGGAGTGTCAGGTCGCCGGGATAGCAGCCAGTCATGCGGCCGATAACTCCTGAAGAAGTTGGGCTGTTTACTCGATATATTCGCGAGATTTCCGGCATCGAGCTGGATCCGGCCAAGTCCTACCTGATTGAGACCAGGCTGGGAGGGCTGATGGTCGAACAGGGCTGTTCTTCCTTCAGCGAGCTCTATTACAAGATCAAGACGGATCAGAGCCGTGCCCTTGAAAGGGAGGTTATCGACCGGATTACCACCCACGAAACCCTGTTCTTCCGAGACCAGCAGCCCTTTGATCTGCTGCGGCACAAGATTCTGCCCGAGCTGATCGATGCCAGGAGTTCGGTCAGCGGCCTGCCGCCTGCCATCTCCATCTGGAGCGCGGCCTGCTCCACCGGCCAGGAGATTTTCAGCATCGCCATAGTGATCACGGAACTGTTGGGCGATCTGCGCAGGTACCGGATACGGCTGTTCGGTTCCGACATCTCCGATGTCTCGATTGCCAAGGCCAGTTACGGTCTGTACAACAAATTCGAGATCAGCCGCGGCCTGTCGGCGGAGAAGCTCATCAGGTATTTTTCGCCGGTCGCGAATCAGTGGAAGATCTGCGATGAAATTCGGGCGATGGTGAGTTTCCGCAAGCATAATCTGTTGCACTCTTTGGAGGGGTCAGGTCGGTTTGATGTGGTTTTTTGTAGAAACGTGGCCATGTATTTTCCCGTTAAGGAACGTCAGAAGATTTTTGAGAACATCGCAGGGAGCATGGCGAGGGACGGTTGCCTGATTATCGGCGCCACTGAAACGTTGGTCAATATCAGTTCGCGTTTCGAGGCGAAAAGACATCTCAACACGCTCTATTATCAGTTGAAAGGGTAAGGGAGTCGAGCCCGCGGGCTTGTCACTCCCTGCCTGGCGGAAATTATCGGCAGCCTCGGGAAGTTTTCTTGTCTTTGCCGGGCGGAAGGGGATATAGTATCTTGAAATTCTGGACAATTGCTGCTCGCATGATCCGGCCACGGCGGGGTCGGTGTGCCATTGCGTTACCCGGGTGCCTGGGGGCGGAATGCAAGCCTTGAAATTTCATCAGAATTCGGAGGTGCGGTATGAGACGGTGGGCGTGGTTTTGCTGGGCTTTGGCGTGTGTTTTTGCGATGCTGGTCACGCAGGCGGTTGCCGAGGAGTTCCCGGCCCGCAAGGATTATCCGACGGTTAAAACGATCAGCACCGATGAACTGTGGGCCGATTTTCAGGCCGGCAAGGTAGTGATCGTCGATGTGCGTTCAACCATCGAATTCAACGCCATCCATCCCGAGGGGGCGATGCATGTCCCCATCTCGAACAAGACGTTCATCAGCGAGGTGGGCGGACTGATCGCCAAGAATCCCGGCAAGAAGCTGGCGTTCTACTGCAACGGCGTCACCTGTCTGAAATCTTACGAGGCGGCCCAGCGATCACAGGAGTCTGGTTATGCGGATTGTTTCGCCTATGACGCCGGCATCCCGGACTGGGCGAATCGTCATCCGGCCCAGACCCTGTTGTTGGGCAAGGTGCTGGTCAATCCCCAGGCGCAGTTGATTTCCGATGATGCCTTTCATGGGAAGTTGCTTGAGTTCGATACGTTCTTGAAAAGATCTCAGACTGAAAACGGCATTGTGATTGATACCCGCGATTTTATCCAGAGTTCCGGCAACCTGCCTGGCCTGGAAGCGGCCCGCAAGATTCCGCTCGACACCTTTCTCGAGAATTTTGTCTCCAAGAAGCTCAATCAGGACAAGCCGTTGTTTATCTTCGATCAGGTGGGGAAACAGGTGCGCTGGCTGGAGTATTATTTGATCGATAACGGTTATGCAAAGTATTATTTTCTCAAGGGCGGGGCGACCGCCGTGCTGAAGGATCAGACATACAAGTAAGTCTGTCGGCGGCCGGGCTTGCCGCGGTATCTGGCGCGGCGGCTGCGGTCATGAATGGATCAGAATGCAGTGGGAGAGAAGGGTGAGACAATTCAATCTGACGCAGAAGGTTATCCTCGTGGCCGTGCTGGCAGCTTTTTGTTTATGCTCGGTGCTGCTTTACAAAACTCTCGACACCGTCCACGACAGCCAGGCCCGGGTGAATATCCTGGTGCTTGATAAACTGAATTCTGATGTCCGGGACCAGGAGCAGATGATCCGTTCCCTGTTGATGCGAAAGGCCAGATCCATTAATACGGTCATGGCCAGCGTCGCCCCCGGTCTCATCGCCAACTACAACTACGATCCCCTTAATAAGTTGACGAAGATCTGTGGAGCCGACGAGGATATCGGCTTTGTCAGGTTTCTGGATGAAACCAGGAAGGTGATCGTCGAGAACTCCGTCAAGGCCGGCAACACGGAGGTGGTCGGCCAGGAACTTATCGCCAACGGCACGGTGGTGGGGTATATCGAACTTGGCGTCAATCTGGACCCGCTGGCCGGAAAATTGGCGGAACTGCGGAATAACTCCGAGAAATTTCGCCAGGAACGAGAACGCATCATCAATGATCAGCAAAAGAGAATTATCGTCACGATAGTTTCGCTTTCCTTGGCGGGGCTTCTGCTGCTCATCGGCTGTCTTGTTTATTTCATGACCAGACATGTGGTCGGACCGGTGAACCGTACGGTTGAAGGACTTGTCATGGCCGAGAAGTCCGGGGATCTCACCATGCGGGTCCGGGTCGACAGCCGGGATGAATTGGGCGCCCTTGCCGGCAGCATCAACAAATTCATTGAGCGGCTGCAGATCATTATCAAGGATGTGGCCGCCCATGCCGGCATTCTAAGCGGTTCCGCGGACGAGCTTTCCGGCCTCTCGGCCCAGATGCGCAAAAGTTCCGGCGAGATGTCCGGCAAGTCCCACACGGTGGCCGCCTCTGCCGAGGTGATGAGCGCGAACATGGGTGCGGTGGTGGCGGCCATGGAGGAGACCTCGCACAGCGTCAGCATCATTGCCTCGGCCACCGAACAGATGACTAATACGATCAACGATATTTCCCAAAACACCGAGCGGGCGCGTTCCGTCACTGAGTCGTCGGTTTTGCAGGCCCGGAACGCCTCCGATCGAGTACGGGTACTCGGGAAGGCCGCGCAGGAGATTAACGAGGTGACCGAGACCATCACCGAGATCTCCGATCAGACCAACCTGCTGGCGCTGAACGCCACCATTGAGGCGGCCCGGGCCGGCGAGGCCGGTAAGGGTTTTGCCATCGTGGCCAACGAGATTAAAGAGCTTGCCAAGCAGACGGCCGCCGCTACCCAGGAGATTAAGGCGAAAATCGCCGAGATCCAGGGCTCGACCATGAGCACGGTCTCGGCCATCGAACAGATCACCATCATCAGCAACGACGTCAACGAGATTGTTTCCTCGATTGCCACGGCGATTGAGGAACAGTCGGTCAGTACTCGGGACATTGCCAGCAATATCGTGCATGCGGCCCAGGGCATCAGGCAGGTGAAAGAGAAAATCGTGCAGAGTTCCTCCCTGGCCAGCAGCATTGCCCATGATATCCACGACGTCAACAGCGAGACCGCCGGTATTGTCACTCAGGGTTCGGAGGTGGATCAACTGGCCGGTCGGCTGCTGAATCTTTCCGAACAGTTGCGGGAGATGGTCAGCAAGTTCAAGGTGTAAATCCGGTCAAATGCCAACTGGACCGACCCGG
>MGTE01000028.1:13801-17750 GCA_001799275.1 Deltaproteobacteria bacterium RIFOXYD12_FULL_57_12
TTGAGCCGGCCGAGCCCGGTTTTTTCAAACTCAGACCGGAGGCCGTGCAGACTGCCCGCTCCCTGTTACCTTCGGTTGCCGGCCCGGGGTCGGTGACTGCCTGCCGTTTTGTACTTACCGCCGAGATCAGCAGCATTTACAAGCGGCACGGCCGGGTACGAAAAATCCACAACCTTTTGTTCGTTCCGGACCTGGAGGCGGCGGCGCGGCTCAATGCCCGGCTGGCCGCCATCGGCAACATCGAATCCGATGGCCGGCCCATTCTGGGGCTGGATGCCCGGAATCTGCTGGAGATTCTCCTCGAGCAGGCACCGGAGGGTTTTCTGGTGCCTGCTCATATCTGGACGCCCTGGTTTTCTTTGTTCGGCTCCAAATCAGGTTTCGACAGCATTGAAGAGTGTTTCGACGATCTGAGCAGCCATGTTTTCGCCCTGGAAACCGGCCTCTCTTCCGACCCGGACATGAACCGGCGGGTATCAGCCCTGGACCGTTTCGCGCTCATCTCCAATTCCGACTGCCACTCCCCTGGAAAACTGGGCCGCGAGGCCAACATCTTTGATACCGACTTCAATTTCTTCGCCATGCGCGACAGCCTGAAAGCGCCGGGCCGCGGTTTTTTGGGCACACTCGAATTCTTTCCCGAGGAGGGCAAGTACCATTACGACGGCCACCGCAAATGTCAGATCTGTCTCGACCCGCTGGCCACCCGGCAGCAGCACGGCATCTGTCCGGTCTGCCAGCGGCCGCTGACCATCGGCGTCATGTACCGGGTCCTGGAACTGGCGGACCGGCAAGCACCCTTCTATCCGGATGGCGCGCCTGGTTTTAACAGCATGATCCCGCTGTCCGAGATCCTGGGCGAGATTTTGGGGCAGGGTTCCGCCACCAAGGGGGTGATGGAGCAATACTGGCGAATGATTACTCGCTTCGGCTCCGAGTTCGCACTGATGCTCCACACGCCGATCGAGGAAATCCGGGCGCGTTCCTCGCCGGTTTTAGCCGAGGCGGTGGACCGGATCCGCAAGGGTCGGGTGATCCGCAAGTCCGGCTACGACGGCGAGTTCGGCGTGATCACGGTATTCGAGGCGGGTGAGCTGGCCGAGGTCCGGGGCCAGCACGGTTTGTTCGCCGAGCAAGCGGTCCGGGGCCGGAAACAGAAGGCCGACCGGCAGGCGCTGCCGATTTTTAGCCGACCGGCCGAACCGGTCGTGGTTGAGCCGGCCACGACCGAATCGGGGTTGAACCCGGAGCAGACCGTGGCCGTGACCTGCGACGAGCCGATGATCCTGGTCCAGGCCGGGCCCGGCACTGGCAAGACCCATACCCTGATTGCCCGGTTGGCGCGGCTGCTGGCCGAGGGGGGAATCGCGCCGACGCGGGTGGCGGCGATCACCTTTACCAATCGGGCCGCGACCGAGCTTGCCGATCGATTGGCCCGCCAGGTTGGCGCCATGGCCGAGCCGGTCTTTGTCGGCACCTTTCACGCCTTTTGCCTGCACTGGCTGCGGCAGCAGCGGCCAGGACTCGTCGTGGTCGGCGAGGAGAACCGGCGACTGCTCCTGCGCACCTTATTTTCGGAGGCGGACCGCCATGGGTTTGCCGCGTTACAGAAGGAGATTGTTGATTATTTCCTGGAGAGGGCCGTTGGCGCGACGGAACCGGCACCGACGGCCGCGGTCCGTTGCTACCTCGAGGGATTGACCGGCCGTAACGCCATTGACCTGCAGGCGGTCATCCCCTTTTTTGTCCGAGAGTTCAAGGGCGATGCGGAATTCCGTCGGCAGGTGACCGGCCAGGTCTCGCATCTGTTCGTTGATGAGTTCCAGGATTTGAATTCCAGCCAGTATGAACTGGTGCGGTTGCTGGCGGCAAACGCAAAAATATTCGCCATCGGTGATCCGGATCAGGCCATTTACGGCTTTCGCGGCAGCAGCCCGCGGTTCTTCTATGATTTTCAGGAAGAATTCCGGGCGCGTCGCATTACCTTGACCCGCAACTACCGATCCGGGGTCGCGATTCTTGCCGCGGCCAGCGCGGTGATCGACCACAACCCCACCCCGGACCACCAACCCCGCCTGCCGCTTGTTCCTCGGCAGGACCTTGTCGGCGGCGGTGAGTATTATTGGGCGGCCTCGGTGCAGGCCGAGGCCGAGTTCGTGGTCCGTCGGATCGAGGAACTCGTGGGCGGTATCAGTCATTTTTCCATCAACACCGGCCGGGGCGGCGACCAGCCGGGTCGTTCGGGATTTTCCTTTCGCGACATCGCGGTGTTGTACCGTTCCTCCCGCCAGGCCCAGGCCCTGTGCGAGGCTTTAACCCGTCGCGGCATTCCGCTTCAGGTGGTTGGTGTGCCGCCTTTTTACATGCAGGATGAGGTAAAACCGCTTTATTTCTGGCTGCGGGCAGCCGCGGCCTCTGAGCTGGCAATGACCGCGGCAGACTATCTTGATTTTCTCCGTGACCTGTCCGGCATCGGTGCGACGTCCCTGCAAAGGCTTGAAGCCAGCCTGCCGCTGGGCGACATCCCGGATTTTTTTCAACAGGCAGGCCGCATCGAACTGTCGGCCGCGGCCCGCAAGATTTTGCTGGATGTCGAGGCCGAGCTTGACGAGGCCCGTCAACAGATGGCGCAGCATGGTGTCGTGCCGTTTCTGAGCAGGCTGCTGGCTGGCTTGGATATAAATCCGGCCCTGCCTGAAGTGGCGCGTTTTCTGGATCTGGTCGGTTCCTTCGGTCGCGACCTTGGCGCCCTGGCTCGCTATCTGCAGCGCAACGCCGGTGGCACGGTCTACGATGACCAGGCCGAGACCGTAGCGCTCATGACCCTGCACGCGGCCAAGGGGCTTGAGTTTCCCGCGGTGTTCATCACCGGGCTTGAGGAAGGCGTGCTGCCCTGGAGAGTTCCCGGGAGGGGAGCGGCAGGGGAGGGGGATATTGAAGAGGAACGGCGGCTTTTCTATGTCGGCCTTACCCGGGCCCGTGAGTTTGTGGCGTTGACCGGCGCTGCCACCCGGCCTATCTTCGCGCAGAGAAGCCAACAGCAACCTTCCCGTTTTCTGGCGGAGATTCCGGCCGCGCTGTTCACCCGGGTCTCGCCGGATGGCCCGCGTCGGAAAAATCCGGCCGCCGTGCAGTTGAAGCTTTTTTAGAGGTTATCCGTTCACGGTGCTTCTTTTTCCCCCAGCACCCCCATGGCCCGTTCCAGGCTGACCAGGGCAACGAGCCGGTCACGCCGGGCGCGGGCAAGGTTTCCCTTTGCCTGCATCAGGTTCAGCCCGGCATCTTCAACCTCCAGTCTGGTCTTGACTCCGAGCCGGAAGCCATTCTCCGCCATGGCGAGCAGTTCGCCGGCCTGCTCGACCGTGCCGGCAAGTCCGGCAACGATCTCGCCGGTCTCCCGCACCAGATTGACGCTGGTCCGGATCTCCAGGGCAATTTCTTCCCTGAGCCGCCCTTCCGCAATTTTCAGGCTGCGCTGCTCGCTTTCGGCCTGGAGTACCTTGCCCCGTGTTTTCATCCCGTCGAAAAATGGAAAGGAGAGGACGATCCCGGCGTTCCAGGCCGGGCCGCTGTCTGCCGCGCTTCCCGCCTCAAGCCGGCGTCGGCCGTAGCCGCCGGCCAAGTCAAGCCGGGGTCTGTCCTCGGCCTGGGCAATGGTGACAAGTTCCCCGTAGATTTCCTGTCGATGCCGCAGGGAGCGGATCTCCGGCCTTTGCGCGAACGCGATCGCCAATGCCTCATCGTGGGAAGGAAGCGGCCGGTCGCTGTCTTCGAGTGTACCGCACACATCAACATCGTCCGTCACGCCCAAGAGAAAGCGGAGCCGGTCGCGGCCGGTTCTGATTCGGTTATCCGCTCGGATGACGAGCGGCTTGGCGTTGTCAACCGCCACCCTGGCCGCCAGGACATCATAGTCGGTCGCTACACCCGCATCCCGCCGGCGGCTGGC
>MGTE01000028.1:17821-18188 GCA_001799275.1 Deltaproteobacteria bacterium RIFOXYD12_FULL_57_12
CCTCTTCTTCCCTGGCCAGGAGGATATCGTGGAAGGCGGCCGCCACTGCCAGGCGGGTACTCTGCCGGACCAGGCGGATCTCCTCGTCGGCGGTCAGAAAACCCTTTTCCGCCGCCCGGATAGCGGCGCCGACCTTACCCCAGGTGTAGAGAGGCTGCGAGAGCCCAACCTCAAGCGACTGACTGTCCCGGCTGCTCTCGGCCCCGGCCCCGGACAGGCCCAGGCTTTTGTCCTGTTGGCGTGACATCTGGCCGGTGAGCGTGAGATGCGGCAGGGCCGCGGCTCGTTCTTCCACATATTTCCCCTCCACCTGCCGGACAAACTCCTTGGCCCGCTGGATATCGTGATTGGCGCTATCCGCCAGGGC
>MGTE01000029.1 GCA_001799275.1 Deltaproteobacteria bacterium RIFOXYD12_FULL_57_12
TCACGGGCAGTGGAACGACATCGCGCTCTACATCAAATTCCAGCGGGCAGATGAATACTTCGTGGTCTCGTTCAAGGAGTTATAACATGGCAAGCAAATGGCATGGCAAGCCCTGCAACCTGTGCGGGGCTGGGACACTGCACGATGGCGTCAAAACCATTACGCAGGAATACAAGGGGCATATTTTTAGTTCGGAAACCCACGGGACGTTCTGCGACCACTGCGAGGATGGCTTCGTCGAATTCGACGCGGCGGAAGAAACCGCGTGGCTGGCTTTTCGTGACCGGGTGGATGCCGCAGAAGCCGCCGAACTGGCCCGCATTCGTAAAAAACTGAAGCTCACCCAGATGGAAGCCGCGCAACTGGCCGGAGGCGGCAAAAATGCCTTTTCCCGTTATGAACGTGGGCAGGCCAAGCCGGTGGCCGCCGTGGTCAACCTTTTCCGCCTGCTCGACCGCCACCCGGAATTGCTGGGCGAGTTGAAAACCGGCTAAACTCTTAAATCGATGTAGACCATGCACTTTGTGAAATGCTCTCCACTCGGAATTTTTCTTAGCGGCCTTGTTTCGGCGATAAAATCGCCAATCTAAGGGGCAATTTTGACCGATATTTTCTGTTTTGTTCCATGATTATTGAGTGTTAGCTTGGTCCGACCCCGATCCGTCCGCCGTGACCCCGATCCGTCCGCCGATCCCGATCCGGCATTATTGAGTGTTAGCTTGGTCCGACCCCGATCCCGATCCGGCGGGATCCGGGCGTAACCCCGATCCGGGCGATCCGGTACTGCCGATCCGGTACTGCCCTACTCTACCTTCCCCCCCCCTTAAGGGCGTCCCTCTCTACTTGTCCTGGCCCCGGCTTCATGAGATAAGTCAACGAATTCAACAACGCCCCGGGCCTGGCGAGGTTGTCAGCTCTTGACTTTGTAATACACTTGAATTACCCTTTGATCACAAACTAACCAGGGAGGATGAAACCATGGCTGCTAATGCACTGGTACAAACTCGCGTCGATGCCACCGTGAAAAAACGGGCGGCAGCGGTATTGGAAAACATGGGCTTGACCGTCTCGGATGCTGTCCGCATCCTGTTGACCCGTGTGGCAAATGAAGGAGGGTTACCCGCTGGCTTTACAACTGATCCTGGCATCCATGATGCCTGGTTTCGGGCAAAGGTACAAGAAGCGCTTGCCGACTCGCGCCCAACTATCCCGCAAGATCAGGTCGAAAAGCATTTCATCGAACGGCGCGGCGCGGCGTTGCGCAAGTCCGAGGGGAAACAGCCGTGAAGCTTGAGTGGTCCCTGTTCGCTGTCGAAGACCGGAACAAAATTTTCGATTTCATTGAGCAGGATGATCCGCGTGCCGCCATCTTCGTGGACGAGCGCATCGAAGAACAGACCAAAATGCTTGGCCGATTTCCGGAGTGCGGGCGCCAAGGCCGGATTGAAGGGACGAGGGAACTGGTGATCACCCGCACACCGTATATTGTCGCCTACCGGGTTTTGGATGATGCGATTCGCATCCTGCGTGTATTGCATGGCGCTCAATTATGGCCCGAAGACATAGCGGATAAGTGATGATTTCAACCCGGCATTTCCCAAACAAATTAAGTGTCGTGACCCCCGCATTTCGTCAGAAAGGCTGTCCGCGCCATCCGGAACGGCACTAAAACTTAAAATATTATAAGGGCGTCCCTCTCTATTTACCCGTCCCTCTCTATTTACCCTGAACTCCTTCCCTCGGGTTGGTGGAAAGCGGCCGAATTCGCGTGGAATCAGTGGGCACTTATCATGGATGTCCAAGGGATTGCATGTTATTAAACAAATAAACAACGTCCCGCACATCCCCCGCACATCCCCTCGCTGGCTCAGCCCCCCCTCGGCACAGGGCGTCCACCAGGTCGGGCTGGCCTTTCTGCAGGAAAAGACCTGTGAGGTCATGGCCACCCTGCTGCCCTGCTGAACCGTCCGGATTTTTCCAGTTTTCCGGAAAATCGATCCGGGAAACCGGACCGGAGATGCTGACGAGCCAGACGGCGCCGGCACGCTTCCCCGGGCCTGGCTGCCAAACCGATTAAGAGGTAGAGTCGCCGCCAGCTTTCCTGAAAAAGGATGGCCCACTGGAAACAGGGGGAAAATGCCTCCTGGCCCCCGGTTCAGCCTGGAAAGCCCACTCCTTTTCCCCAACCCCCTATTTTTCCACCAGCAATAAAATACGCTCGACGTATCGCGTATCGATTGGCATTCCGATGGACCGCACAACGTCGAAACAGTGGACTACCACTAAGGAGGAAGCAACATGGCACGCACCCCTATCCATCCCGGTGAGATCCTTGCCGATGAACTCGCCGAGTTGCGGATGAGCGCGACCGGACTTGCCAGGGCCATTCATGTCCCGGCCAACCGGCTGACCCAGATCATTGCCGGCAAACGAGCGATCAGCGCCGATACCGCCCTGCGCCTTGGCAAATGGTTCGGCACCGGCCCACACCTCTGGCTCAATCTGCAAAAGGCGTATGAGCTTGACCTCGCCCTCCAGGCCATCGGCGAAGAACTCGACACCATTGAGTCCCGCCGGGCGGCGTAGATGAGGAGATCGAGGTTACAGGTTAAAGGCGTGCGTAGCAGAAGGCCACTTTCCCGCTTCAGCCAGACACCACCCCAGCCAATGCCGACCAGACTTCCGGCAAGCCGGAATATAACCTCACCGAAGATACCGACGAGGGTGTACAGGGTGGTGGATTCAAGGGGAAGAGTTGACAATGTTCCGGCCTGCCAAACGGCCGGCGCCTGGCAGCGCGTCCTCTAGGCCGGCCGGAACAGGCGGGAGAAGAACCCTTTTTTTTCCTCTGCAACGGCCGCCTTGCTGCTCTCCTCCTGGACACGGAGAACAAGAGCTGCCTTTTCAACATGCTGGTATTTTGCCTGCAACTCCACCAGGTGGCGCCGCAATTTGTCGTTTCGCTCCCGCTCCTCCCGGAGCTGCTGCGTCAATGCACCAACCATCCGTTCACTCGCCCGCTCTCCTGCCCGATTCATCTCCGACGCCTGCCACTGCGCTTGCAGGTGACGAACAGCCTGCTCCATTGTGGCCAGCCGTTCCCCGAGGGCCTGCTTGTCCTCCCCTCCCTCATCGGCTACCGGTAACTGGAACGCTGTTGTATTTTCCGTCTCCCCACGGTCGTCCAGGACCTGCTGGACGACATCGACGTCGATCCGGTGCAGACCGTCGGCATAGCCGTACACCAATGCAGTGTCGCAGAGGATATTTATGAGACGGGGCACGCCGCCAGCGGCATCGTGGATGCGCGCCATTGCCGCTGGTGCGAAGAGGTCGGCCGTGCCGCCCACCATCTCCAGGCGATGGCCGATGTAGTTGACGGTTTCATCCGGGACGAGGGTGCCAAGGTGATACTGCACCGCAATGCGCTGCGAGAACTGCACCAGTTCGGGCGCCCGCAATTGCTGCCGCAATTCGGGCTGACCGACAAGCATCACCTGAAGCAGCACATGATCGTCGGTCTGCAGGTTGGAGAGCATCCGGACCTCTTCGAGGGCGGCACGGGAAAGATTCTGAGCCTCGTCGATCACCAGCAGAACACGCCGCCGTCGCGCATAGTTCTCGATCAGATACCGGAACAACACCTCGACGGTCCTGCCCCTGCCGGCGACCGGCTCGAGGCCGAAGGCCTGCAACACCGAGGCAAGCAGCTCATCGGGATCGACGTTGGTGTTGAAAACAACCCCCACCTCCATGGTCTGCTCAATCTTGTTGAGCAAATAGCGGACAAGGGTTGTTTTACCCGTCCCGACCTCGCCGGTGAGGAGGACAAAACCGACATTCTCGGCAATCCCGTACTCGAGATAGGTCAAGGCGTTCCGGTGCTTTTCGCTCAGGAAGAGGAAACGCGGATTGGGAACGATCTGAAACGGTTTTTCCCGGAAACCGTAATACGCTTCATACATGACAGAACACCTCGCTTTGCCCCCCGAAAAAAAACCTGCAGCCGGGACTCTCAACGCAGCCGGTTCATGACACAGCCCAACAGCTTTTCGCGCGGGAACTGGGCGAGCCCTTTCTGCACATCCTGTTCGGAGGTCCGGCCAGCCTCCACCACCAGCACGCTGTCCACCAGCGGAGCGAAGGTGAGGGCATCAGCGCCGTCCAGCAACGACGGCAGATCAAAGATGATAAATCGGTCGCGGTAGCGGTTTTTCAGCTCCGCCATCAGTTCATGCATGCGCGGTGAGCCGAGCAGTTCGGAGCTGTCTTCTATGGTTCTGCCGCCGGAGACAATGGTCATCTTCTCGATTCCGGGCCAGACGACAATGTCGCAGAACGAACACTCACCCAGCAGGTAATCGCCCAACCCCCTCTCCGCCTGAAAGCCGAAATACCTGGCAACATCCTGCTTCTGCAGATCGGCGTCCACCAGGAGTACGGTCTGCTGGAACTCCTTGGCCACGGTGAGGGCAAGATTGATCGCAGTTACGGTCTTGCCCTCCGCCGACCGGCCGCTGGTGACCATCATCGTCTGCCAGCCATTCTCCCGGCACTGCTGCAGAATCTTGGCCCGCAGCACCTTGTAGGCATCGAGTTCAGCGGCAGCGGAGTCGATGCACACGCACTTGGCAGCCCGAAGTTTGTCCGCATCATACGCAACCCGGGTCGACCGGCAGTACACCGGGGCATGCCATTCCTGCCGCCCGTTGTCCGGCCGCCCGACTCGGCTCGCACCCTCCGGTACTGCTGTCTCCGGCATCCATTCCTCGCCCCTCTCCGCCTGCGCTTTGTCCAGGGCCTTTCGCAACTTCATATATTCTCCTCACCATTCTGATTCGTCATGACCCGCAAGCGGATTTCCCGGCTGCGTTCTCAACCCAAGGGGAGCCAGCCGACCTTGAGCGCCAGCAGCACCAGGCCCACCGCCACAAGGAAGGTAAAAAAACCTGCGACCTGCGCCATTGCTCCCAGCCTTTGCCGCCGCCGCTGCCCCGGGCTCAGGATCTCGGGCACAATGGCGAGGACCTGGCAGGCGGTGGCCCTCGCCATTGCCTCGGGACTGCGAAACGAGGTGTCGGCAAATTCGCGGAGCGCCGCCACCCCGACCCCGGCGCCGGCGCCCAGCACGATGCCGATCAGCACGATGGCGAGCCGGTTGGGCTTAGAAGGCTCCTCCGGCACCTGCGCCGGCTCGACCAAATTGAACCGCTCGCCCTTCTGTTCCTTCTCGAGCCCCTGAGCGACCTTGGCCTCCATGTGCTTCTGTTTCAACTCATCGAGTTTCCGGCTCAAGCCCTCCCGTTCGTTCAGCACCCCGCGGTAACCCTCCTCGACCCGTGGACTGGCCGCAATCCAGCGCCGAAAGTTTTCAATCTTGCGATCGGCCTCCTGCACCTGTTGCCGGCCCGAACCGATTTCGCTTCTGACGCTGGCCAGCTGGGCGGAGAGGGTGATATACACCGGATTGTCCGGCGCCTCCCCGGTGGTGACGGCCTGCGCTGTCTGGCTTTCGAGGTCGGCGATCTCCGCCTTCAGGGCAATGATGTCCGGATACTGTTCGGAAAAACGGGGTTGTAGATTTGCGAGCTGCAGCTTCAAATCCTTGAGCCGCTGGGCTGTTTTGTCCTTGTTCTCCTCCGCCCGGGGGATGGAGACCAGCTGGGTCTGCAGATACTCTTCTTTCTCACGGAGGGCGCTCAGCTGCTCGAGCAGTCGATCCCGGCCGGCCTCAGCCGTGTGCAGACTGCCCATGTTCACCTGCAGCATCTCCGGCAATTCGTTGAGGTGCTGCTCCTTGTAGGTAGCGATTTTCCCATCGACGTCGGCCAGTTCGGCCTTCACCTTGTCTGCCTCGTCGAGCAGAAAGGCAGAGGCCCCCTCAGCCGACTTCTCGCGATCCTTGAGGTTCTCCTCCAGGAAGAAAGAGGTCAACGCATTGGCGACCTGCTGGGTCTTGCCGGGATCGCGGCCATCATAGGAGACGGTAAAGGCGATGGTGACCGGCGCCGCGCGGCCTGTGCGACGGTCGACCACATCGGCGTTGATGAAATCGAGCGCGATGTCTTCCCGCAGTTTGGCGACGAGCTGCTCCTTGGTGTAGGTGTCGCGCAGGTCGGCGTACAGGTTGAAACGCTGGATGAGTTCGAGGAGGCGCGAGGTGCTGATGATCCGCTGATGGATCGCCTTCAGCCGCTGCTCGGCATAGCTGGTGACCGTGGTCTGCACCAGGTTGGCGGGTATTTCCTGCTCCTCGATGAGGATCGTCGCTGTCGACCGGTACACCGACGGCAGCAGCATGGCCACCGCCACCGCCGCCAGGAAGATGACCGCGGCCGGAAGGAAAAGACCCCAGCGCCGCCGCCGCACCACCGCCAGGAGTTCCGTGATTGTCATATCATTCTGCTGCATAGTGTGTTCTCCAGATCCCATTCCATTGCCGGGAAAGGGTTCATCCTACAGGGTGATCCCATAGTTGTAAAGGAAGCGAAAACAGAAAAGATTCCGCGTCCGCTCCGTGTCGTCAGCCCGGTCTTCCACCCGGGTATAGGTGTAGAAAACCTCGGCCGCCAGATCCTTGGTAAAGCCATACCGGAAGGAGGCCCGCGCCTGCAGGGTCTGTTCGTCGATCGCGGCGGTAGCGAACTCCTCGTCGCTCGAGCGGTTCAGGAAAAACTCACCCCCCACCTGCAGCCGAGTGCGCTCCCCGAGTCGGTAGCCGTAGTTGCCGCGCAGCGAGGTGCGCTCCACCGCGCCGCTCCGGCCGCTTGCCGCCTCCAGCCCGTGCCGCACGCTAAAGGTGCTGGCCGCCCGTTCGCCGGCAAAGGCAAGACCGAGTTCGCCGATGAACCCGCCGCCGTCGTCGGCCACCGTGTACGGCTCCAGCCGGAAAAGGCCGGGGACCACCGTCGGCACCAGCCGCCGGCGGTCGAATTCGGCGTGGGTCAGCCGCGCCCCCAGGTCGCCGAAGACCTGCCAGCGCTCGTTCAGCCGGTGTTCCGCCCCCACCGTCCAGGAGTAGTTCCGAATCCGGCTGGCGCCCATGTCGTAGCCTATGTATTGCAACGCGCTGCGGCCGACGGTCCGCGGCAGCAGCGCGCCGAGGTCCCGGTTGTAGAGCAGGGCGACCGCATCGGTACGGTAGTCGACTTTGTCCGGATCGTCGTACTCTGTGCGCCCGAAATCATAGCCCAGCCTGGCCGAGCTGATCTCCGACAGCCGATAGTCGGTGGCAAGCCCGTAGTGCCAGGTCCGGCTGGTGTCGCTGCCCTGCACCAATCCTGCCGTCTCGAGATCACGGTCCGGCCGCGAATCGACCCGCAGGTCGGCGCTCCCCGACACCCCGGCGCGCTCGGTCAGGGCATAGCGGCCGGTGCCGGAGTACTCCTGGTCCGTGGCGTCCTGTTCGTCGTTGTCCCGGTGAAAGGAGATGTCGAGCCGTGTGCCGGCGCTGCCCTCGAAGCGCTCGCTCCGCCGCTTCACCTGCAACTGGGGCGAGAGGGTGGTGATGAAGTCCTCGATTTCCTTCTTGTAGGCGAAAAACAGATTGTCGGTGTACTCCTGGCGCACGCTTAAACCGGGAACCACCTCGAGTTCGGCGGCACCACACTGCTGGCCGCCGCAGCAGGCGCCAATGAGTAAAACAACGCCGATCCCCTTCCTCACCATGTCCATATCCCCCAGCGGCTGCGATGGTCTCACGGCACGACAATGGTGTCGCCGCGCCGCAGCAGGATGTTCTGCGCCAGGCTGCCACCCTCGGCCACGTCGTCGTAGCGGAAGGGGATGACCTCGCTGCCGCCCTCGACCCGGAACACCTTGATCTCGTTGCGTTCGGCAAAGGGGTTGAGGCCGCCGGCCAGAGCCAGCCCCTGAAGAACGGTGATGTTGCCGTTCAGTTCGAAGCGCCCTGGTTTGTTCACCTTGCCGATCACGTAGACCATGAGGCTGCGCACCTCCCGTACCACCACCGAAAGCACGGGGTCGGTAACGAACTGCGCCAGCCGCCGCGCCAGTTCTTCCTGGAGCTGCCCGACGGTGCGGCCGCCGGCCACGAGCTCACCGACCAGTGGAAACGAGATGGTGTTGTCCGGCAGAACCGGCACCAGGCCGGTGAGATCGGCGTTTTTCCAGACCGAAATGGCCAGCAGGTCACCGGCGCCGATGACGTAAGATGAGTCGGCGGCCATTGCCGGCCCGGCCTCGGCTGCCGTCGCGGCCACCGCCCGCCCCATACCCATCCCGACGAGCAGGGTGGCGGCAAGGAACAGCAGCAGAAGAGTTCGTAGTTTATTCAGACGCATTCCACATCCCCTTTGTTAGTGTTCTCCAAAAAACCGGCAGCCGGCAAACGGGTCACCCCGTAAGCCAATGCCGTTAACTTAAGCGAATTTTGTATTTTCGAACCGCAGAATAAAGCTTGTACCCCTTGGGGGGTAAACAAGGAATGTCGAAGTTTAGCTACTTCATCATTGTCCTCTAACAAGGCATCGGACGATTGACACTGCGGTTTCTTGTTCGATATTCGATATTCGCTGTTAGATCGCAATAGATTTTTTCCTTGAAGTTAATGGTATTGATTCGCAACCGATCAGCCCCCACCCAGGCTCTGCAGCAGCGCCGCGGCCTCGGGGCGCCCCGCAAAGTCGGACACCTCCAGGGCCTTGGCCAGCCGCTCCCGGGCCTGGTCCTTTTTCCCCAGCCCGAACAAGGCCTTGGCCAGGTGGTAATTGAATACCGGGTTTCCCGGCTCCCGGGACAACGCCCCGGCCAGCACACCCTGGGCCTCCGTTACTTTGCCCTGCCGAACAAGGAGCCAGCCCAGGGTGTCGAGGACGGCCGCCCGCCCCGGCGCCAGTTCCAGAGCCCGGCGGGCAAGCGCCTCGGCCCGTTTGATGTCTGCCGGACTGGCATTCTGCTCACCAAGCAGAAAGGCGTAGTTGTTGGCAAAAACCCAATCACCCGGGATCCTGGTCACTGCCTGCTCATAAACCGCCATCGCCTTTTCCGGCCGCCCCCCTTTTTCGTGCAAAATGCCGGCCAATAGGTAAGGCTGCGGATCTGCGGGCCGTTCGACCATGGCCGCCTCCGCCTCGGTCAGAAGCTGTTCGCCCTGGCCGGCCAGCTCCGCGGCCCTTCCCAGGTTGAGCACCGCAACGGACAAGCCGGGCTCGACAGCCATGGCCCGCCGGAAGCTCGCCGCGGCCTCTTTATACTGCCCGGCGGCCATTTGCAGGGTGCCGAGCAGGTTATGACTGAAACCGTCCCGCGGCCGTTTGGCAAGCCGGTTGGCAAGCAGCGCCCGGGCCGCAGCCTCGCTGCCCGCGGCCAGATGCGTCCGCACCAGCCCCTCGACCAGGAGATCCGCATCAGGGTTTTGGGCCAAGCCGTCGGCTAAAACTCGAATTGCATCCTGCCACCGGGCGGTGCGGCCGAGAAGCTGGGCAAGTTTGACCGTCGCCGCCACATTGCCGGGTGCAACCGCAAGGCACGCCCGATAGTTCTTCTCGGCCTTGGCATGCTCGGCCCTGGCCTGAAAGAAATCTCCGCTCTCAAGAAGGAGCGCCGTATCGCCCGGCTGTTGGCCGAGCGCTTGCCGCAGGATGTTCTCGGCCTCGGCCGGATTGCCCTGCAAAACCTGGAGGCGGGCAAGCCCCAGACGCGTCGGGCCGGAGGCTGGGTCGACCTTGAGCGCTTGGCGCAGGACGTCCTCGGCGAGTTTGAAATCCCGGCTCCGCACGTGGCTTTCGGCGAGCTTCAGGTAGCCGTCCACAAACTGCGGCCGGGCCTGGACAACCAGCCGGAATTCGGCCACCGCCTGGTCGGCCTCGCCCTTCAGGAGCTGGATCATACCGTTCAGGTAACGGCCGTCCACATCCTCGTTGTTTTGCCGCAACACCTCAGCCACCAGATGCTCGGCCTCGTCGACGACCCCGGCCTGGAAGAGAAGCTCAGCCAGCATCCGCGCCGCAGTGAGGTGGGCCGGGTTCTTGGCGTCGAGGGTCAGACACTCGCGCAGCACCGCAATCGCCCGTCCGAAATCATTCTGCTGCAGAGCGACATCCTTGGCCA
>MGTE01000030.1:0-3780 GCA_001799275.1 Deltaproteobacteria bacterium RIFOXYD12_FULL_57_12
GGTCAACCAGGTGATCAAGGACCTCAGGGTAAAATAGGTCCCGAAGGTCCTGCCAGTCAGGTACCCGGTCCGCCAGGTGCCCAGGGTGTGCAGGGTAAGTTGGGTGGTCCAGGTGAACCCGGTCCTCCAGGTGATCAAGGACCTCAGGGTAAATTAGGTCCCGAAGGTCCCGCCAGTCAGGTGCCCGGTCCTCCGGGCGCCCAGGGTGTGCAGGGTAAGTTGGGTGGTCCAGGTGAACCCGGTCCTCCAGGTGATCAAGGACCTCAGGGTAAATTAGGTCCCGAAGGTCCTGCCAGTCAGGTGCCCGGTCCTCCGGGCGCCCAGGGTGTACAGGGTAAGCTGGGTGGTCCAGGTGAACCCGGTCAACCAGGAGATCAGGGACCTCAGGGTAAATTAGGTCCCGCCGGTCCCGAAGGTCCTGCCAGTCAGGTACCCGGTCCTCCAGGTGCCCAGGGTGTGCAGGGTAAGTTGGGTGGTCCAGGTGAACCTGGTCAACCAGGTGATCAAGGACCTCAGGGTAAAATAGGTCCCGAAGGTCCTGCCAGTCAGGTACCCGGTCCGCCAGGTGCCCAGGGTGTGCAGGGTAAATTAGGTCCTCCAGGCCCCGAAGGTCCTGCCAGTCAGGTACCCGGTCCTCCAGGTGCCCAGGGTGTGCAGGGTAAGTTGGGTTACCAAGGTCCTCCTGGCCGCGATGGTCTCCCAGGCGCCCAGGGTGTGCAGGGTAAATTAGGTCCTCCAGGCCCCGAAGGTCCTCCAGGCGGTGGAATGTGTATGAATGACAGGGTAATCGTCAAGTCAACCTGCACTGTGACTGCTTTAAAACCAGGTGGATTCAAACTTCAGGCATGTCTGGCACAATGTCCGGCTGACACGATGCTCGTCGGCGGCGGGTGTTATGTTGCAGTTAGCGAGTCTGCAAGGCTTGGGGTGATTAGAAGTATACCTGTTACCAGCAGCAACGTAAGCGGTATCTGGGAGTGCGGTGTGATGAACTTTGGCGTTGCATCATCCTCATATTCTGACGATAGCCATGAATCATCTTCATCTGATTTCGGCGTTAAATCATCTTCATTATCGTCTGGCTCTTGTGATGATGGAACATCCGCGTCTGTCAGTATGGAAGCCAAGGCAATCTGCCTGGTGATAGACCAGGATTGTTCGGTTTCAGCGCCACGATAAACCGTATTTAAAATGGATTATACTCAACCTTCAACAAGATAAAGATAAAAGCAGCAAAAAGTAATCCATTCGTTACAAAATTAGAAAGCGCCGGGAGAGATCCCCGGCGCTTTCTTGCTGTTACTGTTCAGGATTGCCGATATCGCTCACATAACAAGAATGCTTTCATCACTCACACCATCGTGGATCTTGGTGGACAAAGTGTTAGTTCACGGATAGAAGAATAAAAATCGTCCGATTGAACAGGTTATATGATAGTTCCGGAACAATAGATCAATTTTTCCAAAGAGGGCATCATGAATAGAAAAAAGTTGCAAGTTGGAGCGCTTGTTCTCTTATTTTCTTTGATGGTTAGTGGATACGGTCTGGGTTCAGCTTTTTCGGCAACACCGCCGGTAGCCGAGGGCTCCAGAGCACAAAATTTCAACCAGTCCCAGGAGCAGCATACTAACGATTCGGGGATGGATGCCAGCGCATCCGCCGTTCAAGGATTCTCTGGTTTAAAGCAAGAATCGCCCGAGGTTCCCACGGGACGTGCTGATAAACCACAAGAAACCGCAAGTCATGATCTCCGTTTGTTGGGAAGATGGCATTATGGTCCTGTCTACGCGAGTGTCATGTCAGGAGAGTACCTCTATTTAGGATCAGGCGGGTCTATACGGGTGCTCAAAATAAACACCACCTCATGGCAACAAGTGGCCTCTTTAGGCACTGCGGGCGTAGTGCGACGGCTTTTTGCTTCCGGGCCTTATCTCTATGTAGCAGACGAAAGCGGCGCTCTCAGAATTATCGATATTTCGGTGCCCGAGAAACCCAGGGAGGTTGGCCACGCTGAACTTCCACGCAACACAAGATCGGTCTTTGTCAAAGATCATTATGCCTATTTGGCGGCTGGCTGGAGCGGTCTTGCCGTGGTCGATGTCTCAAACCCTCTCGAGCCGCGGGTGGAGCAATTTACTAAAACAGGTGGAATTGCGGTTGATGTTTTTGTCAAAGACGGGCTTGCTTTAGTGGCCAACAGTGATAAAGGCCTTAAATTGATTGATGTGTCCAATCCCTTGGAGCCTAAGGAGGTTGGGCACCATGATATTTCAGGCATGACCTATGGTGTATATGCGGCGGGGAAATATGCCTATACCGCAAGCATTGAGAAATACGACGAAGATTATGCCGGATTAAGAATAATCGATATTTCAAATCCTCAGGCTCCTGTTGACGTTGGTTTTCACAAAATGGAGTATGGGGGTGAACATGTATGGGTTGAGAACTCGATTGCGTATCTGGCCGGGGTGGCCAATGATGCCGGTCTTATTGCTTTTGATGTTTCAGACCCGGCAGCACCGAAGTGGTTGGCACGTTATCACAATCCTACCTGCTCCGAGTCCGTTGCTATTAAAGGGTCTTATGCCTACCTATCCCATGGCGACAGGGGACTCGAAATCATCGATATATCCCAGCCCACAACTCTGCCGATCATCGGTCATGTAGATGCTGCGGGCAAAACACGGGGGCTTTATGTGAAGGGCACATTCGTCTATCTCGCCAATGGCTATACCGGCATGCGCATTATTGATATCGCAGACCCTGCCTCGCCCCGGGAGATTGGCCATCACCCAACCTATCGTGCGCTGGGGGTTCATGTCAACGATGGTTATGCCTATATTGCCGATGACTTTTCAGGCATGCGGATTGTAGATATTAAAAACCCGGCGCAGCTTCATGAAGTAGCCCACATAGATACCCCCGGTGAGGCCATGCGAGTTATCGTGTCAGATAAACTCGCTTATGTTGCCGACGGACCGGCCGGTTTGCGAGTGATTGATATCACGGACAAAAAAAGGCCAGCCAATATCTCTTTTTTTGATACTCCCGGCTACTCTTATGATGTGGCTGTTAACAATGGCATCGCCTACGTCGCCGATGGTACGGCAGGGCTCAGGATCATCGATCTTTCCAGCATCTCCAAGCCTGTGGAAATCGGTTCATACACCCCAGAAAATGGCGATATTCAATCTGTTTATATATCCGACAACCTTGCCTATTTAACCGCGGGATATGAGGGCCTTAAAATCGTAGATATTTCAGACCCGAAGAAGCCAATGGAAATAGGACATTTCGACACGCCCGGACATGCTCGCACGATTCATGTGGCCGATTCATACGCTTATGTCGGAGACGTTGAATGGGTACGTGTATTCGATGTTTCCAATCCAGCAGTCCCTCGAGAGATCGCCTCTTACAAAACACCTGGCACTGCTGATCAAGTGTGGGCCATCAACAAGACTGTCTTTGTGGCCAATTACCATGCCGGCCTTCTTATTCTTGGATTTTAGGTCCCCGTAGGAGAATGTAGGGTATGTCCCGGATTTGTGTTATTCATGGTGGTCGACCTGATTGAAAATCAAGAGAAGAAATAGATCTCGGCCATGACCGGGCGTCGATCTAGCCTTTTAATAACCGAGGATCAGGGCTTCATGGGGGCGGCGAAGGACGTCGTTGACGGCCGGTCATGGCCGGTATAGAGACAAGCGTGTTCTTCTCTAGGAGGATTTCATGAAAGGAGGGTGGAGGTAAGGCGGCCACCCCTTGCCCGTAACATCG
>MGTE01000030.1:3790-10044 GCA_001799275.1 Deltaproteobacteria bacterium RIFOXYD12_FULL_57_12
CTACTCCAGGAAAAAGTTCGGAAGAATCAGGGGCTGAAAAATTTCACAAAAATCAGACCAGCCCCTGGTCGAGCATGGCATTCACCACCTTGAGGAAGCCGGCGATGTTGGCGCCGGCCAGGTAGTTGCCTGGTCTACCGTGGGCGGCGGCCGCCTCCAGGCAGGTGCGGTGGATCGACTTCATTATGCCCTGTAGCCGGCTGTCGACCTCCTCACGGGGCCAGTTGAGGCGCATGGAGTTCTGGGCCATCTCCAGGCCGGAGACCGCGACCCCGCCGGCATTGGCCGCCTTGCCCGGTGCGTAGAGGATGTTGTTGTCCAGGAAAAGATCGATTGCCTCCGGCGTGCATGGCATATTGGCGCCTTCGCTCACCAGGCGTACGCCGTTGTTGATCAGATTCTGGGCATCACGGCCGTTGATCTCGTTTTCCGTGGCGCAGGGCAGGGCGCAGTCGGCCTTATGGTCCCAGAGCGGGTTGTGGTCAAGGCTGCCGTCCGCCTCCGTGTAGACAGCGGCCGGGTAACGGGCCGCGTATTCCAGGATCCGTCCGCGTTGGATATTTTTGAGTTCCTTGACAAAGGCGAGTTTGGCCGCGTCGATGCCCTCCTCGTCGTAGATGAAGCCGGAAGAATCGGAGAGGGTCACCACCCGGCCGCCCAGGTGCAGAATCTTCTCCACGGTGAACTGGGCGACATTGCCGCTGCCCGAGACCAGACAGGTCTTGCCTGCCAGCGACTCCTGCCGCTCGGCGAGCATGGCGGCGACGAAATAGACGTTGCCGTAGCCGGTGGCCTCGGGCCGGATCAGGCTACCGCCCCAGTTGAGACTCTTGCCGGTGAGCACGCCGGTGAATTCGTTTCTAAGCCGCTTGTACATGCCGAACAGAAAGCCGATTTCCCTGGCGCCCACCCCGATGTCGCCGGCCGGCACATCGGTGTTCGGGCCGATATGTCGGAAGAGTTCGGCCATGAAGCTCTGGCAGAACCGCATGATCTCGTTGTCCGATCTTCCCTTGGGGTTGAAATCGGCGCCGCCTTTGCCGCCGCCCAGGGGCAGGGTGGTCAGGGCATTCTTGAAGACCTGTTCAAAGGCCAGGAATTTCATGATGCTGAGGGTGACTGAGGGATGGAAGCGCAAACCGCCCTTGTAAGGCCCGAGTGCACTGTTCATCTCCACCCGGAAGCCCCGGTTCACATGCACCTGGCCCTGGTCGTCCATCCAGGGCACTCGGAACTGGATGACCCGCTCCGGCTCGATAATCCGCTCCAGGATGGCGGCCTGCCGGTATTCGGGATTGCGGTCCAGCACCGGCTGCACCGTTTCCAGCACCTCGGCGACCGCCTGGTGGAATTCCCTCTCGCCTGGGTCTCGGGCCATGATCTGCTCCATGATTTTCGTCATCTGCTCTCCTTTTCTTCATAAAGGATGGCCCGGGTCTGGCTGGCGTCGATTTTCAGAATAAAGGAACTCGTCAGTCGCACATGCCGCACGAGTGGCGTCTCGCTTAGGACTGGCTGGCTGGCGAGCCACGGCCAGTCGAGGAAATCGCCGGCCTTCGCCGCCTCGACCACGGTGAGGTAGGGGATGCGGCGGGCCGTGATGTTCTGGAAAAAATGGCTGCCCTGCGAGGTGTCGATACTGCTTTGTTGCGGCCGGTATTCGATCATCGCTCCCACCCCGGAAATATCCTGCCATTGCACCGGGATGCCGAGCCAGGGGTCGGCGGAACCCCAGCGGCCCGGCCCGATCAGCAGGTAGGGTCTTTTTTCCTTGAGCAGCCGGGCGTTCAACCGGCTGATCTCGTTGGCTGTTTTTTTTGCGGTGGCCGGCGTCAGCGTCTCGAGTCTGACCTGGACAATGTCGGCCATGGTCTGCAGCCGGCCGTGGCCCAGGGGCTGGGTTGAGATGCAAAAAGCGCGGCCGGCTTCGGCCGTGGTTAGCCGCACGTCCTCGCGGTCGCCGTGATCCGGCAGTGGCCTGATCTGCAGGAAATGAAACTCGGCGCTCTCGGTGTCGGTTGCCAGATTGACGGCGAATTCGATCTGCACCGGCGCACCAAGGCCCTGACGGCCGAGGCGTAGCAGTTCGGTCAACATCTCCGGCAGGGGCAGGAGGCGGTGTTTCAGCAGGCGGGCAAAGGTCAGCACCCGAATGCCGTTGGTGGCGCTGTCCCGGAGCCGTTGCTCCTCCGGGAGATAGGCACTGGTCAACATGGCCACCGGCAGCTCTGCCCCGGCCGCGGCCAGCTCCCTTTTCTCCAGACAATCCTCCGGCAGGAAAGCAGGGTCGACAGGGTAGCTGCTGAGCCGCAGGGCATAAAACTGCCGCTGGCAGTTGTCCAGGATCTCTTCTACCGTTGAAAACTGCGGCAGGCGGTCGGGATGGACCGGTGAGAAGCGCAGACATTTTTCGCCCTCTACCACGGTCTTGCCGAAGCCGAGGGCAATGCTGGCGATACCCTCGTCGGCCTGCATGCCGGCGATGGGGTAGAAATTGGTGGATTGCGCCGTCCCGGCGATGGCCGGGTAAAAAAAATCACCGTATTGCCGGCCGGCCAGCTGCTGGATGATCACGGCCATGGCCGGCGGTCCGCCCCGCATCTGGCCGGCGCGGGCAAAGGCCCGGGGTCCGGCAAAGAAGGTCGAGGCATACACCAGCTTGATTGCGGCCAGCAGTTCGTCCACACGGACCGCAGGCTCTGGGTGACAATTGGCCAGCATGCGGGTGACATAGAGGCCGGCAAAGGGCTGGTAGCGGGCATCTTCCTGAATGCTCGACGAGCGTACGCAGAGCGGCCCGTCTGTTTTACTGAGAAAGGCGGCCAGTTGCTCCCGGAGCCAGGCGGGGATAACCGCCTGCCTGAAGAGCGTGGCGATTTCTTGGTCGGTTTTTTCCGGGCCGGGGTCTGCCAGCCGGTTTTCCCGGATAAAGGCTTCGTAACCGTCGGTGGTGATGATGAGCGTTTCTGGAATGCGGACCTGCAGGTCTGGAAATTTTTCCGCCAGTTCCAGACCGGGCGCGCGGCTCAGAACCGCGGCCATGAAGGCGAGCCCCAGGGCCTTGCCGCCCATGGCGCCGTTGCCGATTTTTACAAAGTCGTTGACGGTCGGCTCGTAGTCCTCCGGCCGGAAGCGGGCCACCACACCCAGTTGTCGCCAGTGGCGCAGACGGTGAATCTGGGCGATGATCCAGGGCCGCAGGCCTTGCGGGTCGCGGTCGGCCGATCGGCGGCTGATGTGCAGGCTGGAGGCCAGATCGACCTCGGAACGGGCCATGATCCAGTTGGAGAAATGGTTGCGTTCGACGTGGTAGCGGAAGCACTCCTCGGGGATAGCAGCTAATTTCTTCTCAAAGGTGGCGAGGGTGTCGGCCCGGTCGATCGCCGTACCGTCCGGTCGTCGGAAGATAAAATCACCGAATCCGAGATGGTTGAGAAAAAAATCGTGGAGCCCGGCTGGCAGATCCGAGGCGTTTTTGTCTAAAAAGACAGCGGGAATCCGCTCCGCCATTTCGCGGTTTGCCGCATCTGAACTGAGCAGCAGCAGGGGCAGATCAGGAATCGTCCGGCGGACCGCGCCGAGCAGATCCAGGCCGGCGCAGGCAATCGGTCGGCCTTTTTTCGAAAAGCGGGCATCCGCGATCAGGCCGAACAGAAAAGGCCGGTAGCGTCGGATGAGGCGCTGAGCCTCCTCGTAATTGCTCGCCATCAGGATCTTCGGCCGGGCCCGCATCTTGAGCAGCCGGTGTTCCTCGTTCAAGGTTTCATCGAGCACCGCCTGGGTCTGGCGGACCACCTCGCGGTAGAGCAGGGGCAGCAGCAAGGAGCGGTAGCCGGGGGAATCCTCCACGAGCAGGAGAACCCGGACCATGGCGGTCTTGGTGTCCAGATCGACGTTGAGCCGGTCCTCGACGTTTTTGACGAGGGACATCAGGAAATCTGGGTTGGCCGACCAGACATAAAAAGCATCGAGCCCGGGCGCAGCGTCAACGGGTTGCGCTGGCAGGCCGGCGTATTCGTGGGCCAGCAGAATGACCGGCAGACCGGGTTTTAATTTTTTTATCTCCAGGCCAAGGCGGAAGCAGTCCATGTCGTCGATCTGGGCCGTGGTGAGCACCAGGTCGAACTGCCTTGCCCGGACGCTGTCCAGGGCCTCGCGGCCGGTGGATACCCGGGTTAAACGGGGCGGCCGGCTCAGGTTGAGGCCCCGGTATTCGTTGACGATCCGCGAGGCGAGACTGCCGTCTTCTTCCATGATAAAGGCGTCAAAGGGGCTGAGCACCAGGAGGATTTCCCTGACCCGGCGGGCCATCAGTTCGTGATAGACCTTGAAGCGGGTGTCGAAATCATGCGGCCAGGGCAGGGATGAGGACAACATCTGCTTACACCTCTTCGTAAGATCACAGGGCAAGGGAACCACGCACAGCTCCCGCCCCAATCCTGTTGTAAGCGGTACCCGGTGACCGCTTATACCTCTTCTTCCTCTGGCAGGATCGAGCTCGGCAAGGCGGTTAGGTCAATGAGCCGGGCTGCGGCGGCGCCGGCTCGGAAGGCCTTGCGGTTCATGCTTTTGGAATCAGCCGGTACCCGGGCGGCCAGGGCGGCCTCCAGCCCGGTGGCGGTCACGAGCGGGCAGCAACGGCTGATGGCGCCAAGCGCCGCCATGTTGGCGGCAAGTTCCGAGCCGGTGGTTTCCCGGGCGATTCGCGTAAAGGGCAGGGCGATCACCCGGCGGCTGGGAATCTGGGTCACCAGGGTGGAATCGACCAGCAGCAGGCCGTGCGGCTTGAAATCGGCGAAGAAGGCGTCGCAGGAGGCCTGGTTCATGGCCAGGAGCATGTCGAGCTGGATGACCCGCGGGTAATCGATGGGTTGGCTGCTGATTACCACCTCGGCCCGGCAGGTGCCGCCGCGCGCTGCGGGACCGTAGCTCTGGGTCTGGCAGACATGGCGGCCGTGAACTAGGCCGGCCGCCTCGGCCAGGATGAACGCCGCCAGAATGATGCCCTGGCCGCCGCTGCCGCTTAAGCGAATCTCGTACCGGTCTTCCGGAATGACCGCGCTGCTCATTGTTTTGCCTTTTCTCTCACGGCCTGGTATTCCGCGATATAGTCCGGCTTCTCGACGTCGGCCAGCACGCCGATCGTGAAGCGGTCGTCCAGGGAGTCGGGCGGGATGCCATTGGCATTGGCGGCGCTGACCGCATGGTCCCGGAACCATTCCAGCATGGCGACCGGCTCCGCCATTTTATTCCGGCGGCCGAATTGGACATGGCAGTTCGCCATGATCTCCACGACGCTGAAGCCTCTCTTGCGCACCGCCTTCTCGATGAGGCCCTCCAGCATGGCGGCGTGATAGACCGTGCCGCGCGCCACAAAGGCGGCGCCGGCGGTCACCGCCAGTTCGGCAATGGAAAAGGCGTGTTCGATGTGGCCGTAAACCGCGGTGGCGGCCCGGGCGCCGTAGGGCGTGGTCGGCGAGTACTGGCCGCCGGTCATGCCGTAGATCTGATTGTTGATGATGATCGCGGTCAGATCCAGGTTGCGGCGGGCAGCATGGATGAAATGGTTGCCGCCGATGGCAGTAGCGTCGCCGTCGCCCATGACCGCCATCACCGTGAGTTCCGGGTTGGCCAGCTTGATGCCGGTGGCAAAGGTCAGGGCCCGGCCGTGGGTGGTGTGCAGGGTGTTGAGATCGACATAGACCGGTAGCCGGCCGGCGCAGCCGATGCCAGCGGTGAGCACCAGCCGGTCCTTGTCAATGTTCAGGCGCTCAAAGGCCCGGAGCAAGGCGCCGAGGACAATGCCGTTGCCGCAGCCCGGACACCAGACGTGCGGGAATTTCTTGTCGTGGCGCAGATACTTGTGGCGCAGACTGGTCATGTCCATGGGGATGGGGTTCTCCTTGGCTGGGCTTTGCCGGGCCGCTGATGCGTTCGTTTACTTTACGGAGAACTTCAGGCTAGTTACGGGCTGAAGTTGAGCAGCTCCAGTTTTTGTAAAAGAGAATATCGAATATCGAACAAGGAATAATGAATGTCGAAGGGAATCAAGGAGGTTGGCATTGAAAAACAGTTGATTGATCTTGCCGTCCGAATATTTCAACTCGCCGAGACCTCGCAAAAACAAAACTTCATGATTCGAAATTCCTTGTTCGATATTCAATATTCGCTGTTTCCTCACAGATTCCGCAGCGCATCGTAGAGTTCGGCCGGGGTGATGGACTGGCCGTCCACCCGGTTGTGTTTGACCACCC
>MGTE01000031.1 GCA_001799275.1 Deltaproteobacteria bacterium RIFOXYD12_FULL_57_12
CTTGGAATGCGGCGTACCGGAGGATGGGTGCCGGCACGAGAAATGGGGTGTTTTCAGCCCTTCGGAAGATAAAAAATGCAGAAATACTCAACAGGCATTGTTGAATATTTCGGCAACGAGGGCGCGGATGGTCTTCTGCAACGGTGCGCGTCGTGGCGGACGACAGGGGTGTTGCCGGCAGGAGGAGAAATAGACGCCGGCAGAACCGCCAGCGCCTTCTCGTGGTAGTTATTTCTTCTCTGGCCCTAAGGGAGGGGGGACGGGCCAGGCTCTCGGTGCAGGAAGATGGTTATCGTTGAACCTTCGTCCGGTTCGGAATGCACAGTGATCTCACCCCGATGCGCTTTGATGATTTCATAGACAACGGTGAGGCCCAGGCCGATGTTGACACCTGCATCCGGACCCGGGGTTTTTATCTTTGTGGTAAAAAACGGTTCGAACATATGGGCGCGGGTTTCTTCATTCATGCCGATCCCGTTATCCCTGATGGAGATTTCCACCCCTTGCTTTTCGGGAATCGACCGGCTGCGGACCTCGACCACCCCACCCTCCGGTTCTAGCGCATCGCAGGCATTGAGTAAAAGGGCGAGGAGCGCCTGTTTGATTTTCTGGCCGTCGCAGTTCACCGCCATCGATTCGTCAGGGAGAGCCAGTTGTAACTCAATGTTCTGCAAGTTGATTTTATGCTGGATCAGCCGCAGGCATTCCTGGATTAAGGTGTTGGTGTCCTGCCGGGTGAATTGCGGTTTGTCCGGTCGGGCAAACTGCAGCAGATTTCTGATGATTTCTCCGCAACGGGCCGATTCGCTTTCAATGGTCTGCAGATATTGGACGAAGCGGGGGTCTGTGCTGGCGGCTATCTCGTCGCCTTTTTTCAGGAGCAGTTTGGCATAGGTGCGGATACCGGCCAGAGGGTTGTTGATTTCATGCGCGACGATCGCTGCCAATCGGCCGAGGGAGGCCATTTTCTCCGATTGAATGATGCCGTCCATGGCCTGCTTCAGTTGAACTGTTCGTTCTTCAACCATATCCTCCAGGGTGTCTGTCCAGGTATTAATCTCCTGCCGGGCATTCTTTAATTCCTTGGTCATCTGGTTGAAGGATTTTGCCAGATCGCCGATTTCATCGCTGGAGCCGGGTTGGATCTCGAAGTCCAGTTCCCCGTCCGTGACCCGCTTGACGCCCTGGGACAAACTCGCCACCGGCCTGCGGATGAATCTTTCGACCAGGGCATAAATCAGGAGGAAAATGGCCGAGAGGCCGAAAATCATAATGAAGAGGGATCGTTTCATGGCGGCGGCGACCTTTTCCAAGGGCCGCTCCATATTGGCCCGGATGACCATGCCGCCGATGATCTTTTTGGAGGCGCCGTGGCAGTGGACGCAATCCCTTTCGTTCAGAATCGCCTGGACGTTGATCAGGTATTGTCTGTTTTCCAACTTCTCTTCATAGGACGTGAGCGGCGCCTGCCCGGAGTGCAGTGTTTCCTGCAGGCCGGCCAGCGCCGCAGGGCTGGAGATCGAATCCGCGATTGGGGTGTGGATTTTTCCTTCGTGGGTGGACCAGATTATCTGCTGGTCGGTATCGCAGATGAACACCTCCATCCCATCCATTTTCAGGCGGACGTCGGCCAGCACCCTCTCCACCGCGTCGCTGTCGCCGACCGACATGGGGTGCTTGATGCCGGAATAGGTTGAAGCGGCCAGGTCCCCACTCAAGATCTCCATCTGTTCGATCCTGTCCTTGGTTCCGAAATAGATCCGGAAGATAATTTCCAAGCCCATGATCAGCAGGATGCCGAGGGTTACGGTGGCCAGTATCTTATTGCCCAGGGATTTTCTTATCAGATCGATTGTCATAAGTGTCCTCAGTGTGCTCCGCCGTGAATTAACGGTTTGTACCTGAACGCCCTGACCCGTTCCGAGATATGACAGACCTCACAGTCCTTTTTTGTCAGGCCACCTTTTATGGTTGCGGCATCCTGCTTTTCCAGGTGGTCCCCTCCGGGTCCGTGACACACCTCGCAGCCGGAATCCTTCAAATGGGGGGTTTGTTCGAGGCTGACAAAGCCGCCCGGCTTGCCATAGCCCGTCGTATGGCAGGCGTAGCACTTCCCGATCTCCTCTTCGCTGAGGCTTCTTCTCAGTCTTTCTATACTGGAGAAGGATTTAGCTTTCTTTGCATAGGCTACGAAGCTGTCATACTCCTCAGGATGGCACGTCTTGCAGGCTTCGGAGCCTACATAAGTCGGCGGCTCGCGCCCTTCCGTTCCTGTTGCTGAAGATACCCGGGTGGCGGCAATCAAGAAAAGAACCGCCAGAATCAAGGTGTTCAACACCGCCGCAGGAAGTCTGGCCCCGTTCATATTCCCTCCCATTTGAAAAAACCGTTCTGTATTATCTTCGTGCGCCGGGTGGCCGGCTGAAGTTCGGTCTACCTTTTCTCTGAACCAGGCATCTTCTTCGTATTTTTTTCAATTTTCTCCCTCTCTGACCTATTCAAAGGCAACCACCCGGTTGCGGCCATTTTCCTTGGCCCTGTAAAGCGCTTTGTCCGCGTACTCGATCAAGGTCTGGACGTCACCGATTTGGGGATGGGGACAGGTGGCGACGCCCACGCTGATGGTCACGGCAAGGGTCAGCTCTTCATGCTGGAAATGGTGGCTCTCCACCTCCTTTCTCAACCTGTCGGCGAAGAGAAAGGCCTCCGGCGCTGCCGTGTGATAGAGCAGCAGGGCGAATTCCTCGCCGCCGTAACGGGCGGCGAGATCGCTTTCCCGCATTTGGGAGGTGATCAGGCCGCCCAAGGTCTTGAGTACCGTGTCCCCAACCTGATGTCCATATGTGTCGTTGAATTTTTTGAAGTAATCGATATCGAACAGCGTACAGGAAAGGGCTTCCTGGTAGCGAAAGGCCTTCCGGAAATCCTTGTCCGCTGTTTCATAAAAAAACCGGTGGTTGTACAAACCTGTCAAGCCGTCGCGGTTGGCTAGTTCCTGCAGTTGCCGGTTCTTCTCCTGTATGCTCTCGTAAAGCTCCTTGATCTTGAGATGGGTGTTCACCCGGGCCACCAACTCCCCTTCGTCAAAGGGCTTGGTGATATAATCCGAGGCCCCTATTTCCAAACCCCGCACCTTGTCGGCAGGGTCCGCCCTGGAGGTGAGCATAATGACCGGCATCGCCGCGGTGTTGCCCTCCGTCTTGAGCTGCTCGCAGACCTGATAGCCGTTCATTCCCGGCATGACCACGTCCAGAAGGATCAAGTCCGGCCGCTCGCGGGCCGCGAACTCGAGACCGCTGCGGCCGTCCGCGGCCAGCAGCACCTGGTGGCCGTGCCTGTTCAGGATGTTCATGGCCACGTGGGCCACCAGCGTACTGTCATCAATGATGAGGATTCTGGCCATTTCAGCTTTTCCCAGTGTCCAAGATACCGTCGATACCGAGAAGAACAATCAACTTGTCGTCCTTGCAGCCCAGCCCGGCAATAAGGTTCGGCGGCAACCCCGGGGGCAGGCTCTCCACCTCCTGCATCTCTTCGGGCAGAATTCGCACGACATCGGTGATCTCGTCAGCGATTAATCCGACCCGTTTGCCTGCCACCTCCACGACGATGATAACATGAAACTGCGAATACTCCCCGGCTGGCAACCCGAATTGGGTCCGCAGGTCGAAAACGGGCAAGATGGCGCCGCGCAGGCTGATCACCCCTTTCACCCCGCTGCCCTGGTCCGGAAGCGGGGTAATCGGGCGGAAGCCCAGGACCTCAAGGGTTTGGGCGGCCTCGATCCCGTAGAACTGCCCGTTAAGAGTGAAAACGACATAGAGAACGGTGTCCATCAGAACTCCTTGAATCCGTTATCATACTTGTCATGTTCCCCCCCTTCCGCGTCCACGCCCGCGAGAAGTCGTTGCGGTAGACCCTGCAACTGTGGGCGGGGGGCCGGCCCCTCGCCCAGATCCAAAGGGATGGCCGCCAGCCGTCCGCCTCCTCTGGCTGGCTGGGCGACGCCGGTGCCGGCGCTGTCGAGAATAAACATCTCCGTGGTGCCTTTCAGCTTCTCCGCCGTGTCCCCGAGATTTTTCATCTCCACAGCGATTTCCTCGGCGAAACCGGTATTTTTCTCGTTCACGTCACAGAGTTCCAGGACCCCCTTGTTCATCTGGGCCATGCCGGCGGCGCTCTCCTCGCTGCTGAATTTTATCTCCTCCAGAGCCAGAGAAACCTGGGACGAGGTCTGGACAATTTTTGTAAAATACTCGTTTACCTTGTCCACCCATTGGTGGGCCGTGTTGGCAGAGCTTGTGATCTCCCGCACCAGGGCGTCGATGTCCTTGGCCGAGGAGGAGCTGCGCTTGGCAAGATTACGCACCTCTTCGGCCACCACCGCAAAGCCGCGCCCCTGCTCGCCGGCCCTGGCCGCCTCCACCGCTGCGTTGACCGAAAGAAGATTGGTCTGAAAAGTTATTTCATTGATCAGCCCCATCATTTCCGCAATTTTCAGACTCTTTTCAGACATCACCCCCATGGCCTGGGCTGTTTTTTCCACGAGATTGCGGCCGTCTTCGGCGACCTTGACCGCATCCTTTGACAGGGAATCGACCTGCCGGATGCTGGTAAGATTCTCCCGGATATTGGTGACCAACTGCGCCAGGGTGGTGCTGATCTCCTCCATGGCCGCGGCCTGTTGCTGGGTCCGTTCGGCGAGGTGGTCGTTTTCCCGGGAAATATTCCAGACGCCGGAGGACACTGCTACGGAATACTCCTTCATCTGGGAGATCAGGGCCACCATCCCGTCGAGGGTCGCATTAATGCGTCTAGTCATCACGTCCATGGCAGAGTTTGCGTCCGTGGTCTGGCCGCGGGTGGTAAAATCACCATGCGCGGCCCGCTCGAGAATGGCGGACAGTTCCCGCACTCTCGTTTCGAGCGCTTCTTTTGCCTCCTCCTCGCGGCGATACGCACTTTGGAGCTTCTGCTCGGCAGCCACCTCGACTGTAAGATCCCTGATGATCTCATAGCCGCCCAGGATATTGCCGGCAGAATCTCGCAGCACCGAGGCGCTGCTCATCACCGGGATTTCCCGGTTCTCCCGGTCGCGCAGGGTCATGCGTTTGCCCACGGTCGCCTTACCCGTGGCAAGTGCGTGCTTTACGGGGCACCCCCCGTCACAGGCGTCGCTCTGAAAGACATCCTGGCACAATTTGCCGAGCACCCCGTCGGCTGGCAGACCAAGCAGTCGGACCGCCGCCTCATTGATAAAGGTCACCCGCATCCCGGTGTCAACGGTAAAGAAGGGATCGGAGATGGCAAGCTTCAGGCTGTTGGCGTATTCTATCCGGTCCCTGATGCTCTTGATCATCGTGTTGAAATTATTGGTCAGCTTGCCGATAGAATCCTCATGATCGTCATGGACATCGACGGTCACGTCACCGGCCGCCACCTTGCTGCTAAGCAACTTCAGGGCTCCGATGCGACGGCTGACCAGGCGGACAAAAAGCAAATAGATGAACACCACCAGGCCGAAAAGGGTCAGGACCGAACAGAGGATGAGCCGATTCCGGGCCGCGTTGATGGAGGCGAACAACCCCTTAAGGGATTGCTTGGCAACGATGGCGCCCAGTACCGGGCGGAAGTCGGTGTGGCAATGGTGGCAGGACGGCTCGTTTAGAATCGGCTTGATGATCACCATGGAGGACTCACCCCGCATGTGGTCTACCAGGGGCCGGGTGGGCTCGGTACCGGAGAGCAGGGCGTTTTCGAGGGCCTCGCGGGAACCATCCTCCTTCAGATAGTTGTCCATCGTGTTATGGCGATACCCCTCCTTCGAGGCGTAGATTATCTTACGCTCGGAGTTGGTGATGTAGACATCGACGCCGGTGTTGTGCTCACCGATTCCCTTGAGTTGCTCCTCCACGGTCTTGCTGTCGCCGATGGACATGGGAAACCTCATGGCGCTGTAGGTGTTGTCCAGCAACAGCCGGGAGGACTCTTCCACCTGTTGCATGGCGGTTTTGGTGTGAAAATCAATGCCCTGATAAAGGGTATAGCTCATAAAAATACCGATGACAAGGCAGGTGGCAAGCAGAAACTTGACGCGCATCCGGGTTCTTTTCAGAAAATTGTGTGTCATGATGATTACCCCTCAATGAGAGCCTGCATACAGTATCGGCTTGTAGCGGAAGGCTTGAACCCGTTCCTCGGTATGGCATTCTTTGCAGACCTCTATGGTTACTGTTCTCCTGATCAGGGCAGGGTCCTGGGTTTTGACGTGAAGCCGGCCGGGTCCGTGGCAGGCCTCGCAGCCAACGTTCTTGAGCTCCGGGGTCTGCTCGGGGCTGACAAAGCCGCTCGGCTTTCCGTAACCCGTGGTATGGCAGCCATAGCAGGGCCTGATCTTTTCCTCCGGCAGATTCACCGCCATTTTCTCCACACTGGCAAAAGAGTGGCTCTTCCTGGCAAAATTATGAAAGGCCCGGAACTGCTGTTCATGGCAAGGCTGGCAAGCCACTGAGCCCACATAGCCGTTGGTCTCCATTTCCTCGGCCACAACCTGCGTTCCTCCTAGGAGGAACGTCAGAAGACAGGGCGCCAGGACCAGCCACCGGCATCTTCCGACCAACCGGACCCTCCGGGCCGTCAGCTTTCGCTTTGCCGCCGTCAGGAGTCGCCAGGTAATACCTGCCCCCGGCCTTTTCTCTTTTCGTCTTGTCCTATTCATAACCATACTCCTATTGTTCATAGCAAAGGTACTCAGGAGAAAAAAATAAAGGTCAATTGCCTCCGAATTGGGGTCAAGTTTAATCGCGCCGATTGAGCACCTCAAGGGTATTTGTTTCGCGGCATAAAACCGCAGGCGTTGCAGCGCGACGTTGAGGATTTTGCGATTGATCCGCATGCGGCGACGGCCGAACGACGGGATCATTGATGGTTTGTTTCGAGTCCTCAAGAAATATCTCTTCGATGGCCTGGAGATCAAGCACCAGGGCTACCGCCCCATCCCCGAGCAGGGTGGCCCCGGCCAACCCCTTTACGCCGCGGAAATTTGTCTCCAGACTCTTTACCACCACCTGTTGGGGATCGAGAACCTCGTCCACCAGCAGACCGAACCGCCGCCTTCCGGTATCGAGAAAAACCACCACCGCTTCCCTGCCCCAGACTTGAGCCGTCCCGTTGCGGGACATCTCGGCGAGATCCAGCAGGGGCAGATATTCCTCCTGGTGCCGGTAGAAGAGACGCTGGCTCGCCCCGATCGCCTCGGCCCGGCCCCGCACGTAAGGTTCGGTCGTCATGATCCCCAGGAGCGGGATCAGGTAGGAGACATCCCGGCTCCGGATATGGAGGGCCTTGATGAGGGTAAAGGTTAGCGGCAGATCCAAGGTGAAGGTTGTCCCTTCACCCTCTCTGGTTTCTATGGCGAGATGGCCGCCAAGGCGATCCACCTCGGTTTTGACCACGTCCATGCCCACGCCTCGTCCAGACAACTCGGTTACCTTGGAGGCCGAGGAAAAGCCAGGTGAGCACACCAGGCCCAGCAGGGTGTCGCGGTCAAGGGGCTCGTCCGGTCGCGCCAGTCCAAGCTCTACGGCGCGTTGGCGAATCCGTGTGATATCGAAGCCGCGGCCGTCATCGCTGATCTGGATCAGTATCCTTCCCCCGGTGCGGGAAGCTGAGAAGTGCACGGTCCCCTCGGCCGGCTTGCCCTTGGCAACCCGCTCCTCCGGTAGTTCTATGCCGTGGTCGACACAATTCCGCACCATGTGCTTGAGCGGATCGGCAATATGCTCGATCACCTCCCGGTCAAGCTCCACCTCGGCACCGTGCAAAAGGACCCGGATCTGCTTCTGGCGTGCCGCGGCCGTATCGCGCGCGATCCGCTGAAAACGGCGGAAAAGACCTGCCAGGGGTGACATCCGGACATTGGCGACGCGTTCCTGGAACTCACGGTTCAGTTTCGTCAGGCCGTCCAGCTCTTTCTTGATCGCGTCCTGATGCCGTGGCGCCTTCCAGGCAAATAAATTCTGCAGCACGGAAACGACGATCCCCATTTCATCGGCAAGGTTGACCAGGTAATTGAGTTTTTTCGCGTCGACCCGGATGCTTTGGCGCCGCCCCGAGGGCCGTTCCTCATCTGGCTCGAGCGGCGGCTGCGTAACGACCTCTAGGGTGGCCGGCTGCTCCTCTCCACCATCTCCCCCTTCCCTGGGTTCGCGCGGAGGAGCGGGGGCGGACGGCAGAGTGCCATCCTCGGGAGTCCCTGACAATTCTTCGATCGTCAGGATGTGGCCCTGCCCGAAAGTGGCAAAAAATGCTTGAAGTTCGTCGGCAGTCACGCCAGTTTTCAGCACCAGTTGCCAGGCGATATACAATTTTTCGGGGATGATTTGGTCGTAGGGGGGCAGGCGGGATAGGTCGGCGGCGACCTCCTTGATCTCGCCGATCTCGGCAAGCTTCGCAAGCAGGGACAGAGGGTCCGGGCAGGGGTCAGGGAGATCGTCCCGAAATGAGAGGCCGAGGCGAAAACAATGGAACTCGCCGGCCGCATCGACTGCTACCGGAACCGGCTCCGTCCGGCTCCGGTCTCCTGTCATGAGTTGCTGCAACTGTGCCTGGCGGCCGGCGAGAAGGTCGGCATCGACCGCGCCGGGATCGCCCCTTGCGCTCCCGGATATCATAGCCCTGAGAAGATCCAGATTTTCGAGGAGGAAGGAGACGATAGGCCGGGTCACGGCAAGCTCGTTATTCCGTAGCCGGTCCAGGAGGTTTTCCAGCAGGTGAAAATGCTTGGAAATGGTCCCCATTCCCACCATGGCCGAGCTGCTTTTCAGGGTATGAACGACCCGAAACAGCTCTTCAACCTCGGGGCCGGCGGCCGGTGTCTCCTCCAGTCGCAGAAGGGCACCTTCGGCCGTTCCGAAAAGATCCTCGACTTCGTTCAGGAAGATCTCCATTAATTGGTCGTCTTCATCTGCCATGGAAATCACCGAAACAAGGGATAGGACAAACCGCTTAGGCGAATCTAGGTATTAGGGGCACAGAAATGTCTTCAGGCCGCTTTTCAGGAGGATATTCTCCAATTCCGCAGACATTTCT
>MGTE01000032.1:0-4530 GCA_001799275.1 Deltaproteobacteria bacterium RIFOXYD12_FULL_57_12
TGAATTCATCGCCGCCGAGCCGGGCAAGCATGTCAGAGTCGCGGTCCGGATCTAAACGCGCGACAATATCGGAATCGCGCAGTCCATCCTCCATGCGTTTCGCAACCTGTTGCAGCAGCAGATCGCCCATCTTATGACCGAGGGTATCATTGATCCGTTTAAAATTATCAAGATCAATAAAGAGCAGCGCCAGCAGCCTCTTTTCCCTTCTTGCCCGGGACAGGGAACGCTTGAAATAATCCAGGAACAGGACCCGGTTCGGCAGACTGGTAAGAGAATCATGGTAGGCAAGACGGCGGATCTGTTCCTGTGATTCCCGAAGGTTAGCATTGGCGGCGGAAAGCTCCTCGGTGCGCTGTTCAACCCGTTCTTCCAGTTCGTTGTACAGCCGGGCGTTGCGGATGGCGATGGCAGACTGGTTTGCAATGGTTTCCAGGAGGTTGATGTCTTCCTTGGCATAAAAATCACCGGATAATTTTTCGCCAAGGATCAAGACCGCTGAAAGCTTGTCGTCAATAATGATGGGTACGACAATTTCGCCCATGAAGGTGCGGAGTTCGGAGCGGATCGCCTCGATGTCCTCCACCGGGGCTATTTTGTCGAGCTCCTCCTCAACGAGGATACTCTTGGTGTTCTCCAGAAGCCGTACCATTCGTGAGTCTTGTTCAGAAAATGAAAAACCCATGCGAGAGGAAAAATCTGGCGGAGGCGATGCATCGGGGGTTGAAAATCTGCAGTAAACATGCTGATACACGCCTTTTGTTTCAGAAAGAAGACAGGCGTTATGCAGGTTCAATATCGAAAAGACCCGGTCAACAATCAATTGATTGGTGGATTCCAGGTCCGTTGTCAGGGCAAGCTCCCGGCTCAGTCCTTGAATAGCATTATAGTAATCATATTTCGTTCGATAAAATATCTTATCCAGGAAGGCATGGATTTTTTGCTTCAACGGGTCAAAGAGCAGGGCAATGATAATGGCGGCCGCCAATGTCACACCATAGGAACTTTCACCAAGGAAGGCTGCGAACACACTCGCCAGCCCAAGGATAAGAATGAGAAACACCCCGGTCAGGAGACCGGCTGACAGCGAGTAGACAAGGGCCTTTTTGAAAATGAGGTGGAGGTCCATCAACCGGTAGCGAAAAATTGCAAAGGTCAGGGTGAAAATGTACACCACGATACCGAAGTTATAAACCGGATAGGAGACGTTCAGGTGAAAAATGGGAAGTAAGGTGAATGTTCCTCCTGCAAAGCCGAAGGAGAAAGCAAAGATGATATAGAGAGTCTGAAGGCGAACACCGCCCCTCGCCTCTTTAAGAAAGAGGCAGAGTTCCAGGTAGCTCAAAACAACGTTGGCAAGATAAAAGAGGATAGCTGTCCCATAGAGCAAGCTAAACTCGGGATATTTAATACCGTAGACCAACCTGATTCCGTTGATCGCGTAATCGGTACCAAAGAGAACAATAATTATAACAGCCGCTGTTGCGAATGAGCCATAGATGATCGCGGTGCGCTGCTTCCGACAAAAATGCGCGACCATGAGATAAAACGATGGCCCGATAAAGATGCCGCCGGCACTTGCCACCTTCCAGGCCAGGATGGCCTGGGCATCGGTTTGGGCTATCCCGGCGAAAAAACAGCCAAAACCCCAAACCGCCACCATGACATTAAACAGGAGGAGGAGATGATGCAACCGCTCTCTGCCGAAATACACGGTTACCGCAGAGAGCAGCACGCAAGAAATCCCGACTGATAACCCTGCCAGGGCAAAAAAATTCATAATGGCATGATGGCGTTAAAGAGATGGTGGTTCCGGAAAAGATGCGTACTCTCACCCCGGGCAATGGGTTTTCTAACAGGACAACTCAGAATATCTCTTTGATCTGTCATAGAGAAAACAAAATAGATACAGATAACAAGGGATCGGAGTGAATGTGCTGATGGAGTTTACAACTGTAATGCGATCAAAGCAACCAATGTTAAGACCCGTACATTTCTCCTCTGCTTCCTGCAATGGTTGCATAAATAAAAAAAAATTGCCAATCTGGTAACGAAGGATTCGCAAAAGACCGGCAAAAAGAGAAGAAAACCTGCCAACCATCAGTACATGAGGGGGCGCACCTTGGCCGATAAGGTAATCAGGCTCAACTACTCGACAGCACAGCGTTTCCTGAAAGACTTTCAGGGAATACGGGACGGCCGGTTTATCCTGGCCACCGCAGCCGAACTGCCGCTTAGCACCGGGCTCGTCCTGGAGTTGCACCTGCCGGCAATCACCGAGCCCTTCAGGCTGACCGCCACGGTGGCCAGAATCATCAGCAGCCGCGCCCCCGGCAAAACCCCGGCCGGCGTCCTTTTGCACATCGGCCCAGAAAACAGCGAAGAGCTGAACCGTCTTGCCGAAACAATCGGTACGCATGCCGCCTTTCGCGTCCCCCGAGACACCATGCCTGCGACCGGAGCCACCGACGACCGCACCCTGCCCATGGAGTGGCTCCGGCAGGCGGTCACCCAACCAGAGGCGAAGCCGCCGGCCGAATCCGAGGAATCGATCACGCCAACGCCACGCGCCCAGGAAAAGAAAATTCTGTCGGCCGAAGAGCGCGCCAAAGTGAAACCGGTAGCCGATTTTGTCATGGCGTTGACTAAGGCGATGCTGCGCAGCGGCTATTACGACCCGGAGCACCCGGCCAGCAAAAACGCCAAACATGGCCTCTACGCGACCTTTCAGCGCAGCTTAGGCAACGCCACTGAGATCATGCTGGCCCGCACCGACCGCTCCGGCGGCGAGACCGACTTCCTGGTGACCGGCGTCCTT
Source organism: Deltaproteobacteria bacterium RIFOXYD12_FULL_57_12 (assembly GCA_001799275.1). Lineage (GTDB taxonomy): Bacteria > Desulfobacterota > Desulfobulbia > Desulfobulbales > BM004 > YD12-FULL-57-12. The sequence goes on from MGTE01000032.1 coordinate 2,819, forward strand.
GAGGAACCTTTAACCATCAAAAACATGGTCGGCGGCGGCATGGCGGAACTCTTTCTGCCGAAGCTCAGGGAATACTTCAACCGCAAGTCTTTGCTCAGCCTGGCCATCAAGAAACAGATCACGGCCGAACATTTCAACAGTTTCATCGACATCATGTGCGACCCCCGGTCCGACCGGGTAGGCGGCGAGGCAGCCGGCCGGCAGTTGACCGCCTCACTCGTGGCGCAGGGCATCGACGAAATCTCCACGGTTTTTCTTGACGATCTGCTGGCGCTGGATGTCGCCCTGCCCTGGCGGGTGGAAATGGCCATCCAGCGGCTAGCTAAGGACCTCAAGGTTCTTCCCATGTTTGTCGGCCGACCTGCGGCGGAAATCAGCAAGATGAAGGTGCAGATCGTCCAGGACATCATCCGGCCGCTGCGCCATCCAGCCCTGCTCAAGGATCTGATCATCAACTGCCACATCATCGCCGGCCATGTGGAAAGCCTGCTCGAGGAGGACCTGGAAAAAACACTCATCGCCTCATTCCCGCTGGCCATGCTGCTGCCCACCTCAAGCCTCATTTTCAGGGAGTTGCGGCAAATCCAGGAGGCTGAAACCCCGGCGGCGCAGCAGGAATATCTCGGCAGCCGGATAGCCGGGATCAAGCGGCTGCTCAAATGGATAGCCCGCCGGGTCATCCGGGAGCAGGCTGCCGGCGCCGGTAAATTCCTTGAGCGCCTTTATCTCAACGACATCCTCACCATTGAGGAACTGCCGCAGGACCTCCAGGACTGGCTCAATACCCTGCGCCTGGCCCGGGATGTCAGCGAGCATCCCGGTGCCTACAGCAAGGCGCTCCTGACCGCCGCCAACGCCGAGGAGGCGACAACTCTGCTCCTCTGCCTGAAGCGGGTGGCGCCGTTCCTCCTGTCCAACAGCAGCTGGCCTACCTTGCTTGCCGTGGCCCGGGCCACGGCAGCGGCGCCGCAATCGAACCCGCTTTTTAAGCGGGACGCCTCGCTACCGGACAGCCCCGAAGCCTTTGTTTTTCAGGAACTCTGCGGCTCTTTAGCAAAAGCCTACCAGAATGAGGATCAGAAGACCAGGGAGTCCCTCGACGAGATCATCGATGCCTTGGGAATGGTGGGTGTGGAAATTCTCAGCCGCGTTCTGGCGGCCGGCACCAATCGAGTCATCCGGATCGAGGCGGTAAAATCACTAGCCGGCAAAGGGACAATGGCCCTCGAATGGGTCCGGCAAACCCTCGACCATCCCGAGCCACCCTGGTATCTGAAGCGCAACGCCCTGCTCATCCTGCAGCAGGTCGGCAGCGGCGAAGAGGACATCTTCCGGGCTCGCCGCCTGCTCAAACATAACCATGCCCGGCTGCGGGAAGAGGCGTTGCGGGCCATGATCGCCCTGCAGGCCAATGACGCCGAGGCCCAGGTTATCAGCGCGCTGCAGGATACAGACGACCGGGTGCGGCATCGAGCCCTGGAATCGCTCAGTTCCTTCTCGCCGCTTTCCGCCGCCGGCATCGACAAACTGCTCGACCAGATCGCCGCCTCGCCCCCGCCCGGCAAAGAAGAAACCGTCAGGCATGCCTGGAAGGTTGCCCGCCTGCTGCGCGCACTGGCCACCCTGAACGAGCCTCCGGATGCGGGAAGAATTGAAGCGGGAATCCTGGACTTCGCCAAGGGGCAGACCGGTAGTACTAAAAAAATCTTCGG
>MGTE01000032.1:4547-15102 GCA_001799275.1 Deltaproteobacteria bacterium RIFOXYD12_FULL_57_12
AACGGACCGGGAAGAAGAAAGCCTGCTGCCGGCGGCGCTGACCGTGCTCGGCAAATTCGGCGGCGTAAAATCCCTGGACTTTCTTGACGAACTAGCCCGCAGCACCTCGCCCCGGGCCGAAGAGGCAAAAAAAGTCGCGGCCCGGATCAGGCAGCGATCCGCCTGAGACGTTGATGGCTCAGACGATGTCCGGCGATTTCTCCATCATGTCCAGAAAGAGGTTCTTGTCGATCGCCTTTTCATAGGCCGCCTCCGGGGTAATCTGCCCCTCTTTGATCAGCTGCATGAGATTCTGGTCCATGGTCTGCATGCCAAGTTCGGCGCCGCCCTGGATCAAGGAATTGATCTGGGGGATCTTGCCTTCCCGGATGATGCTGCCTAGAGCCCGCGAGCCGATGAGAATCTCGACCGCGGCGCAGCGGCCCTTGCCGTCCTTGGTCTTCAGCAGCTGCTGGGCCACCACCGCCCGCAAGGATTCGCCGAGCATGGTCCGGGCCTGGGCCTGCTGGTCGGCGGGAAAGACATTGATGATCCGGTCGATGGTCTTGGCGGCGCTGTTGGTGTGCAGGGTGCCGAAGACCAGAATGCCCAGCTCGGCGCAGGTTAAAGCCAGAGCGATCGTTTCAAGGTCCCGCATCTCGCCGACCAGGATAATGTCGGGATCCTCGCGGCTGGCCACCCGCAGGGCATCGGCAAAACTCCTGGCATGGGAGCCGATCTCCCGCTGGGTGAACAGGCAATTTTTATTGGGATGCACAAATTCGAGCGGGTCCTCGATGGTGATGATGTGCTTGTCCTGGGTTTCGTTGATGTAGTTGATGATGGCGGCCAGAGTGGTCGACTTGCCGCTGCCGGTCGGCCCGGTGACCAGCACCAGACCCTGCCGAAAGGTGGCGATTGTCCTGGTCACCGCCGGCATCTTGAGCTGCTCAAGGGTCAGGATCTTGGTGGGAATGATGCGAAAGACCGCACCAATGCCATGGTGCTGAAAGAGATAATTGCACCGGAAACGCCCGACGCCTTCCAGTTCATAGGCCATGTCAAAATCGCGGTTCTCCTCCACCCTGGCCTGCTGCTCCGGGCTCAAGATCTCAAAGAGAATCTCCCGGTTCGCTTCCGCGGTCAGGACCGGGAAATCGAGCGGCGTCAATTCGCCGCGCAGGCGCAAAAGCGGCGGAAAGCCGACCACCATGTGCAGATCGCTGGCGCCCTTTTCCTGCATTGCCCTGAAATAGGTGTCTATCGTTGCCATGTTCCTCTACCTTGCGGAATTCCGTGCCGCCGCCGCCTGAGCAGCCGCCAGAAAGGGTTTGAACGGTTTATCGTCGATGGCGTTGACCACGGCGCTTTCCGGCGTGATGCTGCCCTCTTTCAGCAGGGCCATGATCGATTCATCCATGAGCCGCATGCCGATATTCTTGCCGGTCTGCATGATCGAGGTGAGTTGGAAGGTCTTGTTGTCCCGGATCAGGTTGCCGACCGACAGGGTGCCGATTAAAATTTCCAGGGCCAGGCACATGCGGCTGCCGTCGGCGCTCGGAATCAGACGCTGGGTGATGACCGCCTTCAGGGCCTCGCTCAGCATGGCGCGGATCTGGCTCTGCTCAGCCGGCGGATAGGAGTCAATGATCCGGTACACGGTCTTCGGGGCGTTGGAGGTGGCCAGTGTGCCGATGACCAGATGGCCGGTTTCGGCCGCCGAAATGGCCATGGAGATGGTTTCCAGATCCCGCAGTTCGCCGATGACGATGACGTCCGGGTCCTCCCGCAGGGCACCCTTCAGGGCATTGGCATAGGAGTGGGTGTCGCGGCCCTGCTGCCGCTGGTTGATCACGCCCTTTTTCCGCGGATACACGAATTCAATCGGGTCCTCCATAGTCAGAATGTGGTGCGCCCGCCTGGTGTTGATATAGTCGACCATGGCCGCCAGGGTCGTGGACTTGCCCTGGCCGGTGGCGCCGGTCACCAGGATGAGTCCCTGATGGTTGTCCAGCACCTTGGAGACCACGGGCGGCATGCCGAGATCCTCCAGGGTGGGAATCCGCGGCGGAATGATCCGAAACACCGCGGAAAGGCCGTTGTTGTGCATCATGGCGCTGCCCCGAAAACGGCCCAGTTCCGGAAGCTCCAGGGCAAAATCAAGCTGGAGCCGTTCCTCGATCTCCTTCTGCTGTTCCGCGGTGAGGACCTCGAAGATGATCTGCCGGGTATTGGCCGGGGTCAGCTTGTTGCTCTTGAGCTTGACCATCCGGCCCAACCGGCGGACCATGAAGGGCTCGCCGGGCGCAATATGCACATCCGAGGCATTGAGCCCGATCGCCGCCTTGAAAACCTTTTCAATGATTGCCATAAAAATGTCCTGCCAGAAAATTGAAGACCTTAGGGGCCTGTTCAATATCAATACGATACTTTCAGCGGTGGTCATCCGCTTACCGACCGAGACGAGACAATATATCAAAAAATCCACCCGCGACAAGTCGTTTTCATAACCAACGCGATGTGACCTCCATGCGAGACCCCGGCTGTCGTGAACGCGGTCCCGCCCGAAGCCGGCAAATCAGTTGCCTTACCCAGGCCACATGGTATTGTTTTGCTGAATGAAGACAAGGCAGACCAGGGAGGATTTTACGATTGAGGCAAGACCGAAGATCTCGTTACCCACTTGTGGGGTACGTGAGGTTAACGAAATTTTTGACCACAAACTATTAACAATCAGCGCATAAGGGACTAAAAGGGCTCCCATACTAATTGCTTAAGGGGCTTTGCCGAGTCAGTATCATAACGATCCACCAGGGGAACTGATCCTGTCTCTTGCAATGTAACGATGTGTATCCTACCCTTCGGGCAAGAAGTGCTGCTCATACATATCTTCCAGCATCTGGAGATGGCGGGACTCATCAGCCAGCAGCCGTTCGAACAGGCTGGCCATGGGGGCGCCAGCGCAGCCTTGCGACATGCGTTTGTAGAAGTCGATAGAACCTGTTTCCAGGTGGATGGCGTACGCGAGAGCTGTCCGGACATCGGATTCGGGATTCAACTCTTTCTTGACCAAAATATAGCTGAGGTTCATGGTGGGAACCGCTTTGGCCAGTGCGGCTTTCCCCTTCATGTGGCCTTTTACAAGCGCTTTCTCCAATTGGTGTTTGTGTCTCAATTCGTCGAGGGCTGCGTCGCGCAGGATGCCCCTGGCGTCCTTGTTTTTGACCTTGCTGATGGCATCCAGATAAATCCGGAATCCTTCTTCTTCCATTTTGACGGCCATCTCAATAGCGGCTTCGAATGTATAACAGGCTTTTTCTTGTTCGCTCAACTTTCAAGTCCCTCCCACCATTTTCAAAAATTAATGATTTTCTTATCACTAGCGGCTACTCAGGCACAAAGGCACAGAGGCAAAAGTTAAAATACAGATTTAAGAGACCAGGATGCAAACGACAGGGGGCAATAGGCAATCAAGAAGCTTATACTACCGCATTTCGACTTTGTGCCTTCTGCCTATGTGCCTGAGTAGTTACATTTTTTTATCACAACAGCGCAACAAGCACAAGTGCTTTATCTCCACCTTTATTTGTCCCACTGGCAGGAGAACAGGAGTCTTAAAAATTAAAAGTCAAATGCCCCCCTCACCCCAACACCTTCCACACCTTCATGCTCCTGGTGCCAAACAGATTCGGTGTCTGGGGGTATTGCTGGGAGGGAAGGGCGGCGCGGATCGCCTTGTACCAGGCGCTGTAGGTGGCACTGGCAGCAAGCTTGGCCAGGGCACGCAGCGCAACAAAAGAAAAGGCGCCATTGGGCCGGCCCTGGAAATAGGCATCGTAGCTGTACTCCGTGTCCTGGCAGCCAGCGAGAAGCAGGGCGGCGTAACGGCCGGGCGGATTCGACCGCCGCATGGCGCGGCTGATGCCGAGTTTTGCCAACTCTGTCCGGGAGAGAAAGGTTGCGGGCGGCAGGAACCGGACCAGGCGGCGCGGTGCCGCATCCCCGGCAGTTGAGGCCGGGGTGGAGATGGGCGCAAAACGGGCCACCGTGCCGGAGTGGCAGGAATCGGAGATCATGACCACCCGGACGCCAGTGGCCCGGGCGCTGTACAGGTCAAAAAGTTCGTCGTCGGTAAGCGGACCATTCTTGCTGATGTCGTACGGGCAGAGGCATTCGTCCGTGCCATCCGGTTCATCCCCGTCCAGATCCGGCACAAAAGAGCCGTGGCCCGAGTACTGTACCACCACCAGGTCGCCGGACTTGGCGCCCGTAACCACGGCGCCGATGGCCTCGCGCATCGCCTTGCCCGTGGCTTTTTTTTCAAGGAGTTGCTTGACCGTAAAGCCGCGGCTGGTCAGGGCCGCGGACCAGTCGTTGGCGTCGTTCACACAGCCTGCGAGATCGTTTTCCGTACCAGGATAGTTGTTGATGCCGATGCAGAGCGCGTATTTCTTCATGTTTATCCTCCGAGGTTATAACTTTCTCTTGCCCAATCAATTTCTGCCGACATGGTGTTTCCATGCTCCAGCCCAGACAATGCCAACCCGGCCATGGCACGGCAACAGATATCCTTAGATCGCGCCGCCGCGCCATGGCCAGTTTCTCGAAAAATCTTGATTTTTCTCCTACAGCCTAACCCTCTGCGCAGTCACAAACCTGTCAGTGTTTCTTATGGGTAGCCCGCATGGTCGCGGCCAGTTCCTTGATCTCGCCGAGGGATTTGGTCATCATGGCCCAGCCGTACCAATAGGCGTAATCAGGATTGACGTGGTAAAAGCCCTGGTAGGTTCGCATCCGGTTCTTCATGTACATCTCGAACAGAACCTGGTCGATATGGGACATCTTGTTGATATCGGAGCCGCCGGTCCGCATGAAGTAGAGCAGATCCGGATAGGCAGCCATATAGTCGGCCGGCTTTTCAATGATGCCGTCCTTGTAGAGCGCTGCCACGATCTCTATGGCATCAGCCATGAGCCGGTCGGCCTTCTGCATGATCGCATCGCCCATGGCCAGCTGTTCGCGGCCATATTTCTCCGCATGACAGCGGCTGCAAATCTTGATCATCTTTTCCCGCTCGGTACTCCAGGCCTCCTCGGTTAAGCGGGCCAGGTCAACAGCCTTCACCGCATCGAGCCGGGCCGTGGGCTGGCCGGTTTCCGGATGCAGGACCCCCAGGGCCTTCAGAATGACCACCCGGTCCGCGGCCCACTGCTTGTCCTCGGGCAGAGGCAGGCGCACACCCAGAAAGCCCCAGGCCGTGCGGTTTTCATGGTTGCCGTCCGGCAGATGGCAGTCCTGGCACTTGGGGGCCACCGCGGTTGCCGGCAGATCACCGACCTCCCGGGTCAGATAGCGGGTGCCGTGCTTGGCACTGCTCCACATCTCCCACTGGGGATGATCATAGCCCATGTGGCACTGCTGGCAGGCCCGCGGATTCAACGCCTCCTTCTTGGAAAAGCTGTGCCGGGTGTGGCATTCATCGCACGAGTTGTTCTGGTAGCGGTAGCCCTTGTCGCGCTGCTCTTTTTTCTGGGCCTCGCTCTTGATCCCCATGTTGTGGCAGCCGCCGCAGCCGCGGCCGCCCTCCATCAGCTCGTCGGGTTCGACATGGGTGATGGGCATGGCATTCAGGGAGGTCCAGCCCATGTTATGCTTGCCCTTGGCAAACTGGCTGAACTGTTGTTCGTGACACTCGGCGCAGACCTTCTCATCCGGCAGATTGGCAAGTTTGGCGTTCTCCGCCTTGGTGTGCTGGTCGCCATGGCAGGTGGAACAGGTTACACCCTCCTGGCTGTGCCGGCTGGCCTGCCAGTCGGCGACCAGCCCTGGCGTAACCGCCTGATGACAGCCGACACAGATTTCTTCTTCCGCCCGGACCTCGGGGCTTACCAGCAGAAACACGGCCAGACAACATCCGAGTACAACAACTTTCATCGTTCCCATAACAGTACCTCCCTTGCATTGATTACAAGTTGACGAACCGCTTCGTTGAAAAACAAAACAGGGCGACTACTGGCCATCGTCCAGAATCGAGTCGTGACGCTAGTGAAGATAACAGGCTTTACACTTGTTATTGGGAAGAGAATTGGCAGACCAGCCGCAAAAAAACAAGGCAACCGGAGCCATGTTTTTTTATATACAAAACGCCCCTGCCTGTCAATCCAAAACCGTCCGACACCGCAGGGAATTTCCTTTGCTTTGCACAAAAGATCGTGATATATGACGCTTACTGATGGCCCGGTTCAACATCGCCCGGAACATTTTTTCTTTCCCGATAAATTTGATCTTCCAGAAAACCCTTGATTGAGGGTAGTATAGGGCCGCGCAGGGTCCGGTTCGGCCGGATTTATTTTTTTTGCAGATGACTCGTAGTTTATCCATACACCAGTTTCCGTGCAGGCCGCTCCAGAGAAGCCGCCTGACAAATCAGAAAAGGAGAAGAAAATGAAACGGATATTCGCAGTACTCACCTTACTCTTCATCGCCCTTTCCCCCCTGTCCTGTGGCGCGGGCAAGGAAGAGGCACCGGCGCCCAAGGAACTGAAGAGCGATACGGAAAAACTTGGGTACGCCATCGGCCTGGAACTCGGCACCTCCCTGAAGAGCATCAGGGAAGAAGTGGACCTCGGCATGATCACTCAGGGACTTACCGATGGGTTCAACGGCGCGCCGCCCCTGATGCCACCTGAGAAGGCGGCTGAGGTAAAGACCCAGTTCCTGGTAAAGATGCAGGAAAAGAAGACGCAGGAGATCAAGGAATTGGCCGAAAAAAACAAACAGCAAGGCGCGGACTTCCTTGCCAAGAACAAGACCAAGAAAGATGTGGTCACCACGGCCAGCGGCCTGCAGTACACCGTCCTCCAGGAGGGCACCGGTGCCCAGCCCAAAAATACCGACAACGTCAAAGTCCATTACCGGGGCTCACTGCTGGACGGCACCGAGTTCGACAGCTCTTATAAACGGAACGAGCCGGCCGTGTTCCCGGTGGAAGGGCTGATTCCCGGCTGGGGTGAGGCACTGCAACTCATGAAGGTCGGCAGCAAGTACCGCTTCTTCATCCCGGCGGAACTGGCCTATGGCGAACAGGGGGCTGGCGGCGCAATCGGCCCCAACTCCACCCTGGACTTCGAGGTTGAACTCCTGGGCATTGAAAAACCGGCGGAACCGCAGGCACCGGGAGCACCGCAGGCCGCACCGCAGAGCGCACCTGCCACAGGCAAATAACACGCCACCCACGCTCAGGTTGTTTAGACTGTAGACTGTTAGCCATTATGAACTTGACAGCCTGCAAGTACCATTGAAATGCACTGAGTTGCACGTGGCTTGTAGCTTGGCCCTATCAGACTAAAAGACTACAGTCTATCCCCCTTCAATAAAAAAACCCGGACAGGATCTGTCCGGGTTTTTTTATTGCCGCTCACACCGCGACCAGTGGCAGATAAACCGGCTCCCAGAACATACTGTTGATCAACTCTGCCAGCCGCTCCGGGTCGTTGTCGTGCTGGAAGCGGCTGTAGACGCAGAGGCCGCTCACCCCCTTGGCAATGGCGGCCCGCCCCACGGCCAGGGCTACCGCCCGGCTTATTGCACGCAAATTGTGTACCGGCGGGAAGAGAATGCCATCCCGCAGGTCCGCCGGTGCCACATTTTCAGCCACGGCCCGGGCCGCGGCGGTAAAGAATTCCGGCAGCACCTCCCGGGCGCCCGAAGCCAGCACGCCAAGCCCGACCCCCGGAAAAACAAAGACATTGTTCCCTTGGCCGACCCGGATGGTCCTGCCTTCCCGATTCACCGGCGCAAAGGGGCTGCCGGTGGCGATCAGGGCCCGGCCGCCGGACCAGCGGTACAGATCGGCCGGCAGGGCCTCGGCCTTGGCGGTCGGGTTGGAGAGCGGCAGGATCACCGGCTGCTCGCAGTTGGCGAGCATCGCCCGCACCACCTCTTCGTTGAACGCACCGGCCTGGCCCGAGGTGCCAATCAGCACGGTCACCTTCACATGGCGAAGCACATTGAGCAGACCGCCGTCCGAAGGCCCCTGCCACCAGGGCAGCAGGGCCGGTTCCTTGGCGAACTTCATCTTGTACGGTTCCAGCGGCCGGTCCGTGGTGACCAGCCCCTTGCGGTCCACCGTGAAAATCCTGGCGCGGGCCTCCGCCGCCGACAGCCCTGCCTCGCGCAGCGCCGTATCGAGCTGTTCGGCAACGCCGACCCCGCCGGCGCCCGCCCCATGGACCAGAAACACCTGGTCGACCAGCTTCTCCTGCTTGATCCGCATGGCCGAAAGTATCCCGGCCAGAACGACGGCGCCCGTGCCCTGGATGTCGTCGTTAAAGGAGATCAGATCGTGGAGATAGGCGTCCCGGATGGCAAAGGCATTCTGTTTAGAAAAATCCTCCCACTGGCAGAGGGCGTTCGGGTAAACCGTCCTAAACGCCCGGGCGAAGCGCTGTACGAAACGGACATACGCCTCGCCGGTCAGCCGCGGCTGACGCCAGCCGAGATAATCCGGATCAGCCAGCAGGGCCTGGTTGTCCGTGCCGACGTCGAGTGAAATGGGCAGACAGTGCCAAGGCGCGATGCCGGCCCCCTGGGTGTAGAGCATCAGTTTGCCCAGGCAGATGGCGATGCCGCCCGCCCCCTGGTCGCCGATGCCGAGAATCCCCTGATTGTCGGTGACCACCGCCACCCGGATGTCGCGATGGCCGTACTGGAGGAGAATCTCCTCGGCCTGCTCGATGTTGTCCGGATAGAGGTGCAGGCCGTTGGCCCTGCGGAACATTGAGGAATACTGCTGACAGGCAAGCCCGACCGTCGGCGTGTAGATGATGGGCATGAACTGGCCGATATCTCGGGAGATCAGGGCATGGGCCAGGGTGACGTTGCGGTCGAACAGGGAGCGGACATAGATAAATTTTTCAAGGGCATCCTGCTTGCCGCCAAAGACTGCGAGGCTGTTCTCCACCTGGCTTTCCAGGGGACGGATCGCCGGCGGTACCAGGCCGCTCAGCTTGAGCTGCCGGCGTTCCTCCTCGGAAAACGACGTGCCCTTGTTGGTAAAGTTGTTGTTCAACACCGCCAGCCCGCGGACACTGACCCGGATCTCCCTGGTGTTGCCGCAGTCGTCGTACCCGAACTCGTAGCTCCCTTCCGGCATGTGGCGCTCCCTGGCAAAATGTTTCGATTCAACTCAGTGTTACCACGGCCTCTCTCTCACCTCAAAAAATCTTCCCTCGAGAGGCAGTTTGAACCGCAGTGTCAATCGTCCGATGGTTTGTTAGAGGACAATTTCGAAGGATAAAAACTTCATCATTCGATATTCGCTTTTTCCCATCATATACGATCCCGCCGCGAGAAAACAAATAAATGAACCAAAGCCCGACAGCGGCCACCGCGGAAAACCTTCGACAAACTTCAGTGATTTCGCTAGACTTCATGTCGGGATCGCGGGAATCCGCCCACGATCCGGCGGGTCAGTTCCTTATCCGAGACCGTTATGCCGACCACCAAAAAGAAAACAGTCAAACCCACGCCGGCCGGCCGCAAACCGGGACGGAAGCGGCAGAAGCTCTTCAACCAGACGATCTACCGGGACTGGTGCAAGGCCTGCGGCATCTGCATCGCCTTCTGCCCGCGCCAGGTGTTCAGTCGCGCTGAAGACGGCCGGCCGCAGATTGCCGCACCGGATGCCTGCATCGGCTGCCGCTTCTGCGAGCAGCACTGTCCTGACCTGGCCATTTCCATCACCAGCCGCGACAACGACAACCAGGGGAGGAAGGACAATGGGCCGTAGCAAGCCGACGCCAAACCCCACGCTGCTGCAGGGTAACGAGGCCATTGTCGAAGGGGCTTTGGCTGCCGGCTGCCGTTTCTTCGCCGGCTACCCGATCACGCCGGCCTCGGAGATCAGCGAACTGATGGCGGTTCGGCTACCGGCCATGGACGGCACCTTCATCCAGATGGAAGATGAAATCGCCAGCATGGGCGCGGTGATCGGCGCCTCGCTGGCCGGAGTGAAGAGCATGACCGCCACCAGCGGTCCTGGATTTTCGCTGATGCAAGAAAATATGGGCTTTGCCTGTGTCGCCGAGGTTCCCTGCGTGGTGGTCAACGTCATGCGGGGCGGGCCCAGCACCGGCCTGCCGACCAGTCCGGCCCAGGGCGACGTCATGCAGGCGCGCTGGGGCACCCACGGCGACCACCCGGTCATCGTCCTTGCCGTCTCCACGGTGCGCGACAGCTTCGACATCACGGTTGCCGCCTTTAATTTCGCGGAAAAATTCCGGGTGCCTGTCATCGTGCTCTCCGACGAAACCGTGGCCCATACCCGGGAAAACGTCAGCCTGCCGCCGGCCGGCCCCATCGAGGTGGTGGAACGAAGCAAACCGACCGTGCCGCCGGAATGGTACATCCCCTACGCGGACAACAGCCGCGGCGTACCGGCCATGGCCCCCTTTGGCAGCGGCTACCGCCACCATGTGACCGGTCTGATCCACGATCCGCGCGGCTTTCCCACCGAACGGCCCGACGAGATCGACCCCTTTATCCGGCGGCTCTTCCGCAAGGTAACCAATGGCTT
>MGTE01000033.1 GCA_001799275.1 Deltaproteobacteria bacterium RIFOXYD12_FULL_57_12
CAATTGATATCATCAAATCGCTCCGGCAATCAAGGCAAATAATATCGCCATCTCACTGAGTTGGCGCAACTCAGAAAGTTGAGGTCATAATTGTAGTCGTGTTTTTCCGCCACCTTTTCCACCAGCACCATGGTGTGGGAGGCGTCGCAGTTACGGCCGTGGCCGCCGATCAGAAAGGCGCGCAGGGAGAAATACTGCTTTTCGCCGTTGATCATGAGGGCGCAGTCGGTCTCGATTTTCTGGGGATTGACCGCCCCGTCCACCGTGGTGGGAGGGCGTTTTATCTGTTCGCAGAGGTGGAGAATTTCCGCCGGGATCACGGGCCGTTTTTTCTTGCCCGGTGTTTCGGCCGGTTGGAGCGAGGGAAGCAGGGCCAGGGCCTCCCGGTTGGAATAGAGGAGCCGGTTGTTGAAGTCGATGATCAGAATGCCCGGCGGCAGCCGTTTTCTGATGATGTCGTAGAGATGATCCATAGGCTGATGTTTTTTTTCGTAACTGCTCAGGAGTCAGAATTCAGCATACTACGTGAGTACGCTTCCACTTCCAACAACTGATTCAACTCGGAAACGTCACCGTATTCAAGATCCGTTGCAAGAATCAGACAATAACGGCATTCCTCAAGGGAACCTTGTGCGATACCAGCAAGTCTTTAAATGTCGTCGCCGGTTCGCTCATTCTGACTCCTGACTCCCGAGTAGTCGCAAAATTTCCTGACAATGATTTGCTCATAATATATCGCGGTCGCGGAGTAAAACAAACAAAAAATGTAACTACTCAGGTGGATAGGTTGATAGGATAGGCTGATAGTCCGTAGTTTAATAGGTAGGGGTTAACATAGGATGTGTCAAAAACGACCAGGATTTCATTAGCAAGTTCAAATTTTTCTTCTCCACCTATCCACCTAACCCCGATAAACGGGATAAGCACCTTCACGAAATAATTTTCTGCCAAAAACGCGCAGAATATTATTTCTAAGGTACTAAACACCTACAGACTAAACACCTACAGACTAAACACCTACAGACTATCAGCCTGAGTAGTTGCGCGAGCTCAGCAATTCGCATGTCCCGCCAGCCGGCTTTAAAAACATCATGATATCCCCCACTTTCGAGGGGGGTGTCCCTCACGAAAAAACCCACTTTCGAGGGGGGGGGTGGTACTACAAAAAAAACCCTCTTTCGAGGGATTTACAGACAATGGCAGTCAAGGATACCATGACGACCCTGGAGAAATATCATGACCGGATTAGAAAAAAGACGCAGCGAACGATCTGAATTCAGACAGACGCTGGAATTAGAGTTGAGCGCCGTGCGTGAAACGGACGCTCTGTCGGTCCGGCGCGCCTTTGGCCTGGATATAAGCTCCGGCGGCATGGCCATGGTAACGGATGTGGCCCTGGCAGAAGGGGAAATAGTGCGGTTGCTCGATCCGAAGAGCAGCGCCGGTTTTGATCTGCCGGTCTTTGCCGAGGTGCGTTGGGCCGTGCCGGCCAACGGGCACTGGCGGGCCGGGTTACGGTTTTTGATGTAAGAGGGGAAAAGGTGCGTTCCGCATCGGGCGGAACATCTTGGAATTTGAACAAGAGGAGCAGTGGAGGGGAACATGTTGAATTTACGACTGAACGGAACAAAATTTCCAGAAAGCGGATGGTCGAGCAGGTGGCTGCCGGCATTATTCCTGCTGGTAGCGGTCTTCCTGGCCGGCCTTGGCGCAACCGCGGCCATGGCCGAGGATGCCCCGCCGGCGGCGACTGCCTCGCTGGTGGTCAAGATGGTTGGCGGCCTCAGCGTTGAGCAGCAGGCCGCGGTCATCACCCGCTGCGGCGGGGTCGAGGTATCGGCCACTCCGGCCTTGCGCATCCATGTCGTCGAGGTGGCCCTGGCTGACCAGGATGCAACCCTGGCCCGCTATCAGGCCGATGCGGAGGTGGAAAGCGCTGCCCTCAACATGAAGCGGCAGGTGGAGAGTGTCTCCATCGATCCCTACAACTCCGAGGCGGACCAGTGGGCCTTGTTCAAGATTGGCTGGGGCCAGGTGCACGGCTCGGCTGCGCCCACCGGTACGGCCACGGTCGCCCTGCTCGACACCGGGGTTGACGCCAACCATCCCGACCTGGCCGCCAATGTCGTCCCCGGCGTCTCCATGCTGGCCGGCTCGACCTGGAACAGCGACCCCAACGGCCATGGCACCCTGCTGGCCGGCATCGTTGCGGCTGAGACCGACAACAACCAGGGCATCGCCGGCGTCGCTTTCGCCGGCGTCAAGATCATGCCGGTGACCGTGCTTGGTGCCGACGGCACGGGCCAGGACAGCGACATCATCAACGGCATCGTCTATGCCGCTGACCATGGCGCCAATGTCATCCTCATGGGTTTCAGCAACCCCGGTTTCAGTCCCCTTCTGCAGGAAGCCATTGACTATGCCTGGAACAAGGGCATCCTCCTGGTGGCGGCGACCGGCAACAATGCGGCAAATGCCCCCACCTTTCCGGCCGGCTCCCGTAGCGTGGTCGGCGTTTCAGCCACTGACCAGACAGACAGCCTGGCCACCTTCAGCAACTACGGGCCGGCCGTGTTCCTGGCCGCCCCTGGCGTGGACATTGCCGCCACCGATTTGAACAACGATTATCTGGCAGTGAGCGGTACCTCCACCTCGGCCGCTGTTGTCGCTGGTGTCGGCGCCTTTATGAAGGCCGCTGACCCGACCCTTACCAACGGCGCGATCATCGGCCGCCTGGCGCGTTCCGCCGCCAACAAGCTCGGCACGGTGGAGCAGGTGGAACAGACCGGCAACGGCCGGGTTGACATGGCCGCTGCCCTGGCCGACACCGGACTCGATGAAATCCAGCCGGTAGGCGCCGCAGCCGGCGGCGGCCCGATTGTCGGGCCGTATGTGATTGCGGCCAAGAGCCTCACGATTACTAAGACCGGGACAGGATCCGGAACTGTTACATCAGACACAACCCCCGCTATTAACTGTGGTTCAACGTGTTCTGTATCGCTTGCAAATGAGGGGACCGGAAATTTGACCGCCACCCCGGCTTCGGGATCGGTCTTCGTCGGATGGAGCGGTAATTTCACGTCTCCCGGATTAACGACTTGCATAAGCACAGTTTCATCGTGCACTTTCAGCATGGGCAACAAAGCGCAAGCACTCACCGCGACATTCACCGCATCCAATCCTTTTCCGACCACAACCAGCATTTTGCCTACCAGCAAGATAGTTGGTGACGCAGGCTTTACACTAACAGTAAACGGCACGAACTTTATTTCAGGGTCTGTGGTGAGATTAGATGGTTCAGACCGGACCACAACTTATGAAAGTCCTACACAGTTGACAGCTGCTATTTCAGCTTCTGATTTAACTACAGCCGGTTCAAAGAGCATCACTGTATTCAATCCAGCGCCGGGTGGTGGGACCTCTGGTGCTCAGACGTTGACAGTGAACCAGGCCACGTCAAGCGTGACGGTGACCTGCCCGGCGACGCCGCAGATGTACACGGGTTCGGCGCAAGAACCCTGCATCGCTTCCTATTCAACCAGTGACGGCGTGAGTGGGTCACTGACCGTAAGCTACGCGAACAACACCAACGTCGGCACGGCCACGGCGAGCGCGAGTTATGCTGGCGATGCCAACCATGCCGGCAGCAGCGATTCGAAGACCTTTGCGATCGATCCGGCCAGTTCGACGACAACGGTGACCTGTCCGGCGAGCGTGACGTATGATGGCTCGGCGCAGGAACCATGTACGGCGACGGTAGTCGGCGCGGGCGGCTTGAGCCAGTCACTGGCGGTGAGCTACGCGAACAACACCAACGTCGGCACGGCCACGGCGAGCGCGAGTTATGCTGGCGATGCCAACCATGCCGGCAGCAGCGGCAGCGGCAGCTTCGAGATCGGTAAAGCTGCCAGCATGACCGTCGTAACGGTGGCGGGCGGGGCGAGCTTCACCTATGATGGCAACGCGCATCCAGCGACGGTTTTAGTGACCGGCGCAGGCGGTCTGAACCTGACTCCTGACCCTGAGTACAGTTGTGGACACGCTCCTAAGGATGTAGCTGACTCCGGATGCACAGCCAGCTTTACCTATCTCGGTGATGCCAACCATTACGGTAGCACAGACAGTAAGACCTACACCATCACCCAGGCCACGCCGACGGTAAACGTCGTGGGCGGCACCTTCACCTATGACGGCAACCCCCACCCGGCAACAGCCACGGCAACGGGTGTGGGCGGAGCAGTAGTGTCCGGCAGTTTTACCTTTACCTACACTCCGGGCGAAAGTTCAGCGCCGGTGAATGCGGCCGCCACGGCTTATAGCGTAAGCGCGAGCTTCACCAGCACCGATCCCAACTATACTAACGCCACGAGCAGCGGATCGATTACCATTAACAAAAAGCCCATCACCGTGACGGCGGATGCCAAGAGCAAGATTTTCGGCAAACCCGACCCGGCGTTGACCTATACCTTTGCCCCGGCCTTGCTGAACGGGGACAGTTTCAGTGGTGTTTTGAGCCGTGTGTCTGGCGAAAACGTTGGCCAGTACGACATCCTTCTGGGCAGCCTGACGGCTGGTAGCAACTACAACCTGATTTACGTGGGTGCGAAGCTGACGATCAACCCCTGGTACATCACCGGATTCTACCAGCCGGTCGCAATGACGACGGGAGCGGCCACTGTTTATAACACGATCAAGGGCGGGTCCACGGTGCCGCTTAAGTTCAATGTGTACGAGGCGCAAGGTGGCACAGAGCGCACCAGCACTGCGGATATCAATGGGTTTACCGTGAACCCGGCTTCCTGCACCAGCGATGCCGTTGAAGATCCAGTGGATTTTACCACCACGGGCGGCACCAGCCTGCGTTACGACGCGGATGGCAAACAGTTTATCCAGAACTGGCAGACACCTAAGGGTGCGGGCAAGTGTTACCGGGTCACGATGACTACGAGCGACGGGACCTCGAAGATCCAGGCGTATTTCAAAACAAAGTAGGCGCGGCGCGAGCTGCACAGCGAGGCCGGTGGACATAGGTTGGAATTGTCCGCCGGCCTTATAACCAGAAACACCCGAGAGGGAGCCCCGAGCGCGCGGGGTTCCCTCGTCGCGGTTTCTGGCTTAGACGAGAAAAGCAGCGTTCCGCGTGGGGGCGCGGAACAGGTTGAAAGCGAACAGAGGAGTAGCAGGGGAGGGAAAACACAGTTCGAAGATGTTGGCAGAGAATGGGGTGGCTCTGCAAAGAAAACAAAGGGAAACCAGGCATGCCTGGGTGCGGAAACCAGCTTTGAACAAATAAAAGAGGGGAATGAATATGAAGAAAAACGTGTTGCTGTTCGGATTGATGGTAGGCGTTGTATGTTTTATGGCAGGCGTAAATCTCGCGCAAGCCGATGTAACTGGTGATTTCAAAGTCGTAAGCGCTACTTATTTGAATCCTGGCTCTGCGGAAGGTGGTGATGTTGCCATCGCAGGTTCTGTGAATCATGGGGCCATCCAGAGCGGCAAATTGGTAGTTGTCGATGTGACCTATGACTATTCGTTTGAATTTCAGATAGCGACGACAACAGGAACGGTAACGTGTGTTAAAAATAAAAAAAATGGAGAGATACAGGTGATTGGCCAGGGAGCGTGCAATAATCCGGAGTGGGCAAGCGATGGTGCTTATACGCTGGATACTACCGTTACAACCACGGTTATATTACCTGCCAGCGGGATGAAAGCAATCAAAGCAGCCACAGTGACAAAGGATGGTCGCTTGAACCCGAATGGTAAGATAACCGGATATGATTGGACCGGCCTTGTGTCAATCGTACCCCTTGACAGTATTGTAGACCCTGGTCTTATCCCGGCTGGAGCCACTCTGGTTTCCGGCTCGGTGAAGATTACCGCTGTCTCCTGGGTCGCTTATCTCATAGATGCATCCGGCGCCCAGATTGCCGACACCGTAATGTGGGGCGATCTCTTCCCGGCTCCTTAATCAACAAGGCGAAACCAAAGCAAAGGTTCTGTTTAACTCTTCAGGCGGGCTTCACTTCATGGAGTCCGCCTTTTTTTGTTGCAGAACCGGCCTCGGCTCTGCTCCCTGTTTTGCAACTATTCAGGAAGCGAGTTCAACCGGTTTTCAACTCGGCAAGCAATTCCGGATGGCGGTCGAGCAGGCGGAAGAGGTTGACCACGGCAGCCACCGGCTTGGCCTGCCCACGTTCATAACGGGAAAAGGCGTTTTTGCCGCCCCCAGCCAGTTGCGCGGCTTCCATCTGGGTGAGCTTCAGTTTTTTGCGAATACGGGCCAATTCGGCGGCTTCCGCGGCATCCACCCGGTCACGAAAGGCCAGCCAGACGGAGCTTATCGTCGTGCGCAGGCTGTCCAACGGCTTGGGGCCGCCGCACGTACTGCTCTGCCTTCATCCCATAGATTTTGCTTATTTCGTGGCATGAAGGTATATTGCAAGAGGCTCGTAAGAGTCAGACTGCCGGCCTGTTATGAATTATGGGGGCACCGGGCATGGTTCCCGGCTACCGGGTTAGATGAGGAAATCTATGACTACCGAACAGCAAATCGTAGCGACTTTTCTTCCATTTGCGCCGGAGAAGATTATTCTTTTTGGCTCCCAGGCCCATGGAGGAAACGACGAATTCAGCGATATCGATCTCATCATCGTTTACAAGACGGAAAAACGTTTTATGGACCGCCTTCGTGACCTTTATATGGCTTGGAATTTCTCCAAGGCTGTTGATATATTGGCCTACACTCCGGATGAGTTCAACATGATGATCCGGGAGAATCCTTTTATCCAAGACGCGGTTGCCAACGGAAAAACCCTGTATGCACGACCCCATTAAGGAAAGCCGTCGCTGGAGTGCCCAGGCTGAGGACGATCTCCAGTTTGTCGACTTGATTAGAAAACAGGAAGGATATTACGATAAGGTCTGCTTTATGGCCCAACAGGCTGGAGAGAAGATGCTCAAGGCCTGTCTTTTTGCGACCGGAAAGCGGAAGGTTTGGGGGCATTCGCTAGCCGAGATGATATTTGCCTTGTCAGGCCTCGATCCGGTTTTCAAACACATTGATTCACCGGCCAAGCGCCTTGACCGTTTTTACATCTCGGCTCGATACCCAAATGGCCTCCCTGGCCTTAGCCCATTTCAGGCATATTCCAAGGAAGACAGCGAAGACGCCTGGAAAGACCTGACTGATATTTTTACCGTTTGCCGAGAGTTCCTTTTGAAAGCCAACGAGAGGCAAAAAGGAGAAAACGGGGTCTGAGGAGAAGTGTTTTTCGGGGCCGGACAGCCGGACGGGACGCTGGTTCACAGCCTGACGCTGGTACTAAAACAACTTATTGGATCGTGAGGTCTCTGTTTCCTGAACTGTCTGCAGGGCGGATGCCTGCTTCTCATGACAGTCTCAAACAAATCAAGGAAATCAGCATTGGTTCGTGGGAAGAAACTCGAAGGATACCGCTTCTAAAAAAGAAGCTCACAGAACAACAACTCTCATCACATCTTCCAAACAGGTTTCCGCAGATGGTTGTAAATTGTCTTGCCGGGCAACATGTTTATGGGGAGTCGGACGCGCTCGGACGGGACGCTGGTTCTAAAACAACTTGTTGACTTTTATGCTCTCTGTACAGCCGGACGGGACGCTGGTACTAAAACAACTTGTTGACTCTTTTGCTGTTTGTTTCGTAACTATTCAGGTAACCACTCAGGTTGGTTAGTTTATGGCCGGGTTGGGGGTAGCGCAACGAACGTGTCAGCCGCCAAGAAAAAAGGACCGAATTATTTTTCTGTGGGGAAGGCAGGGGGATACAAATACGAAGCAAATTTTCAGACAAGCCCCTAGAACTAGAGACCTAAAACTTCCATCAGGCACCGGTCAATTTGAGTCATAAGGGCGGGAGAACAACTCCGTAAGGGGCCGTCAATAAGTCTTTGGTTATCAATAGCGCGCACTTGATCGACAAGAAGATCTGAGTCCTTTTTAAGCCGTCCTCCGGTCGGGATGCGCAATCGTAGCGGTTCAGCATCGTCGATAAGATTCGTGGTAAGGGGAATAATCAAAGTTGACGGATGGTTTACGTCAAGAAGCTCCTGGCATTGAATAATCAGCACCGGGCGAATTTTCCCGGGTTCGGTGCCTTTGCCGGGATTGAGATTGGCAAGCCAGATTTCTCCACGATTATACATCCGGGGCATCCTCTACAGCATCGAACTCCGCATTTACCCTCATGCTTTCTTCTCGAACCCGTCTGGATGCCTCCATAATACGCTTTTTCCGCAGCTCCTTGGCTACCTGTTCATTCATGGCGACCACGGCTCGGCGTACATACTCGGCCCTGGGCATGTGCAGCGCCTTGGATCGGTCATTTAGCTCCGCCAGGATATCATCCTGAATCCGTATCGAAATCGTAGCCATAATCAGTCTCCTTTATTGTAACTACTTTTCAATATACTTATTGTGACTAATTTAAGCAAGTCGATACTTGACAGGGGGCCGGACGGGGGGCCGGACGTGGGGCCGGACGGGACGCTGGTACTAAAACAACTTATTGACTCTTGTGCTCTTTGTTTCGTAACCATTCAGGTTGGTCCGGCTGCAGGCTGAGGATTGTTCGCCGTTGCGTATTGCCCGCAGGTGAGGAGCGCCCATTGAACCGCGCCAAGTTTCGTGTGGTCAGCTTGCTTGCCCCTTTCCTGACAGTCTCAAACAAATCAAGGGGATCGGCGCTGGTTCGTGGAAAAAACCTCGAAGGATACCGCTTCTAAAAAAGAAGCTCACAGAACAACAACTCTCATTAAATCTTCCAAACAAGTTTCCGCAGATGGTTGTAAATTGTCTTGCCGGGCAACATGTTTATGGTGGGGGTAAGACTCCAGTTTTGTATGGTGCGGTGCATTATCCCAGCCGACTTTCAATTCGTTTGCAGGAGTAAGCCAATAGTAGCTGTATCGTTTAAGAGTCTTGCCATCCCATTGTTCGGCAATACGCAGGTCACTGCCATCCTTCAGGTATAAGGTGATCCTCAAGGTTTCTTCATCCAGTTCGATTGGAACAATACGATCCACCATTGCACCAATCTTTTCCTCGATCTCTAATAATCGTTCAGTTGCCAGCATCAAGAATTCCTAGCACTGAATACCATAGGTGGCTATCACCTGGAGTGCCGACACCTGCTTCCCAGCCCTGTCAACGACTTCTGTCCAGTGATGCCACATGATATAATCCTCATGCATTTCATGACCAGCATTGTCTGGTAAACCTTTTGCGTCCAGTTCGGCCAGAGATGTATGGTATTTATCCTCAAAGGATCTGACCTTGCTCTCGGCCAGAAAAAGGCGTTTTTTCCACTCAGAGAGTCGCAGCGCTACTCCATGGCTGATGACAGAAGCTTTTTCTTCAGGCGATAATGAGGCAAATTTGTCCTCGATATTTTCTGCTGTTGCAGGTCTCATTGCCGCTACCTCCTCAATGGACATCGTTGTAAAAAAACGCAGACTACGGAGCATCCCTTACCTTGTAAGCTTATAGTATAAGATCGATTATCCGACGATTCTTGTCAAGGCATTCTTTTTTTAAACAACCTGGAGTGGGCCGAAGGGGACACCCAGGGGGCCGGACGTGCCGCTGGTTCTAACACAACTTATTGTGTGCTGTTTGCTCTCCGGTGGCGACAAATCAACTCAGGCGTGGGATATTGAGACGGCAAAGGAGGGCCGGAGGGGACGCTGGTTCTAAAACAACTTGTTGACTTTTATGCTCTCTGTTTCGTAATTATTGATTGGAAACCATAGGTGTCAGGCTAATTGATGACAGGTATCGACAATGTTGACACATCGATTTTGTTTTGATATTGTATCAACATTGACTCAACAAAGGAGGTTGTTATGCGCGTAATCGTGAAGAAGTGGGGCAATAGCGCATCAGTTCGTATACCTGCTGTGATAATGGCAGCCGCCCATTTGAGCTTGGAAGATCCGATTGATATTCGAGAAGAAGGTGGCCGCATCGTTATCGAGCCGATTCGCACAAACGAATGCGACCTTGACCAGCTCCTTGCCGGCATAACACCGGAAAACCTGCATTCTGAAATTAATTTCGGCACACCAACTGGAAAGGAACTTCTGTAATGGTTCGGTCCTATGTACCTGATGCTGGCGATATTGTCTGGTTGCATTTCGACCCTCAGGCCGGACATGAGCAAGCTGGTCATCGGCCAGCAGTAGTTGTTAGTCCTTTGTCCTACAACAACAAAACCGGTCTTATGCTGTGCTGTCCGATGACCACGCAGATAAAGGGCTACCCGTTCGAGGTGTTGATTGCAGGCGACCGCCCCAGCGCCGTGCTGGCCGATCAGATCAAAAGTCTCGATTGGGTTGTGCGCAAAGCCAGCCACAATGGCAAGGTGTCCCCAGTCGAATTAGCGCAGATAAGAAAAAAAGCATCCGCCCTTATTGGCAAGGGTGGATATTAGTTCGACTTTGTCACATTCCGAAAGAAGTCAGGAGTCAGGAGTCAGAATTCAGAAGAAAAGAGAAACTTTTTTCTGGTCAACCGGTTAAATTCATTCTGTCTCCTGAATTCTGTATTCTGAATTCCACAATGTGACAATGTAGAATTATGGCCATTGAGGACAATGTCGAGATAATTTGCATTGATCCGTACATCGGGGAACAGAAAGGCGGCGACCTTGCCGGGATATGGGTTTACAAGTTCCGGTTTAACCGACAGGAGTATCTTGTGGCCTATCGGCCGCCGGCCATGTGGGCCGGACGGGGCCGGACGGGACGCTGGTTCTGAAACAACTTATTGGCTCTTACCTCTGGGCCGGACGGGGCCGGACGGGACGCTGGTTCTGAAACAACTTATTGGCTCTTACCTCTGCGAACCCTGTGCTTCAGTGGGATGCAATGACTTTTGGAACTACCGTGGTGATTTGTATAGATCGTCATGGTCGAGGAGCCGGAGAAGGGTGAGTTCGGCATTCCAGTCAGGGTTGCCGGCAGGGTGATAGGCTCCAGGGTCGAAGGAGAGGCGGTAACGTTCGTCTATTCTGGCTGACCAGGCGGTCGGGTCGTTGACAATCCGCTCCAGATGGAGACTGGGGTGCAAGGGATTATTTTCCAGCAGGGAAAGAGCCTTGGCGATTTTCTTCCGAAGGATTGAATTCGATCTGAAGCGTTCTATATCCTCAAGAAAAAGGTTAGACAGGGTCAGTCGCGGCATTATCCATTTCCTTTCGTAACCAGGCAGGAAGTTCGACGGTGCCGCTCTCCCTGGCTTTCTGAAGTTTGGCGAGTCCTTCGTCGGAGAGCCGCACGGTGGGGTAGATCGCAACGGGGGAAAGCGCAAGCCCGCCGCCGTCGAGAATGCTGAGGTCAAGGCAGGAGCCGGGCTGTAAGTTAAGTGTTTTGCGAACGGCGGCAGGCAGGTTAATGCTGCCGCGTTTATCGATGGTAACGAGCATAAGAGAACCTCCTGGTGGCCGTGTTTGAGGCGCGGCGGAAAGAAAATTTTCACCGTGCGATTCAATTCCCCTTTTGGCCGAGACTGCCCAGCAATAAAGAAGAATACCAGGACATTAATAATGCGATAATGTCAAAATGTCAATTTGTCAATTTGTCATTTTGTCATTTTGTGGTGGGCGGGGGTTTTCCCCGTTTTTTTTTGGTGTAGGCCCGGCCTCGATTTTACTTTCTGTTTTTCGAACTGTCTGCTCAACCGAGCGGATGCCCGCTGCTCACTCACCTACCGGGAGCGCTGACACCTGCTTTCCGGCCTTCTCAACTACTTCTGGAACCGCCCACCCATTCCGGTCAGGCGTGAACCTTGGCGGTCATATCCACCCCGATCGCCCGCATTACCAACAGCATGGTTTTCAGGGTCGGATTGCCCCGTTCGCTGAACGAGCGGTAAAGCTGTTCCCTGGACAACCCGGTTTCATGCGCTATTTCCGTCATCCCCTTGGCGCGGGCAACCACCCCCAGGGCCTTGGCGATATAGGCAGCGTCCCCGGTTTCCAAGGCATCCGCCATAAAGACGGCGATAGCCTCGGGACTGTCCAGGGCGGCCGCCGGATCGTAGTTGTAAAGTGGTTCGTTCATGACTTCTTCCATTCTTTTGCCAGATGCCTGGCGGTTTCCACATCGCGGCTTTGACTTCCCTTGTCGCCGCCGCACAGCAGAATGATGATCTCGTTGCTGTAGTTTTAAAAATACGTTTGTCAAGCTCAGTTATTACGTGTTGGCCGCATGCGAGCGCTCATTGTAACGCGTTGAGCTTCGTATGGTCAGCAAGATCATTTCCTCTCCCGCAGAGACGCGTCAACAGCAGCTAAACAGAATAAAAATTTTCATGATTGACCTCTTGCCAAATTGTATATACAGTAAGCCACGCGTTATGAGTGGGACGAAGGCAAACGGGCCGCCAACCTTGCCAAGCACGGCGTGGATTTCACCGAGGCCGAACGGTTCGAGTAGGCAACGGCCATTGAGGCCATGGACAGCCGTTTCGACTATAGCGAGGAGCGGTGGGTTGCCCTTGGCTTTATCGACGAGCGTCTCCATGTGCTTATCTACACCCGCAGGCGAAGGATAATCCGTTTAATCAGCCTGCGCCTGGCCAACAAACGCGAGTGGGAATACTATGAAAAGACGCAAGCCTGAAAACATCTCCCAAGAAGATTGGGATTCTGTCGAATCTCCGCCACTCACCGAATCATTCCTCACCGGCATGAAGCCAGTTTCAAAGACCCATCCCGACATGCCGCCGCGCGTGCGCGGCCCCCAAAAGGATCCACGTAAAACGCCGGTATCCATCCGCATCGACGCAGCCATCATCGAGGCCTTCCGCGCCACGGGCCGCGGCTGGCAATCCCGCGTAAACGAGGTCCTCCGCGATTGGCTCAAGGATCACAAACCGGCCTGAAACAAAAAAAGGCGAGGCCCCCCGCCTTTTTTTGTTGTAGAACCGGCCTCGGCTTTGCTTTCTGTTTCGCAACTATTCAGGAAGCGAGTTCAACCGGTTTTCAACTCGGCAAGCAATTCCGGATGGCGGTCGAGCAAGGCCGGCCGTGGATCTCTTGGTGATCGACTTCTATCAGGTTGGCTCGCATGAGAATTTCTACGACACGTTGAAGCGCTATCTGCGAGAAGGAGGGACGACATCATGAGCCATACCATGACCGCGGAAGAACTTCTGAACGAAATGAAGGCAATGCCGTCCGCCGAACGGAGCCGGTTTTTTGCGCTCCTCGGGGCAAGATTCTTTGAGGACGGGCAGAGCCAGCCTCTACCTCTGACCACCGGACAATTCGCTCGAATAACTACTGGCAATGAGGGCCATCTAATTCGTTCATCATCACGGGCTGCCGGATAATTTCTTCCAGGGAAACGACCTGATAGTTGTCTTTTAAAGCCGCAAAAAGGCGGTCAAGTTCTTTTTGCCAGTAGCCTGCCGATGTCTGCCGTTGTGGGGGGAGGTCGTGAAGCATGATGATGTGCCCGGGTCGCAGTCGGCGGAGGATTCTTCCGGCCAGATCGCGAACATTACGATTGCCGCCGTCAAAGGCCCTGCAGCTGTATGTGATGGCAATTAAGTTTTCCCGGGCCAGCACCCGCCGCAGCCGGGGGTTGGTGATCCCCGCGGGGGGCCGGAAAACAAGGGGCCTGAC
Organism: Deltaproteobacteria bacterium RIFOXYD12_FULL_57_12; assembly: GCA_001799275.1. Classification (GTDB taxonomy): domain Bacteria; phylum Desulfobacterota; class Desulfobulbia; order Desulfobulbales; family BM004; genus YD12-FULL-57-12. The sequence continues at coordinate 13,671 of MGTE01000033.1, forward strand.
CCCATATTTTTTTAATATTTCCTGAGTAGTATGAATATCTTCCTGCAGGGTCTTGGGCGTCCGCAGCATGAGGAACGGGTCGTGTCGTAAGGAATGGTTGCCGATGCTGTGCCCCCGTGCCAGGATTGCCGCGATCAATTCCGGATGTGCAGCCGCTTTTTCGCCCACCACGAAAAAGGTGGCCTGCAACTTATGGCGAGCAAGGAGATCGAGCAGGATGGGGGTGGATGAAGGCGAGGGACCGTCATCCAAGGTGAGGGCAACTTGCCTGTTTGCGGGGTTCCCCCGGCTGATCACCGGCAGAAAAAATCCGAATCCTGAAACAAAGGGCGCGGCAAGACAGAAAAGCAGGAAAAGCGACAGGGGGAGGACAGCCAAGCCCGGGTTGAGAAAGGAGAACAGGAGGGCAAGCAGCAAGGCAATGACGCCGGCTTTTTCGGCCGTGGAGGGCTTAGCGTTGCGCTGCACAGGCTGCCTCTTTTTGGGCCAGGCCGACCATCCACACCAGTTCCGGGTTGGCAGCGGTAACCTCATTAACAATTACCGCAAAACCGGCTTCTTTCAGGAGTTCGGCCATGTTTTCAGATGTACGGTACCAGGCCTTTTGGCCTGATACTTTTATGCGGGTGTTCTCCAGCCGCCAGGACCACGACGGCCGGCCGGCAGGACGGATTGTAAATCTTGTCACCAGAATCCCCTCGAGGGCAAGGCTCTGAAAACTCTTGTGGAAAACTGCTTTCGCCGTCTCATCATCCAAATAATGGAGCATGTCCAACAATAAAACGACATCAGCCGGATCATCCGGCAGCTGTGGCATATCCGGCGCCCAACCCTGGGTGACGGTTCCCCGGTCACCAAAGGCAAGGCCTGCGATCCGCACCCTTTCCGGATCAGGTTCCATGGCGACGATCCGTGCATCCTTGAAATTTTCCAGGCACCAGCAGGCAGGAATTCCGTAGCCGCAGCCGATGTCCATGATGGTTTTGATAACCTTTTTCGAGGCCAGCATCCTCGGCAGATCATCGAACATGGGGTCAAAGCGCAGCTTGCAGCGAGCGAACATCCTGGGATAGGCCTCAACCGTACGGAAACGGCTACGGATTCGGGGGATAAGACCATTGGTCACCCTGCTGTCCTTCCTCAATTTCCCGGAAAAGTATCGATCCAGCAGCGGGGGCAACAACAGGAAGGTCCCGAACAGGGAATAACCAATGCCGAGCAGGGAGGCGATACCAATGCTTTGTAACAGGCTGTGCTCGGCAAAACAGAGTACGCCGAAGCCGATCAGGGTGGAAGTGGCGGACAGAAAGACACTGCTGCGCACCTGGGCGTACGATGGATGCGAAATATCCCGGTACCGCTGATGGGCCCGCACAGAGAAAATAGCATAGTCAATGCCCATGCCGAGTATGGCGATGGATAACAACATAAGCGCAGGAATATCCAAAGGGCGACCGATTAGGTTCATGGTGCCCAGGGTACAGATATAGGCAAAAGCAGATGGCAACAGGGTTAGGAGCGTCAAAGACAAATTTAAATAGACAAAAAAGAGGAGCAGGGCCACAGCGCCGGCAATGGTCACCAGCGTTGCGGTAAAAGTTGAAAACAGCAGGTGGGCCATGCGCTGGGCAAAAAAGGCGGGATCAAAGATTTTACTGTCCCCGCCATATCGGGCCAGAAAGGTGGCGGCATCATAGTTTTTTCCTGGCGCAACGGTGATGAACTGAATCAGACCGGGCTCATGGGTGTTCTCGGAAATCCCGAGCAGTCCGTAGTACTCTTGGGGGATGTCCAGGGATTGTGCCGCAACTCCGGATTCAAGAAGGGTTAAAAAGGGGGCAAAGGCGTCAGAAGTAAAGCCAAGCCTTGTTCCTGCGCTGCCCAGTGCCTCCTTAACCTGTTCCACCCTGTGTCTGTCCCAAAAAGCATGCCAGGCGGCCAAATTCTGTGCTCCTCTTTCCATGCCCGGAAAGATCATCGACGGGACAAAGGCTGCGGCCAGGATATCTTGCTGCACATCCTCTTCTGTTCGGGCAAGGGAGAGATCATTGCGCTGTTGGATGGCGGCGATCGTATCATCCGCGCTCATTAAAAAGATCCGCTCGCCGATCTTCCCCCAGACTTCGGTAAACAAACTATCAGCCGCCTGGGTGGCCTGAGTGACCGTGTTCATGCTCTCTAAACTGACATGAACTTGCGGACGCGCAAAAAAGATCAGTCCAAAGGCCAGCAGAACCGCGGCAATGGCGCCTGGCCTGCCGGTGTTATAGAGAATGTTGACAAACCTCTGCAAGGGCAGCGCGCGGTCCCTGCCTGGAGGCATGATCGGCAGAATTTTTGGAAAAACAGTATGAACAAAAAGAAAGGAAAACAGGACGCCCATGGCGGAGAACACGCCCAGTTCGGTAAAGATCGGGAACCCGCTGCAACTGAGGACCAGAAAGGCGGCAACGGTGGTCGCCAGGGCCATGATCCCGACGACCATCACTTCATGCGCCGCCTCTTTGCCCCTGGTTTCATGGGGCTGGTCAAGAAAAAGCAGATAGGCGATGCCGTAGTCCACGGTGATGGAGATGAGGGCCCCGCCAAACCCGAGCACCATGATCGAGATGGAAGTATGGAATAAGGAATAGACAAAAAGCGCCGCGGCCGTGCCGGCGAGGGACGGAACCAGAGACAGGAGGCCGATCAGGGGTCTGGAAAAGGACAAGAACAGCAACAAGCCGATGCCCACGGTTGACAGAATAAGAGCAAACTGCACATCATGACGGATGATACGTTCATTATCAAGAGCAGCCCGATAAGCCCCCACGGGTGTCAAGGTTACCTGTATTTCCCTGGGTTCATATTTTTTTGCAATTTCTTGGGATGTTTGCAAAAAAAACTCTGCAATACGACGGGCAGAGGCCGTATTGGTTCCTGCGGCAAACGGTCTTGCCGTCACCAGGAGGTGACGACCATCCCCGGAGAGCAGGCTTCCCCTGTAAAATTTAGTGTTCATGGTGGGGGCCAGGAAAGCCATTTTCGCCAGGATCGGGTCCTTCAGGCCTAGGGGGTCAACACCGATGAACTCAGCCTGCCCTACTCCCTCCAGGCTGCCCAGATCCTCATACAGCTTGCGTAACCGTTCCTTGATCCGGTCAGGATCAAGGAGGGGGGCGATCTTCTGAATATCCTCTCTGGAAAACAGGAGCGGCAGGTTGCGGGCCACGTGAACGGCAAGGCGTGGAATAAGCTCGCCCATGGCAGCGGTGCCGACCTGGGCAAAGAGTCCGCTGTCCTTCATCTTCTGTTCAAGAAAGACGCCGCATTCCACCAGGGCATCCTGATCATCACGGTTGAGCATGATGTCAACCGCGATCTGGTCGTGGATGGGGTGGTGCTTAAAGATTTCCAGACCATCGGCAATGAATCGTTCGCTGGTCGGCAATAATCGAGCCACGTCCGTGTCGATGTCAAGGCGCATGTTGCCCAAGACGGCACAGCAAATGATCAGGAGGGAAACGATGGACAGGAGGCGATAGTTGAGCATGTTTTCCTCTTAGTAATCAACGAGCATAAGCCAGGATAGCAAGAGTACAAGAAGGACGGCCAGATGCACGACAATAAAAAGTGCCTTATGGTTCTGATAAAGCTCATTTACCTTCTGAATGAATGGCAGTCCTCCGAAAAATCTGCGCATCCTGTCGATGACCACAGTCTGATTGTCGGTTCCGGAAAGCCCCTGAAAGGCGCACATGGGATGGATGGCAAAAAAATTGGAGTTGTTCCTGCGCAACAGCTCGTCAAAGGGGATATCACGCCACTCTTCCCGGACAATGCGCCTGGCAAAGGGAGCATTTAGGGCATAGGCATGGGCCAGGCAGCGGTATTTGATTTTGACCAGGGACCGTGTGCGGGTATTGCGACTCCCGCTGGTGAGGCAGCCAAGAAACAGACCATTCCAGGTTTCGAAGCGGTCCAGGTACGAACAGGCCTCACCAAGGGATCGGGGATCAAAGCTGCGGAAAAGGATATCGTCCTCAAAGACCAGTATATGTTGTGCTCCGGCCTCCAGCCCCTTTTTCAGGCAAAGCATGTGGGATTCAAAAATGCCTTTTACCCGGTTTTCAGGATGCTTTGCGACAATGACAAACTCTACCCGTTCCAGCAGACCCACCCCCGAGAATTGCTTTTTCGCCTGCTCCCGCCTGTCGATACGGGCATCAAGTGAAATGCAATAGATCTTGTCAAAAAAATTCCAGGTATCAGACAGGTTCATGTCGCTGATTGTGTATTGTGTTGATGACCAGCCCAGCGTAGTGTACTTATATGGAAGTACAGGCCCATGCCGAACAACTCTTTTCTACTGAGCCTCTTGCAAAATGAACATCTACTCCGATCGGCCAAGAATATCCTGCGCGGCGTCTTCCTTGTGAAATCGTCCTCAACGTAGCGCTGCTACGCTTCCGGGCGATTTCACAACTCAT